>JBDTVC010000041.1:0-25813 GCA_040007475.1 Burkholderiales bacterium
CTGGCTGGCCGCGCACTTTCCGGACGACAGCGTGCTCGACTATCACCTGCAGCACGTGCGCGACTTCACGCCGCCCGAACTGCTGGCCAATGCCGGCGATTCCGTCAAGCGGCTGCCGTACTTCTGCGCCGGCTGCCCGCACAACACCAGCACGAAGGTGCCCGAAGGTTCGACCGCGCGCGCCGGCATCGGCTGCCACTTCATGGCCAACTGGATGGACCGCAGCACCGCCGGGCTGATCCAGATGGGCGGCGAAGGCGTCGACTGGATCTCGCACGCGATGTTCACGAAGACACCGCACGTGTTCCAGAACCTCGGCGACGGCACCTACTACCACTCGGGCTACCTCGCGATCCGCCAGGCCGTCGCGGCGAAGGCGACGATCACCTACAAGATCCTCTACAACGACGCCGTCGCGATGACGGGCGGCCAGCCGGTCGACGGCGTGATCAGTGTCGACGCGATCGCGCGCCAGGTCGAGAGCGAAGGCGTGAAGCAGGTCGTCGTGGTGAGCGACGACATCGGCAAGTACGACACGATCCGCAGCCGCTTCCCGGCCGGCACCGAATTTCTCGACCGCACCGAGCTCGATGCGGTGCAGCGCCGCCTGCGCGAGGTGGCCGGCGTCACCGTGCTGATCTACGAGCAGACGTGCGCGGCCGAGAAGCGCCGCCGGCGCAAGAAGGGCGAGCTGGTCGACCCGCCCAAGCGCCTGCTGATCAACGAGGCCGTGTGCGAAGGCTGCGGCGACTGCACGGTGCAGAGCAACTGCGTCGCGGTGCTGCCGCACGAGACGCCGATGGGCCGCAAGCGCAAGATCGACCAGACCGCGTGCAACAAGGATTACTCGTGCGAGAAGGGCTTCTGCCCGAGCTTCGTCGGCGTCACCGGCGGCAGGCTGCGCAAGAAGAGCGGTGCGTTGTCGAGCGGCAAGGAGGCCTTCCTCGCCCGCGTCGAGACGCTGCCGCTGCCCGAGCCGCACGCGTGGGACGGGCCGTGGGATCTGCTCGTCACCGGTGTCGGCGGCACCGGCGTGGTCACGGTCGGCGCGGTGATCGCGATGGCCGCGCACCTCGAAGGCAAGAGTGCGAGCGTGCTCGACTTCATGGGCTTCGCGCAGAAGGGTGGCTCGGTGCTGAGTTTCGTGCGCCTGGCCGATGTGCCCGAGCGACTGAACCAGGTGCGCATCGACACGCAGCAGGCCGACGCGATCCTGGCCTGCGACATGGTCGTCGCCGCGTCGCCCGAGGCGCTGCAGACGGTGCGCCATGGCCGCACGCGCATCGTCAACAACATCCACGAGATCCCGGTCGCCGAATCGCTGAAGAACCCGGACGCCGATCTGAAGACCGAGTTGCTGCTCGCGAAGATGCGCTTCGCGGCCGGCGACGACCTCGTCGAGACCTTCGACGCGCAATCGCTGGCCGAAGAGTTCCTCGGCGACACCGTGACCGCGAACATCCTCGCGATGGGCTATGCATGGCAACGGGGGCTGGTGCCGATCAGCCTCGCCGCGATGCAACGCGCGATCACGCTGAACGGCGTGGCGGTCGAGAGCAACCTGCTGTCGTTCGCGCTCGGACGCATGGCCGCGGGCAACCCAGCCGCGCTGCGCGACGAGGCCGTGGCCCTGCCCGAGGACGACACGCTCGACGGCCTGATCGCCCGCGGTGCCGCGCATCTCGCCGGCTATCAGAACGCCGCGTGGGCGCAGCGTTTTGTTTCGGTCGTGCGGCGTGCCGCGAAGGCCGAGCAGGACTGCAACGGTCACGACGCCTCGCTGCCGTTGGCGCGCGCCGTCGCCCGCAGTTTGATGAAGCTGATGTCGTACAAGGACGAGTACGAGGTCGCGCGCCTGTACACCGATGGCAGCTTCAGGCGCCAGCTCGCCGATCAGTTCGAAGGCGACGTGACGCTCGAATTCCACATGGCCCCGCCGCTGCTCGCGCGGCCCAAGCACGGCCAGCCGCCGAAGAAGATCGTGCTCGGCGCGTGGATGCTGCCTGCGATGCGCCTGCTTGCGAAGGGCAAGGCGCTGCGCGGCAGTGCGCTCGACCTCTTCGGCCACACCGAAGAGCGGCGCATGGAGCGCCGGTTGATCACGCAGTTCGAGCGCCGCGTCGACGAGCTGCTCGCGAACCTGAACGCCGAGCGCCTGTCGACCGCGCTGCAGATCGCGTCGCTGCCGCTGAGCATGCGCGGCTACGGCCACGTGAAGATCGCCAACGTCGCGCTGGCGCAGGTGCGCGAGGCCGAGCTGCTGCACCGCTTCCTGCCGGAGCGCTACCCGAAGCCGGTGGTGGCGCCGAGCGCAGGGCAGTTTCGCGGCATCGCCGTGGTGGCGCGGTAAGCTCCGCGCCCATGGCACGACTCGACGACCCCACCCACGACCGAGAGATCGGTACCCGCGACAGCACGCTGGACACCACCCGCATCGACGATGTGCGCATCGGCGCCGTGCGCCCGCTGATCACGCCCGCGCTGCTGCAGGAGCGCGTGCCGGTGCGTGACGACACGCTGCCGCTGGTCGAGAAGAGCCGCGCTGCGATCGCCGAGGTGCTGCAGGGCCGCGACGACCGACTCGTCGTCGTCGTCGGCCCGTGTTCGATCCACGACCATGATCAGGCGATCGAGTACGGCCAGCGCCTGAAGCGCGTGGCCGACGAGCTCGCCGACGACCTGGTCATCGTGATGCGCGCCTACTTCGAGAAGCCGCGCACGACGGTCGGCTGGAAGGGCTACATCAACGACCCGCACCTCGATGGCAGCTTCTCGATCAACGAAGGGCTGGAGCGCGCGCGCCGCCTGCTGCTCGAACTGACCACGCTCGGGCTGCCGACCGGCACCGAGTTCCTCGACCTGCTGAGCCCGCAGTACACCGCCGACCTGATCGCGTGGGGCGCGATCGGCGCGCGCACCACCGAGAGCCAGAGCCACCGCCAGCTCGCCTCGGGCCTGAGCTGCCCGGTCGGCTTCAAGAACGGCACCGACGGCAGCATCCGAATCGCAGCCGACGCGATCCTCGCGGCGCGGGCGTCGCACGCGTTCATGGGCATGACGAAGATGGGCATGGCCGCGATCTTCGAGACCCGCGGCAACGACGACTGCCACCTGATCCTGCGCGGCGGCAAGACGCCCAATTTCGACGCCGCCAGCGTGGCCGCGAGCAGTGAGGTGCTGCGCGCCGCGGGCTTGCGCGAGCAGGTGATGATCGACGTCTCGCACGGCAACAGCAGCAAGCAGTACCTGCGGCAGATCGAGGTCGCGCACGATGTCGCGGCGCAGGTCGCGGGCGGCGAGCGGCGCATCGTCGGCGTGATGATCGAGAGCCACCTCGAAGCAGGGCGCCAGGATCTGGTGCCCGGCGTGCCGCTGCAGCGCGGCGTGTCGATCACCGATGCCTGCATCGGCTTCGCGCAGACGGTGCCGTTGCTGCAGGGCCTGGCCACCGCGGTGCGTGTGCGCCGCCAACGATGACCTTGAACGGAAGACGCATGAACGACCTGTCCCGCTTTGCCATCACGCGCAAGTGGCCCGCGCAGCACCCGGACCGCCTCCAGCTCTATTCACTGCCGACGCCCAATGGCGTGAAGGTCTCGATCATGCTCGAGGAGATCGGCCTGGCCTACGAGCCGCACCTGGTGCGCTTCGACGCGAACGACCAACTGTCGCCGGAGTTTCTCTCGCTCAGCCCGAACAACAAGATCCCGGCGATCCTCGACCCGAACGGGCCCGATGGCGAGCCGCTCGGGCTGTTCGAGTCGGGTGCGATCCTGATCTACCTGGCCGACAAGACCGGGCAGCTGCTGCCGAAGGCGCCGGGGCGGCGCTACGAGGCGATCCAGTGGCTGATGTTCCAGATGGGCGGCATCGGCCCGATGTTCGGACAGGTCGGCTTCTTCCACAAGTTCGCCGGCAAGGACTGTGACGACAAGCGCCCGCGTGACCGCTACGCGGCCGAATCGAGGCGGCTGCTGAACGTGCTCGATCGGCACCTCGCCGACAAAGCCTGGCTGATGGGCGACGAGTACACGATCGCCGACATCGCGACCTTCCCGTGGGTCAACAACCTGATCGGCTTCTACGGGGCCGGCGAACTGGTCGGCATCGCGGACTTCCCGAACGTCACGCGGGCACTGCAGGCGTTTCTCGCACGGCCGGCAGTGGCCCGCGGGTTGTTGATCCCGGCGCGGCAGAAGGTCGCGTCGTAGCCCCGAGCTCAGGCGAAGCGGTTGACGATGTTTTCCAGCCGCTCCTGATGGCCCGAGCGCGGCTGCGGGCTCAGGCCGCGGTCGTGGGCGATCTGCGCGACAGCGTCGAGACCGCCGATGTGCCCTTCGTCGAGGTCCTGAGGATTCCCCATCTTTCTTCTCTCTCTCTCTTGCCACCCCTGCGACCTGCCTATTCCACCGTCACGCTCTTCGCGAGGTTGCGCGGCTTGTCGACATCGGTGCCGCGCGCGCAGGCCGTGTGGTACGCCAGCAGCTGCAGTGGCACCACGTGCAGGATCGGTGACAACGCGCCGTAGTGCTCCGGCATGCGGATCACGTGCAGCCCTTCGCCGCTCTCGATGCGCGTGTCGGCATCGGCGAACACGAACAGCTCGCCGCCGCGGGCGCGCACTTCCTGCAGGTTGCTCTTGAGCTTCTCGAGCAGCGTGTCGTTCGGCGCGATGGTGACGACGGGCATCTCGGCCGTCACGAGCGCGAGCGGGCCGTGCTTGAGTTCGCCGGCGGGGTAGGCCTCGGCGTGGATGTAGCTGATCTCCTTGAGCTTCAGCGCGCCTTCGAGTGCGATCGGGTAATGCGGGCCGCGGCCGAGGAAGAGCGCGTTCTCCTTGCGCGCGAAGTCCTCCGACCACGCGATCACCTGCGGCTCCAGCGCGAGCACGGCCTGCACCGCGATCGGCAGGTGGCGCAGTGCCTTCAGGTGCTCGGCCTCCTGCGCATCGGTGAGGTGGCCGCGCGTCTGCGCCAGCGCCAGCGTGAGCAGGAACAGGCCGACGAGCTGGGTGCTGAAAGCCTTGGTCGAGGCCACGCCGATCTCGACGCCGGCGCGGGTGATGTACGCGAACTTGCACTCGCGCACCATCGCGCTGGTGGCGACGTTGCAGATCGTCAGCGTGTGCGGCATGCCGAGCGCGCGCGCGTGCTTCAGCGCCGCGAGGGTGTCGGCGGTCTCGCCGCTCTGCGTGATGGTGACGACGAGCGTGCGCGGGTTGGGTACGCTGTCGCGGTAGCGGTACTCGCTCGCCACCTCGACGCTGGTCGGGATCTTCGCGATGCTCTCGAGCCAGTACTTCGCGACCGAGCCGCTGTAGTAGCTGGTGCCGCAGGCCAGGATCAGCACCGAGTCGATCTCCTTGAACACGCTGTGCGCGCCGTCGCCGAACAGCTCGGGCGAGATGCCGGGCACGGCGTCCAGCGTGTCGGCGATGGCCTTGGGCTGTTCGAAGATCTCCTTTTGCATGTAGTGGCGGTAGGGGCCGAGCTCGGCCGCGCCGCTGTGTGCGACCACGGTGCGCACTTCGCGCTGCACCGGGCGATAGCGGCCGTCGGCGTCGCGGTGGCTGATCCAGTGCTTGCCGAGTTGAAGGTCGACGACGTCGCCCTCCTCGAGGTAGACGATCTGGTCGGTCACGCCGGCCAGCGCCATCGCGTCGGACGCGAGGAAGTGCTCGCCGGCCCGTTCGCCCGCACCCACGCCCAGCACCAGCGGCGAACCCTCGCGGGCGCCGACGACGCGGTGTGGCTCGTCGCGGCAGAACACCGCGATCGCGAACGCGCCGCGCAGGCGCAGCGTGGTGCGCTGCACCGCGTCGAAGAGGTCGCCGTCGTAGAGGTGATCGACGAGGTGGGCGATGACCTCGGTGTCGGTCTGGCTGGCGAACACGTAGCCGCGCGCGACGAGCTCGGCGCGCAGTTCGTCGTGGTTCTCGATGATGCCGTTGTGGACCAGCGCGATGCGCCCGGCATGCGCCGTGCCGCCGCTGACAGCGACGGCGGCGTCCGACACGCCGGGCCCGCGGCTGAAGTGCGGATGCGCGTTGCGCACCACCGGCGCGCCGTGCGTGGCCCAGCGCGTGTGGGCGATGCCGGTGCCGCCCTGCACGTCATCGGCGGCGACCTCGGCTTCGAGCTCGGCCACGCGCGTCGTGCTACGTGCGCGGCGCAGTTCGCCGCCCTGGTGAACGGCGACACCGCAGGAGTCATAGCCGCGGTATTCGAGCCGCTTCAGGCCCTCGATCAGGATCGGAACGATGTTCTTGGTGCTGACGGCGCCGACGATGCCACACATGATGCTGGTCCGGGATGAGCTGCAAGGGCTTGAATCGTAGGCATGGGAAGAGGAATATTGCGATCAAATATGCGTCCACGATGGTTTAATAGTTCATGCGAACGACGTTCGGCTCAAATATGCCGAAATAGTCACTGATATGAAATCAAACATCGACATCGACGCGACCGACTGGCGCATCCTGGACCAGTTGCAAGTCGACGCCTCCCAGTCCAATCTGGAACTGGCTGCGGCCGTGCACACCTCGCCGGCGACCTGCCTGCGCCGGGTGAAGCGCCTCCTCGACGCCGGCGTGATCGAACGTCGCGTGGCGCTGCTGTCGGCGCAGGCGCTGGGTGCCGGGCTGACCGCCTTCGCGGAGGTCAGCCTCGATGCCCAAGGCGCCGAGCACCTGGCCGCCTTCGAGGCCCGCGCCGTGGCCGACGCGGGCGTGCAGCAGTGCTACCGCGTGACGCCGGGGCCCGACCTGATGCTCGTGCTGCAATTGCCGGACATGGCGGCGTACCACGCGCTGGTGCAGCGCCTCTTCACGCAGGATGCGAACGTGCGCAACGTGAAGACCTTCTTCAGCGTGCATCGGGCCAAGTACGAGAGCCGCATTCCGCTGCCGACCTGACGCCGCACGGGCCGTGCTCGGTCAGCGTTTGAGCAGAGCCAACCCTTTGAGGTAGTGCCCCTCGGGGAACAGCAAGGTGCTCGGGTGATCCGCCGGTTCGTGCAGGCGCTCGAGGATGATCGCGTCGACACCCGCATCCACACCGGCACCGGCCACGATCTTGTGGAAGAGGTCGGGGCTGATGCCGCCCGAGCACGAGAACGTGAACAGCACACCGCCGGGCGCGAGCAGCATCAGCGCGAGGCGATTGATGTCCTTGTACGCGCGTGCGGCGCGTTCGGCGTGGGCGGCGGTGGGCGCGAACTTCGGCGGGTCGAGCACGATCGCGTCGAAGCGTTCGCCGCGCTCGAGCAGGGCACGCAGGCTGTGGTTCACGTCGGCGTCCAGCGCTTCGTGGCGCGCCGGGTCGAAGCCGTTGAGCGCGATGTGTGCGGTGGCATGCGCCAGCGCCGGGCCTGATGAATCGATGCCGGTCACATGCGCGGCACCGCCTGCCAGCGCGGCGACACTGAAGCCGCCGGTATAGCAATAGCAGTTCAGCACCCGCTGGCAGCCGAACTGGCGCACCGCATCGGCAAAGTGCCGCCGGTTGTCGCGCTGGTCGAGGTAGAAGCCGGTCTTGTGGCCCTCGGCCACGTCGAGCCGCAGCCGCCAGTCGTGCTCGCGTATCGTCACCTCGGTCGAACCGTCGCCGCGCAGCCAGCCGGTCGAGGGGGTGAGCCCTTCGAGGCCACGGCTGCTGGAGTCGCTGCGCTCGTACAGCCGCGTCAGCCCGGTGGCGGCGAGCAGCAGATCGGCGAGGGTGGCCTTCCAGCGCTCCGCGCCGATCGACAGGAACTGCGCGCTCAGCGTGTCGGCGTAGCGGTCGACGATCAGGCCGGGCAGGCCATCGGCCTCGCCATGGATGAGGCGCAGGCCGTCGCTCGCGATTGGCAGGCGTTGGCGTGATGCGAGCGCCTGCGCGATGCGGCGCTCGAAGAAGGCGCGGTCGATGCGCTCGGCTTCATCGAAGCTCCACGCGCGCAGGCGGATCTGCGAGTTCGGGCTGTACGCGGCCCAGGCGAGGAAGGCGCCGTCGGCCGACTGCACCCGCACCGTCTCGCCGGCATCGGCCTTGCCGTTGGCAACGCTGGACTCGAACACCCACGGGTGGTGGCGTTGCAGCGAGCGCTCCCTGCCGGGGCGCAGCGTGATGGTCTTCATGGGGCGGCATTGTCGCCCGCGCCGCCGTCATGAACGCTTGCGCGCGCGCGGGTGGGCCGCGTCGTAGACCTTCGAGAGGTGGCCGAAGTCGAGCTTGGTGTAGACCTGCGTCGTCGTGATGTTGGCGTGGCCAAGCAACTCCTGCACCGCCCGCAGGTCGCCACTGCTCTGCAGCACGTGCGTGGCGAACGAGTGGCGCAGCATGTGCGGGTGCACGTGCGTCGGCAGGCCGGCCTGCTGTGCGCGCAGCTTCAGGCGCGCACGCACCTGGGCCGCCGTGATGCGCGTGCCGCGGCGGCCGACGAGCAGCGCGGGTTCATCGTCCCGGGCGATCTGCGCGCGCAGGGCCAGCCACGCGTGCAGCGCCTTCAGTGCCGCGGCGCCGACCGGCACGCTGCGGCGCTTGCTGCCCTTGCCGAGCACATGCGCGCTCGCGTCCGACGCGTCGATCCAGCCGCCATTGCCGGCATGCAGGTCGAGACCGACGAGTTCGCCGACCCGCAGCCCGCAGCCGTACAGCAGCTCGACGACGCACTGGTCGCGCGCCGCGCTGGCCGGGTCGGTGTCGTCCGGTGGCGGGGCATCGGCCAGTGCCATCGCGTGGTCGACCGAGAGCGCCTTGGGCAGCGGTTGCGGGGCCTTCGGGGCACGCACGCCGTCGGCCGGGTTCAGTGCCACCAGGCCATCCTGGCCAAGCCAGCGGTACAGGCCGCGCCATGCGGAGAGCGTCAGCGCGATGCTGCGCGGCGCGAGGCCCTTGCCATGCAGCGTGGCGGCCCAGCGCCGCACGTGGTGCATCTGCACCTCGCGCAGGGGAGTGTTCTGGGCGGCTGCGAACTGCTGGAGTTGCGTGAACGCGTGCGCGTAGAGCGCCAGCGTGCGCAGGGCAAGCCGGCGCTCGACCTGCAAATGAACGAGATGGCGCTGGATGTCCGCGTCGACGAGCGCGGTGTCGTGCGCTGCGTCCATCGCTGTGCTCAGCTGCGCGCGGGCAGCACCCTGGAGAGCGCCGCGCTGGCGATCTCGCCGATGCGCACGAGGAACTCGGTGCCCATCTCGGCGGTGTAGCGCGTCGGGTCGGGCGAGGCCAGCACCAGCATGCCGAACGCGCTGCCGGCGGTCGCCAGGTCGGCGCGCAGCGGCACGAGGGCCATCGACTTCGCGCTCGCCGGCTCTTCGAGCCACTGCGCGGCCTCGAAGCCTGAGTTCACGCCGCAGTACGGCAGCGCCAGGCTGGCCGCGAAGACCTTGACGTCGTCACCCACCGGTTGCGCGAAGGTCTGGGTTGCGAACGCGGGTGCCGCGCCCCAAACGCGGATGCCGGCCTGCGGGATCATGTAGTGGTGCATCAGTTCGCGCACCAGCACGTCGGGCAGCTCGGCCGCGTTCGGCGTCACCATCAGTGCGCGCGTCCAGCGGTGCAGCTTGTCGGCGATCGTCACGTTGTCCTGGCCGTAGCGGATCATCTCGATGATCTTGCCTTCGAGCCCGCGGATCTTGTCGCGCAGCATCTCCATCTGCCGCTCCTGCAGCGAAACGGCGCGCTGGCCATGCGGGCTGGTGAGCTGCACGCTGCCGAGCAACTCGGCATGCCGCTCGAAGAAGCCCGGCGTGTTCGCCAGGTAATTGGCGATGTCCGCTTCGGTGATGCCCTGGACGCTCATAGGTCGATCTCTCCTTCGTAAACCGTGTCGGCCGGGCCGGTCATCAGCACCGAGGCGGTGCCGCCGGCCCAAGCGATCGTGAGGCGGCCACCACGCGTGTCGACATCGACACGCTCGTCCAGCAGCCCCAGGCGGATGCCGGCGACCACTGCAGCACACGCGCCGGTGCCGCAGGCCAGCGTCTCGCCGGCGCCGCGCTCGTGCACGCGCAGCTTGACGTGCGTGCGGCTGACGACCTGCATGAAGCCGGCGTTGACGTGGCGCGCAAAGCGCGGATGCGATTCGACCGCCGGGCCGATGCTGCCGACCGGCGCGCTCTCGATGTCGTGCACGAGTTGAACGGCGTGGGGGTTGCCCATCGACAGCACCGCGATCTCGACGTTCTGGTCGCCCACGTCGAGCGGCCACAGCTCGAAGCCATTGACCATGCGCGGCAGCAGGCCGGATGCGTCGAACGGCACGCGGGCCGGGTCGAAGATCGGCGCGTTCATGTCGACCGTCACGCGGCCGTCGTCCTGCAGGTGCAATTCGAGCGTGTTGTTGACGGTCTGCACGCGCAAGGTGCGCTTGGGGCTCAGGCCCTTGTCGTGCACGAAACGCACGAAGCAGCGCGCGCCGTTGCCGCAGTGCTCGACCTCGTCGCCGCTGCCGCCGTTGAAGATGCGGTAGCCAAAGTCCACGCCCGGCGCGGGGCTGGGCGCGATCATCAGGATCTGATCGGCGCCGACACCGAAGCGGCGATCGCCGAGGTGCCGCACCTGTGCGTCGGTCAGCTCGATCGGCGCACGCGTGCCGTCGAGCACGACGAAGTCGTTGCCCGCGCCTTGCATCTTGGTGAACCGGAGCTTCATGCCCGGATTATGGCTTCCGCACCGCAACGCACGGAGTGCTTGGTGGCCGCGTCAGTAAAGCGACTCTTCACCAGCGGGCCGTGTCTTGAAGCGCTTGTGCACCCACAGGTACTGCGCCGGGTTGGCGCGGATCTGCGCCTCGATCCAGCGGTTCATCGCCGCCGTGTCGGCCAGCGGGTCGTCGGTCGGGAAATGCTCCCACGGCGGCATGAAGCGCACGCGGTAGCCTTCGCCGCCGGGCAGTGTCTCCGCCAGCACGGGCTGCACGACCATGTTCAGCGCGCGCGCCAGCCGCGACGGCGCGAGCAGCGTTGCGGCAGGGATGCCGAAGAAGGGCACGAACGCGGCGTCGCGTTCACCGAAATCCATGTCGGGTAGATTGAAAAACGCATCGCCACGGCGGATCGCTCGAAACAGTGCCTTGCCCGATTCGTCACGCGGGAAGATCTCGGCATTGCCCAGGCGCAACCGGCCGCGGCGGATCGCGGCGTCCATCACCGGGTCGCTCTGTTCCTGGTAGATCGAGATGCCCTTGCGTTTCTGGAACAGCAGCACCGACACGCCGGCCACGTCGAGCGCCATGAAGTGCGGCACCAGCCACATCACCGGGCGCTCGCTGCGCTCGGCCAGACCCACATCGCCTTCGATGTGGATCAGCCGCTTGAGCCGCTCGGCCGGCGCGTACCAAAGCAGGCCGCGCTCCAGCAGGCTGCGGCCGAGCCACTGGAAGTGTTCGCGCACGAGTTGCGTTCGTTCGGCGAGCGTTTTCTCGGGGAAACACAGCTCGACGTTGCGCAGCGCGATGCGCCGGCGCGAGCCGGCCAGCGCGTGCAGCAGCCGCCCCAGCGCGCGGCCGCAGAAGGCCTGCAGCGACAGCGGCAGCCAGTGGAACAACCACAGCGTGGCCAGGAGGATTCGTGCGCCCAAGCGTTCTTCTCGAAGGTGGTGGAGTGCCGGCGCGATCAGTCGATCGAAGCGTTGGCGCGCGGCTGCTTGTAGCGGTGGTAACCCCACAGGTATTGCTGCGGGCGCTGGCGGATCAAGCGCTCCATCGCACGGTTGATGACCGCGGCGGATTCTGCCTGAGTGTTTTCGCCCGCCGGCAGGGCTTCGCCGAGCGCCGACACCCGCACCGTGTAGCCCGCGCCATGGCGCAAACGCTCGCCCCAGATCAGCAGCGGCACCGCGCCGGTCTGTTGCACCAGGCGCGCGGCCAGCGTCATCGTGTAGGCCGGCTTGCCGAAGAACGGCACCCACACGCCCATGCCGTCGGGCGGCACCTGGTCGGGCAGCAGGCCGACCGCTTCGCCGCGGCGCAGCGCGCGGATCATCTGGCGCACGCCGGCCAGCGTGGCCGGTGCGGTGGCCACCCCGGGGCGGGCACGCGAGCCGTCCATGATCTCGCGCAGCCAGGGCTTGCGCGCCGGGCGGTAGAGCACCGTGATCGGGCCGTGGTCGGCCGCAAAACTCTGCGCGCAGGCCTGCGCCGTCACCTCGAAACTGCCCATGTGCGGCGTGAGCAGCACGATGCCCTTGCGCTGCTTCAGCGCCTCGACCAGCAATGCTTCACCTTCCCAGTTCAGTGCCGGCCGAATCGGCTCGTCGGCCGGCCGCAGCCAGAGAAATGGTGTTTCCATGATGAGCCGCCCGGCCTCTGCGATGGCGGGCCGTGCCTGCTGCGCCGAGACGCCGGCCTGCGCCACGTTTTGCTGAAAGCGGCGCCTGTAAGTGGGCGAGGCCGCGTAGGTGATCCAGCCGAGGGCACCCCCTAAGGCGTGCAAAAACCACAGGGGGCAGCGGGCGAGCCAGCGAAACAGCCTCAACATTTTTCTATAATCGACGTATCGCCGAGTTAACTGAACTACTTGCGGGCGATGCGCAAACGCTGCGTACAGCGGCTGCGCCGGGCGGCACCGGAGGGTGTGGCTCAACAAATGCCGCTAAAGCGTTCGCCGCTCCTCCAGAGTCTCAGGCCGGCAACGCAGAAATCCGCAACCGCGCTGCAACCTACTGGAGTTTAAGAGTGTCGAACGATTTCCTTTTCACATCCGAGTCCGTTTCCGAAGGCCACCCCGACAAGGTCGCCGACCAGGTCTCGGACGCCATCCTCGACGCGATCTTCCAGCAGGACCCGCTGTCGCGAGTCGCTGCCGAGACGCTGACCAACACCGGCCTCGTCGTGCTGGCCGGTGAGATCACCACCAACGCGCACGTCGACTACATCCAGGTCGCGCGCGACACGATCAAGCGCATCGGCTACGACAACACCGAGTACGGCATCGACTACAAGGGTTGCGCGGTGCTGGTCGCGTACGACAAGCAGAGCAACGACATCGCGCAGGGCGTCGACCACGCGTCAGACGATCACCTGAACACCGGTGCCGGCGACCAGGGCCTGATGTTCGGCTACGCCTGCGACGAAACCCCCGAGCTGATGCCCGCGCCGATCTACTACGCGCACCGCCTCGTCGAGCGCCAGGCGCAGCTCCGCAAGGACTGCCGCCTGCCGTTCCTGCGCCCCGACGCGAAGAGCCAGGTCACGATGCGCTATGTGGACGGCAAGCCGCACAGCATCGACACCGTCGTGCTGTCGACACAGCACAGCCCGGACCAGAGCGAGACGCCGACGAAGATGAAGGCCTCGTTCAACGAGGCGATCATCGAGGAGCTGATCAAGCCGGTGCTGCCGAAGGAGTGGTTGAAGAACACGCGCTACCTCGTCAACCCGACCGGCCGCTTCGTCATCGGCGGCCCGCAAGGCGATTGCGGTCTGACCGGCCGCAAGATCATCGTCGACACTTACGGTGGCGCGTGCCCGCACGGCGGCGGCGCGTTCTCGGGCAAGGATCCTTCCAAGGTCGACCGCTCGGCCGCGTATGCGGCACGCTACGTCGCGAAGAACATCGTCGCTGCCGGCCTGGCGCGCCAGTGCCAGATCCAGGTCGCGTACGCGATCGGCGTGGCCAAGCCGATGAACATCACGGTCTACACCGAAGGCACCGGCGTGATCTCGGACGAGAAGCTGTCGGCGCTGGTGGCGGAGCACTTCGACCTGCGCCCGAAGGGCATCATCCAGATGCTCGACCTGCTGCGCCCGATCTACGAGAAGACCGCCGCCTACGGCCACTTCGGCCGCGAGGAGCCGGAGTTCACGTGGGAGCGCACCGACAAGGCGGCAGCGCTGCGCGCAGCGGCTGGGCTCTAGGCCCACCAACCGCGAAGCGGTTCGCCGCGTTCAAGAATGAATTGAGGGCGGCCCCTGTGGCCGCCCTCTTTCATTTGCCGAGGCGGTCGTCCTCAGTCGATCCACCACCACGATCGCGCCACGCCGGTGAAGCGGGCGAACAGTCCGCTGGACGCGAACCGGCTGTCGAGCGGCGCGCCCGCGCCGAACACCGCATACGCGCCGGTTCGCGACATCGCGACCGGGCCCACCGAACTGCTCGTCTGGCTCGAGAGGACCCGGGTCTCGCCGGTCACCATGTTGTGCATCACCGCGTTGTTGCCCGGCGCTCCGAGGTTTGACGCGCTGGTGCTGAACGCCACCCATTGGCCATCGGCCGACAGCGCGGGCCGTTCGCCCTGCGCCGACGGGCTGTCGGCGCTGCCCTGTGCGCCGGCGCTGTCGACGCTGGCACGCGCCACTGCGCCGGTCTGCGTGTCGACGACGAACACGTCCTGCACGCCGTTGGTATCGCCCGGCACCACGTTGGTGGCGGTCGTGGCGTAGGCCACGTAGCGGCCGTCGCCGGAGATCGCCGGGGCCACACTGCGGCTCGCGCTTTCGGTGCCCTGGTTGCGCTCGCCGCCGGTGCTGGTCAGGCTCACGCGCTGCAGGCTGCTGCCGGCGTGGTCGTAGACGTAGATGTCCCAGAGGTTGTTCGTGTCGCTCGGCAGCAGCGGCCAGAACGTGCTGAACGCGAGCCGGTTGCCGTCTTCCGACAGCACCGGGTTGCCGGCTTCCTGCGGCACACCGGAAGCGTTCACGCTGATCAGCTTGTTGGTGGCGGCCACCACGTCGCGTCGGATCACATGGATCTCGTTGATCCCCGACACGCCCGGCGTCAGGTTGCTCGCGCCGCTCATGAACGCGACCACCCGGCCGTCGCCCGAGACGGTCGGCGAGAAACTGGCGGCGTTGGCCTCCACGCCGCCCGCGCCCACGCTCAGACGCTCGACCGTGCCGCCCTGCGCCGACCAGCCGAACACGTCGCGCACGGCGTTGGTGTCGTTCGCCACCAGGTTGCTGGCGTAGGACTCGAACACCACCACCAGGCCATCGGCCGAGATCGCCGGCGCCCAGCTGTCGTCGTTGCCCTCGGCACCGGCGGCCGTCGCGCTGACGAGCCTGGTTTCGCCGGTCAGGCGATCGCGCCAGAAAACCTGGCGGTGCGCGCTGGTCGTGCCGGCCATGCCGGCGGCGTTCGACACGAATGCCACGAAGCGTCCTTCGCCGTAGCCCTGGGTCGTTGCGCCGATGGCCGCGACGCTGCCCCCGATCACGGGCGCGCTGCTGTCGAAGAAGGTGCCCTTGACGGCGTCATTGGTGCTGCGGCTGACCAGGTCGTTGGTGATCTCGCAGCCGACGCGCAGGGTGGTCGCCGCGACCGGCATCGTGCCGGCCGCGCCCTTGTAGACCGAGCAGGTCTGGTCCGCCGGCGCGGTCTTGATGCTGACCTGGTAGGCCGCGCCGTCGAGCAGTTTGGTCGCGAAGACGAACGGAGTTTCGTCGTAGCGATCGGTGACGCCGACGGACTGCACCACGGTGGCCGTCAGGTCGTCGCCGCCGTTGTTCTGCAACACCACTTCGGCGGCGATCGGACCGCGGATCGTGCCGGTGAGCGCCGTGCCGGTGGCTGGCGCCGGGGCGGGCGCGGGTGCCGGTGAGGGTGCCGGTGAGGGTGCCGGCGCGGGGGCAGGAGTCGGGGCCGGCGCCGGAGCGGGAGACGGCGCCGCGCCACTCGGCGCATCGGAGCCTCCGCCACCGCAGGCCGCCAGCGCGGTCGCTGTGACGACGCTGGCCATCAGCAGCGCCAGGCGCTCGAGGGCTGTCGGCGGTTGCGGCGTGCGACGAGCCGCCGCAGAGTCGGCTGCGAAGCTGCGAGGTGAATCGGTGGGCAAGTGCTGCATGACGGGTTCCCTGTGTGACGCCGCAGCACCGTGCTGTGGTCGTGGGAATCAGTGTTGCGAGCCCGCCGTTATGAATTCGTTATGGTGCGCCGCGGTTCAGGGCGACAGCCGGTCCGACAGCGCCAGCAGCTCGCGGTTCACCGCATTGCGCTGCAGGAAACTGTGCTGGAACGCGCCGGGCACGTGAGCGTCGTGCACGCCCATCACCCAGCCTCGCCCTGCTTCGGCCGAACGGCGTGCCTCGTCGAGTCGGCCGAGCGACTGGTAGACGCCCGCGGCCGCGAGCCAGATTTCGGGCAGGTAGAACGTGTCGGGCTGGTACTCGCGGGCGAGCTTGAGCGCCGCTTCGACGTGCGGTTGCGCACGCGATGCCGCGCCGAGCGCCAGCCCGCAGGACGCCGCGCGCACGTGGCCCGCCAGCGCCACGCCATAACGCTCGCGCGCGCCGGCCCACACGGCCAGGCTCGCGCCCAGCGCCTCGCCTTCGTCGGGCGGCACGAGCCAGGTCATGAACAGGCTGGCGATGCGGTGGTAGATGTCGTTCGGGTCGGTGATGACCTTCAGTGCCTCACGCATCAGCGGCAAGCCGTCGCCGCCAAGCTGGCGCAATACGTCCGCGCGGTGCACGAGGCGCATCATGGCCAGGCCCGGCTGCAGGCTGTGCTCGGGCTTGAGCAGCGCCTGCGCGCGCTCGGGTTGGCCCAGGTGCTGGTAGATCACCGTCTGGCGGTGCTCGATGTAGGCGACCTCGTGCGGTGACTCGGCCGCGTCGCCGAACACGGCGCGCGCTTCGTCCAGCCAGGTCAGCGCCTGGCCATAGCGCCCGATGTCGCGCAGCCGGTGCGCGACGATCGACTGCGTCTTCATCAGGCGCACCTCGGGCATGTCGCCGGTGCTGCGGGCCGCGCGCAGCGCGCGTTCGCCGACCTCGGCGGCGAGCGCCACGTGACCCATCTTCGAGAGCGTCGCCGCACGGCAGCTCAGTGCCTGCCAGTGCAGGTCGGCGCGCGTGTCCAGGCGGGGCAGCGCGAGCGCCTGGTCCCAGGCCGCGAGCGCGTCGCGCAGGCGGTCGGCGTAGTCGAGTGCGAAGCCCAGCGCCATGCGGTATTCGAAGCGGCGCCGCACATCGTCGAGCGCATCGATCTCCGCCGCGAACGGCTCGAGCAGCGCCACGGCTTCGGCGGCACGGCGCCGGCCGCACAGCGCGTAGGCGAGCGACATCGCGAACGACTGCGCGAGTTCGGCCTGGCCGAGCGCGCGCGCTGTCTCGAGGGCGGCCGGCGCGAGCTCAAGCACGGGCTCTTCCTCGTAGCGGCGCTCGCTCAGGAGCAGGCGAACCTGCAGCGCCTTGAGCCGCTGCAGCGGGCCGTCGGCCTGCGCATCAAGCTCCGACACTGCCCGCAGTGCGACCTCGCCGAGCTCGAAGGTGGCGAGGATGTGGGCGCGCGCCAGCAGTGCCTCGAAGCGCTCGGCAGGCTGGTTGGCGCGGCCGTGGCACTGTGCTGACTCGGCCAGCAGCGCGGCCGCGTCGAGCACGCGTGCGCCCTGCTGCGCACGCTGTGCCGCCCGGCCGAACGCAAGCGCCGCCGGTGCCCATTGCATGGCCTCGGCCCAGTGCCAGGCCAGGCGGGCGGGTTCGCCGCCCTGGCGATCCAGGAACGCCGCGATCTGCCCGTGCAGATGGCGCGCGATGGGCTGCGGCACCGAGCCGAGCACGGCTTCGAAGATCAGGTCGTGCGCGAACGCGCCGTCGCGCAGCACCTGCGCCTGCTCGAGCTCGGTCCAGGCGTCGGCGAGGTCGAGCACGGCGACGCCGAGCACGTCGGTCGCCAGCTCGATCGAAAAGTCCTGCCCGGCGACGGCACCGCAGCGTGCCAGCCGCACCGCCGCGGTCGAGAGGCGCGACAGACGCCGCTCGATCAGGCGCGCCACGCTGCCGGGCCGGGGCAGCACGAGCGTGCCCAGACCGCCGTCGACCCATGCCTGGCGCAGCGTCTCGAGCGCGAACAGCGGGTTGCCGCCAGTGTGGCGGTGCAGTTGCGCGGCCAGCGCGGGGCCGTCGACGTCGTCCAGCCCGAGCGACGTCACCAGCTCGAGGAGCTGCGCGACATCCAGCGGCGCCAGGCGCAGCGGGTGCAGGCGCTGTTCCTCGAGCAAGGTGTCCTGCAGGCGTGCGACCTGCGTCGAGCCTTCGGACGGCCGCTGCGCGAACGCCCAGCACATGCCCGGCAGGGCGTCGGCGTGCGCGAGGACGACCAGCATCTCCAGGCTCGCGCCGTCGGCGAAGTGAAGGTCGTCGAGGGCGAGTGCGTCGATCCCGCTGGCGTGCGCCGCGCGCAGCAGCGAGAGCACGCCGCGTTGCAGCGCAAGCTGTTGCGCGGCAGGGGCGACATCCGGCAGGGCGCCGTCCGCGAGACTGCCGGAACCGGCCGCGGCTTCGGGCAGGAGCCGCGCCAGATCGGCATGCGGCACCGGCTGCAGCGCCTGCGGCACACGTTCGACCAGCGCCCGCAGCAGCCGCGCGAGCGATGCATACGGCACCACCGCGTCGCCCGGGCGGGCGCAAGCGCCCACGGTGCTCGGCCGCGTCGCCAGCAGTTCGTGCAGCAGCCGCGACTTGCCCATGCCGGCTTCCCCGACGATCCACACCGCCTGCTGCGCGGCCCAGCCGGCTTGCGCCGCTGCGAGCGCGTCGTGGCGCCCGACCATGCGCGGTGGGCGCAGCACGGCGGCCGGCACGCGCCGGTTGTGCGAGACCACAGCCGCACCGCCGGACTGGATCGTCGCAAGCAGCGCCAACGTGGTCGCGGACGGTTGGGCTCCGACCTCGTGCTTGAGCACCTGCTCGCAGCGGTCGAACGCCAGCAAGCCGGCGGCACGATCGCCTGCGAGGTAGTGCAGCCGCATCACACGCCGGTGCGCGTCTTCCGAGAGCGGCTCGAGTGCCAGCAGTTCGTGGGCGTGCGACAAGGCGTCGGCAAAGTCGTGGGCCTGCTCCGCCATGTCGCAGAGCTCACCCAGCGACTGGCGGACCCGCCCGTTCCGGCGCTCGCGCTGCTGCGCGAGCCAGGTGCCGAACTCGGTTGCGTCGGCGGGGGTGTCGCCGAGCACCGAATCGGCCTCCGCGAGATCGTGCGCCAGGCCGTCGGCGAGGGCCAGCGTGGTGTTGCCGGTGATGAGCGCCCGGCCATGCAGCTTTCGGAGCTGGAACAGGCGCTGGCGCAGCGTGTTGCGCGCCGCCTCGGGCTCGCTCTCGGGCCACAGCAACTGCGCCAGGCGCGTGCGCGGTGTGGCGCCTTCGAGCGCCAGCCACGCCAGCAGCGCGGCGTCGCGCGGCGCCAGCGCCACGCTGGCGCCCGACGCGGCAACGAGCGCGGGGGAGTGGCTGAGTCGAAGGTGCACGGGTGTTTGAGCAGGTCGAAGGTGTCGCACGATCCTAACGGGGCAGCCTGCGAGGCCGTCCGCACCCGCTTTGTAGGGATCGGCCCGTTATGACGCCGTTATGACGCGTCGCAGGGCCGCCGATTTCGGCATCATCGGCACATGCCGCTGACGCTCGAACACCTCTGCCGCTTCGCCCTTTCGCGCAGCCTCTTTCGGCCGACCACGCTCAAACGCGCGGTGCACCGGCTCGGCTTCGTGCAGGCCGACCCGATCCGCGCCCCGGCCCGCGCGCAGGACCTGACGCTGCGGCATCGCGTCGTCGACTACCGCGCCGGTGACCTGGAGCGCCGCTACCCGCGGCTCGGCCTCGAGGAGGACTTCTTCGTCAACTACGGCTTCCTGCCGCACGCGACGCACCGGCTGATGCACCCGCGCACGGCGCGCACCGTGTGGCCGACGTCCCGCCACGCACAGGCGCTTGCGGTGCTCGAATTCGTGCGCGCGCACGGGGCCGTCCATCCGCGCGAGGTCGATGCGCACTTCGCGCACGGCAAGGCGCGCAATTGGTTCGGCGGCTCCAGCAATGCAAGCACCCAGCTGCTCGACGAGATGCACTACCGCGGCCTCGTGCGCATCGCGAGGCGCGACAGCGGCGTGCGGGTCTACGCCGCGCGAGACGACCATCCGGCGCCGGCCGATGCCGCGGCCGCCTTCGATGCGCTGATCGATGTCGTCGTCAACAAGTACGCTCCGTTGCCTGCGGCCTCGCTCGGCCAGCTCGTCAGCCATCTGCAGGGCGGGGCACCCCAGTGGCGCGCGGATCGCAACGCGGCGCTCCAGCGCGCGAAGGCGCGCCTCGCGGGCGCACGCATCGACGGTGTGGACTGGTTCTGGCCCGCGGGCGAGAACCCGGCCTCGAAGCGCCACGCACCCGATGGCGCCGTGCGCCTGCTCGCGCCGTTCGACCCGGTCGTGTGGGACCGGCGGCGCTTCGAGATCTTCTGGGACTGGGCGTACCGCTTCGAGGCCTACACGCCGGCACCGAAGCGCGTGCGCGGCTACTACGCGTTGCCGCTGTTGTGGCAGGCGCAGGTCATCGGCTGGGGCAACGTCTCGGTCGCGAACGGCGAGCTCGTCGCCGAGCTCGGCTATCAGAGCGGCCGCGCGCCGCGCGACCAGGCCTTCCGCCGCGGGCTCGAGGAAGAACTCGCGCGCATGCGCGCCTTCCTCGGCCTGGCCGACTGACGCCGCGCACGCTGCCTACTGGCAGCTGCCGAGCGGATCCTTGCAGTAGGCCACGTTCTCCCAGCTGAACACCGCGGCACTGCGCGGGTCGATGGTCAAGCGCAGCCATTCGGCGGGCCCGTTGGTCGAGCCCTGCACGGTGATGCGCGTGAGGTTGGGCACCGCGGCCGTGCCGTGGATGCGGCCGGCGGCGCTGGCCGGATCGGCGAGCGGGCGGTCGGCGCCGTAGAGGTGCGAGTCGCCGTTGATCAGCAGCACCGGGCGGCGAAAGTGCAGGCTCAGGTCGGCCAGCGCGCGCACGAATCGCGTGTAGTTGAAGAGACCATCGGCGCCCGGCGCGACGGCCGCCGGATCCCACATGTCGGCCTGCAAGCCGATGACCACCGCGCGCGCATGCGACGCTTCGGCACGCTCGAATGCGGCCTGCAGCCAGCGGATGTCGGCGTCGGTGCGTTCGGCCACTTCCTGGGCTTGCGCGGCGGCGTTGGTGAAATTGCCGGTCCAGGGGAGCGTGTCGTTGTTCGAACCCGGCATGTTGACGGTCACGAACTGGACGCGCGCGTCTTCCCACATCACGTTCTCGACGAATTGGGCGTCCGCGGGGTAGGCGTGGTTGAAGTGGTGCGCCTGGGTGTGCAGTCGCTTGTCGGTGAGGCCGAGGCTGTGGCCGGGGCGCGCGAAGAACAGGCTGCGCACGCTGGCGAGCTCTTTCAGCGGGTCGCCGGCGCTCTTCTCCTTGGCCTTGTGGCAGTCGGTCCACTCGTTGTCGCCCGGTGTGTAGACCATCGGTGCGTTGAACTGCTGGAACTGGAAGTAGACGCGCTGGTTCCAGCCCGGGTCCGCCGTCGCGATGGTCGGCAGGATGCCGGCGCTGGTGCACGGCTGGCTGCCCGAGTGGATGTCGCCGACGTGCAGCACGACGTCGACCGCGCGGTCGGCGTTGATCGACTTCACGAGCAGCGGCGCGTTGTCGAGCAGGTTCTGGTTGTAGGGCCAGTCGCCAAACACGGCGAGCGTGATCGCTCGTTCTGATTCGCGCTCGTCGGCGAGCGCGGCGGTGGTCGCGATGCATCCGGTCGCCAACAGCGCGGCGACGAACAGCTTCTTCATGGGGTCGTTCCTTGTCGTGAAGTGGGGCCGATGCCCCGCCTCGCGCACGCTAGCGCGGCAATGTGGCAGAACGATGACGCCAGGGCTCAGGCCAGCGCCGGGCCGCTCCCAAGCGGCCTGAGAACCCGCTCGGCGGGTGGCGGCGGTATCCCGCCGCCGGGTGCGCCATCAGCCCGCCACCAGCGGGCGCTGACGCGACGCGAGCAGCGCGCCCATCGCCAGCACCGCGGCTGACACCACCAGACCGCGCGACAGGCCGCCGGGGCCATCGGCGACCCAGCCGACCAACGCCGGCCCGACGATCTGCCCGGCGGCGAACACGATCGTGAACGCGCTGATGCCGGCCGGCCACGCCGCAGGCGGCGCGTTGTGGCGCACCAGCGCGGTGGTGGACGCGACGACCGACAGGAACACGGCGCCGAACAGCAGCCCCGACGCGAACACCACGACCGGGTGCGCGCTCAGCACCGGCAGCACAGTCGCGACGGCGAGCAGGGCGTTCAGCAGCCGCATCGCGCCGCCACCGCGATGGCGCTGCAGCAGGCCGGCCCACAGCCACGACGAGCCGATCACCGCAAGCCCGAGCAACGCGTAGAACACCGTGATGAGCCCGTCGCCGAGGTGCTGCTCGCGCAGCAGCGTGACGACGAAGGTCATGTAGCCGATGTAGCCCAGGCCGAACATGAAATACCCCGCGAGGCCGAAGGCGAAGCGCGACCCCTCGAAGTGCGCGCGCACGGCCGAGGCCGCGCTGGTCGACGCGAGTGCGCGTGTGGCCAGTCCGGTCAACAGGGTCGCCGCCAGCGCGGCGGCACCGAGCGCCATCCAGGCACCTTGCCACGCATGCGGCGTGAGCCGCGCGCACAACGGGGGCACGACCAGGGCCGACGCGACGATGCCCACGCCGGTTCCCCCGTAGTAGATGCCCAGCACGAGGCCGGCCGCTTTCGGTGCGCTCTGGCTCGCCAGCCGTGCGGCCATCAAGCCGCCGGCGACGAACGTGGCGGCGCTGGCGACGCCGGTGAGCACGCGCAACGCATAGAGCGCCGCGTCGCTCGTGACCACGCCGTGGCCGATCAGCAGCAGCGCAGCGCCGACCCCACCCGCGAGCAGCACAGGGCGTGCGCCGAAGCGCCGCAGCCACGCCGGCGTGAGCAAAGCGCCGACCAGATAGCCCGCGGCGTTGACGGTGTTCATCGCGCCGGCGGTCAGGTAGCTCCAGCCGAGGTCGGCGCGCATCGGCGGCAGCAGCAGCGCGTACGAGAAGCGTGCCATGCCGAGCGACACGGCGGCCGCGAGCGCGAGCGCCAGGGCCACCGCGAGAGTGGGCAGGGGGCGATGGTCGTGCGATGCGGGAGCGCTCACGCGGGGAGTCTTGCACAGCCGTCGCCGGGCACGAGTGCTCGTCCTACATTTCCATGCGGGCGGGGCCGATGGCCAGCGAGCGCCACTGCACGTCCAATGGATGCATGACCGACACCGCCACGCTCAACGCACCCGACACCGCTGCACCGGCCGCGGTGGGCAAGACCTTCGACATCGATTGCGTGCTGGCGTACGACGTCGCCGGCCCCACCGACTTCCTGTTCCAGATCCACGCGCTGCACGGCATGGATCAGGAGGTGCTGAGCGAATCGCTCGTGGTCACGCCAAACCTGCCGCAGCATGTCTTCGCCGACCCCACGGTGCATCACCGCTTCCTGCGCCTGCATGCCGAGGCCGGGCCGTTGGAGCTTCACTACACGGCACGCGTGCGCCGCACGCCACGGCGGGTAGACACGACGGCCCGCGAAGTCGCGATCGCCGATCTGCCCGACGATCTGCTGCACAACCTGATGCCCACGCGCTACTGCGAGTCGGACCACCTGAGCCGGGCGGCCCAACGGATGTTCGGTGCGCTCCCGCCGGGCCATGCGCGCGTGGCGGCCATCGTCGATTGGATTCACGACAACATCGAGTACCGGGTCGGCTCGTCGCAGGCGACGACGACGGCGCGGGACGTGTTCGTGCAGCGCGCCGGCGTGTGCCGCGACTTCGCGCACCTGGGCGTCACCTTCTGCCGCGCGCTGAACGTCCCGGCCCGATTGGTCGTCGGCTACGCGCGCTTCGACGAGCCGCCGCCCGACTTCCATGCGGTGTTCGAGGCCTACATCGGCGACGAATGGGTGCTGTTCGACGCGACGCGCATGTCGCCGCTCGATGAACTCGTGCGCATCGCCGTCGGGCGCGACGCGAAGGACGTGGCGTTCGCGACGATCTTCGGGCCTGCGACGATGACGTCGATGAGCCCGCTGGTCACGACCGTGTGAGCGTGCGCGCGACCTCGGCGAACCCCGCGCCGCGCGCGCCCTCGGTGAGGTAGGTCGGCCAGACGATCAGCGCGTCGGCGAAGTCCCGAAGGTTGGCCACGCCGACACTGAGCGGGAAGTGCCCGAACATCAGCTGGTCGTTGGTCGAGTCGCCCACATAGACCCAGCGTTTCGGATCGAGCTCACGCGCGAGCAGCCGCTGCGTGATCCAGCGCGCGCCGCTGAGCTTGGTGTGCTCGCCGAACCAGCCGTTGATGTGGATCGAGCTCACCGTCGCGGTCATGCCCGCACCGCGCATCACGGCGACGACGGCCGCGATCTGCGCCGGCGACAGGTGCGCGAACTCTGCGTGGTCGACCGCGATGTCGGTCACGCGGCCGGCGCTGTCGGCCGCGAGCGTCGCGCCGGGCACCTCGCGCAGCACCCGCTCGGCGACCTCGCGCAGGCGCTGCGCGTTGTGCCGGCGCGTTGCGTCGTCTTGCGCGTACTCGATCGTCAGCGCGCCGCCTGAGCGAAACAGCGCGACGGCGCCGTTCTCGGCGACGATCGCGTCGATCGGCCACCCTCCCTGATCGAGAGGGCGTGCGAACGGCTCGCTCCAACCCATCGGCCGGCCCGTGATGGCGAACACGTGCAGCCCGGCCGCCTTCAATTGAGCGAGCGCCTGCAACGCATCCGGCGTGATCGCGCCGGCGGTGGTCAGCGTGTCGTCGATGTCGGTCAGCACGCCGATCACCGTTTGTGCGGCGGAGTTGGGGAAATCCGCCCAGGGCTTGCAGGTGGTCATCGGCCGAAGTCTTGCACAGCCACCCGCTGCGGCTACAATCGCGTCACTTTCCGAGGAGCGTTGCAAGGTCCACCCGCTGTTCTGTTGAACAACGCGATGGCCCCAGGCTCGGAATGCAATTGCAACCGCGCTCACCCGCACGATGTGTCCTCGTGGGTGAGTTGCCACACTCCCTTCCGGCTTCACTCCATGCTCACGCGTGCGGGTTCCATCATTTTCGGAGCCTAACCATGAACGCCGTTCTCAAGCCTTCCCACGACCACGCCGTCGCCGACCTCAGCCTTGCCGCCTGGGGCCGCAAGGAAATCAAGATCGCCGAGACCGAGATGCCCGGCCTGATGGCCATTCGCGACGAGTTCGCGAAGGCGCAGCCGCTGAAGGGCGCGCGCATCACCGGCAGCATTCACATGACGATCCAGACGGCGGTGCTGGTCGAGACGCTGCAGGCGCTCGGCGCCAGCGTGCGCTGGGCCTCGTGCAACATCTTCTCGACGCAAGACCACGCCGCCGCCGCGCTCGCCGTGAATGGTGCGAATGGCGTGGGCACGCCGGTGTTCGCGCACAAGGGCGAGACCCTGACCGAGTACTGGGATTTCACGCACCGCATCTTCGAGTTCGGCGCCAAAGGCACCGACGGCGAAGGCCCGAACATGATCCTCGACGACGGCGGCGACGCGACCTTGCTGATGATACTCGGCAAGCGCGCCGAGAAGGACCTGTCGGTGATCGCCAACCCGACCAGCGAAGAAGAGACCTGCCTGTACGCCGCGATCAAGGCCAAGCTCGCGGTCGACCCGACCTGGTACACCCGCAAGGCCGCGCAGATCATCGGCGTGACCGAAGAGACGACGACCGGCGTGCACCGCCTGAAGGAGATGAGCGCGAAGGGCACGCTGCCGTTCCGCGCCATCAACGTGAACGACAGCGTCACGAAGAGCAAGTTCGACAACCTGTACGGCTGCCGCGAGTCGCTGGTCGACGGCATCAAGCGCGCGACCGATGTGATGATCGCCGGCAAGGTGGCGTGCGTGGCCGGCTACGGCGACGTGGGCAAGGGTTCGGCGCAGGCGCTGCGTGCACTCTCGGCTCAGGTCTGGGTCACCGAGATCGACCCGATCAACGCGCTGCAGGCCGCGATGGAAGGCTACAAGGTCGTGACGATGGAGTACGCCGCCGACAAGGCCGACATCTTCGTCACCACGACCGGCAACAAGGGC
>JBDTVC010000042.1:0-25746 GCA_040007475.1 Burkholderiales bacterium
TTGCGTCAGGAGCTTTTCCCATGCGCCTTCTAGGCAAAGCGCTCACCTTCGACGATGTGTTGTTGGTGCCGGCGTTCTCCCAGGTGTTGCCCCGCGACACCGACCTCTCGACCCCTCTTTCCCGCAACATCCGCCTGAACCTGCCCCTGGTGTCTGCCGCCATGGACACGGTGACCGAGGCGCGGCTGGCGATCGCGCTGGCGCAGGAGGGTGGCATCGGGATCGTCCACAAGAACCTCACACCGAAGCAGCAGGCGGCCGAGGTGGCGCGCGTCAAACGGTATGAATCGGGCGTGCTGCGCGACCCGATCACGGTAGCGCCGGACACCCCTGTGCGTGCGGTGATGGAGCTGTCGCGCCAGCACGGCGTGTCGGGGTTCCCGGTGCTGCAGGGCAAGACGGTCGTCGGCATCGTCACCAACCGCGACCTGCGTTTCGAGAGCCGGTTCGATGTGCCGGTCAGCGAGATCATGACGCCGCGCGAGCGCCTCGTCACGGTCTCCGAAGGCGCGACGCTGGCCGAAGGCAAGGCGCTGATGCACCAGCACAAGCTCGAGCGGGTGCTGGTCGTCAACAAGGACTTCGAACTGCGCGGCCTGATGACGGTCAAGGACATCACCAAGCAGACCAGCTTCCCGAACGCCGCGCGCGACGCGCACGGCAAGCTGCGCGTCGGCGCGGCGGTGGGCGTGGGCGACGGCACCGAAGAGCGCGTCGAACTGCTGGTGCGTGCCGGCGTCGACGTGATCGTGGTGGACACCGCGCATGGCCACAGTGCCGGTGTGATCGAGCGCGTGCGCTGGGTCAAGACGCACTACCCGCAGATCGACGTGATCGGCGGCAACATCGCGACCGGTGCGGCGGCCAAGGCCCTCGTCGAGGCGGGTGCGGATGCGGTCAAGGTCGGCATCGGTCCGGGCTCGATCTGCACCACGCGCATCGTCACCGGCGTCGGCGTGCCGCAGATCTTCGCGATCGAGCAGGTGGGCAAGGCGCTCAAGGGCAGCGGCGTGCCGCTGATCGCCGACGGCGGCGTGCGCTACTCGGGCGACCTGGCCAAGGCCATCGCCGCGGGCGCCGACAGCGTGATGATGGGCGGGGCGTTCGCCGGCACCGAAGAGGCGCCGGGCGAGACCATCCTCTACCAGGGCCGCACCTACAAGAGCTACCGCGGCATGGGCTCGATCGGCGCGATGCAGCAGGGCTCGGCGGACCGCTACTTTCAGGACAGCTCGGGCAGCAACAACCCGAACACGACCAAGCTGGTGCCCGAGGGCATCGAAGGCCAGGTGCCGTACAAGGGCACGGTCGTCGCGGTGATCTTCCAGATGGCCGGCGGCCTGCGCGCCTCGATGCACTACTGCGGCTGCGCGAGCATTGCCGACATGCACGAGAAGGCCGAGTTCGTCGAGATCTCGTCGGCCGGCATGCGCGAGAGCCATGTGCACGATGTGCAGATCACGAAGGAAGCGCCGAACTACCGCATGGAATAGATGGAGCCCCTCGCCCGACGGGTAGGTCGGCCGATCCCCGGAGGGGTTGCGGGCCGGCTTGGCGGGGCCACAAAGGGGCCACTTCGTGGCCCTTGCCCGGCGCTCGACCCGTCGCGACTTCGATTCGCATGACCAATACAACGACAAACTCGCCAACGCCCACCGCCCGCAAGGCGGCCATGCCGTTCATCATGCTGACGGTGCTGATCGACATGATCTCGATCGGCTTGATCATCCCGGTGCTGCCGCCGCTGGTCGGCACGTTCACGAGTTCGCCATCCGAGCAGGCGTTCTGGTACGGGGCGGTGACGATCGCCTTCGGCTTCGCGAACTTCTTCGCGTCGCCGATCCTCGGTCGGCTGTCGGATCGCTACGGCCGCCGCCCCGTGTTGCTGATGGGCTTCAGCGGCTTCGCGCTGAGCTTCTTCATCACCGGCATGGCCACGGCCCTGTGGATGCTGCTGGTGGTGCGCCTCTTCAGCGGGGCGCTGCAGGCGAACGTCGCGGTGGCGAATGCGTATGTGGCCGACATCACGCCGCCAGAAGGGCGTGCGCAGGCCTTCGGCAAGCTCGGGGCGATGCTCGGCATGGGCTTCATCCTCGGGCCGGTGATCGGCGGCATCCTCGGCGGCATCCATCTGCAACTGCCGTTCTTCGTCGCGGGCGGCCTGGCCTGCGTGAACTGGCTCTATGGCTACTTCGTGCTGCCCGAGTCGCTGCCCGTGGAGCGGCGGCGACCGTTCGTGCTGCGCGAGGCCAACCCGGTCAACGCGCTGCGCGGCCTCACCGAACTCAAGGGCGTCGGCTCGCTCGTGCTCGTGATCGCGCTGAGCGGCCTGGTGCAGTTCATGACCCACACCTCGTGGGTGCTCTACACCACCTTCAAGTTCGGCTGGGGCCCGACGCAGAACGGCTGGTCGCTGTTCGCGATCGGGCTGATGTCGGTGCTGGTGCAGGGTGTGCTTCTCGGCCGGCTGCTCAAACGCTTCTCGCCGCAGCGGTTGGCGATCATGGGGCTGATCTCGTCGAGCGTGTTCTACGTGCTGTGCGGCGCGGTGACCGAGGGCTGGATGCTGCTTGTGGTGATCTGCTTCAACGTGCTCGGCTTCGCATCCACCGCCGCGATGCAGAGCATCATCTCCAACGCCGCCGACCCGACGACGCAGGGCCGCACGGCAGGCGCCGTGGCCTCGCTGAACAGCATGATGGCCGTGCTTGCACCGGCCATCGGTGCGCCACTGCTCGCGACCGTGTCGCACCTGCCGCGCGGCGACTGGCGCATCGGCGCGCCGTTCTACTTCTGCGCGCTGCTGCAGGCTGTGTCGACGTTGATCGCGCTGCGCCACTTTCAGCGCGCGCGGCTGAAGCGACAGGCGGTGGCCGCGGCCGCACCCACGATCTGACACTCTCCCTCCGCACCATGCACGACAAGATCCTGATCCTCGACTTCGGCTCCCAGGTCACCCAGCTCATCGCGCGCCGCGTGCGCGAGGCGCACGTGTTCTGCGAGATCCACCCGAACGACGTGAGCGACGCGTTCATCCGCGAGTTCGCGCCCAAGGGGATCATCCTGTCGGGCAGCCACGCGAGCACCTACGAAGAGCACGAGCTGCGCGCGCCTCAGGCCGTGTGGGATCTGGGCGTGCCGGTGCTGGGTATCTGCTACGGCATGTTCACGATGGCGGTGCAGCAGGGCGGCCAGGTCGAAGCCAGCGACCACCGCGAGTTCGGCTACGCCGAGGTGCGCGCACACGGCCACACCAAGCTGCTGCAGGGCATCGAGGACTTCAGCACGTCCGAAGGCCACGGCATGCTCAAGGTCTGGATGAGTCACGGCGACAAGATCACCGCGCTGCCGCCCGGCTTCAAGCTGATGGCGAGCACGCCGAGCTGTCCGATCGCGGGCATGGCCGATGAGGCGCGCGGCTACTACGGCGTGCAGTTCCACCCCGAAGTCACGCACACGGTGCAGGGCCGCGAGCTGCTGAACCGCTTCGTGCTCGACATCGCGGGTGCCAAGCCTGACTGGGTGATGACGAACTACATTGACGAGGCCGTCGCGCGCATCCGCGAGCAGGTCGGCAGCGACGAGGTCATCCTCGGCCTGTCCGGAGGCGTCGATTCGAGCGTGGCCGCGGCGCTGATCCACCGGGCGATCGGCGACCAGCTCACCTGTGTGTTCGTCGACCACGGCCTGCTGCGCCTGAACGAAGGCACGATGGTGATGGAGATGTTCGCCGGCCGGTTGCACGCGAAGGTGATTGCGGTCGATGCGAGTGCGCAGTTCCTCGGCCACCTGGTTGGCGTGACCGACCCTGAGGCCAAGCGAAAGATCATCGGCCGCGAGTTCGTCGAGGTGTTCCAGGCCGAGGCGAAGAAGCTCAGCCAGGCGAAGTGGCTCGCGCAAGGGACAATCTATCCCGACGTGATCGAGTCCGGTGGCGCGAAGACCAAGAAGGCCGTCACGATCAAGAGCCACCACAACGTCGGCGGCCTGCCCGAGACGCTCGGACTGAAGCTGCTCGAACCGCTGCGCGAGCTCTTCAAGGACGAAGTGCGCGAACTCGGTGTCGCGCTCGGCCTGCCGCACGACATGGTCTACCGCCACCCGTTCCCCGGCCCGGGTCTGGGCGTGCGCATCCTCGGCGAAGTCAAGCCGCAGTTCGCCGACCTGCTGCGCCGTGCCGACGCGATCTTCATCGAGGAGCTGCGCAACTTCATCGACCCCACCAGCGGCAAGAGCTGGTATGCGCTGACGAGCCAGGCGTTCGCGGTCTTCCTGCCCGTGAAGAGTGTCGGCGTGATGGGCGACGGCCGCACTTATGACTACGTGGTCGCGCTGCGTGCGGTGCAGACCAGCGACTTCATGACCGCCGACTGGGCCGAACTGCCCTACGCGCTGCTGAAGAAGGTCTCGGGCCGCATCATCAACGAGGTGCGCGGCATCAACCGCGTGACCTACGATGTCAGCAGCAAGCCGCCGGCGACGATCGAGTGGGAGTAAGGGGCACTGTCTTGTTCCATGGCGTCTGCCGGGGAAACTTGCCGGAGGTCAGCACCTTGATGCTGAGGAACTCGAGGTGTTCGTAGTGGCTCGGGCAGACGGTGCTGTAGGCCCTCAGCAGCGGCTTGCCGTTGACCTTCAGGCGATCATCGTGAAGTGGCCGATGCGAAACCGCAGCGAGGTGTCCCGCGTGGTCGTGAAGGTGAGCAGCCGGTCGGTCCGGCAGAGGGGCACGCTCAGCACCCGATCTTGGTTGAATGCACTCATGAACTCAATCGTCCAGGCATCGCCAACAGGGGCTTGAGAACGAATGAGAATTTGCCTATGCCGTTCGGGGGCGGGCATGCGGCTGTGTCGAACAGCCCGCGTTTTCCCCTGCAAACGTGGCGATCGAGCCACGCTCCGAGTCGGGATACTGGAGTTCACACCCCAGTGAGCCGCTCCTGGCTCCAGGAGTTGCAACATAGACGCCTTCGAGACATCTTCCGCTGCGCTGCTCGGGCTCGCCGTGCTCGTGTGCGCCGTTGGCTTGCCGGCGCAGGCCCAGACCGTCGTGCCCAGCCAGGTCACACCCCGCGAACTGCGCATGGCGCCGCCTTCGAACACCGAGCCCGTGATCGTGCCCGGGGGCGCGCCATCGAGGGCGCCCCCGGGCAGCGAAAACCTGAGCGTTCGCATCGACACCATCGTCGTCCAGGGCGGCGACGAGGCGCTGTCAGAAGCGGCGCGCGCCTGGGTCTTGCCGCGCGCCGGTACACGCATCACGGTGGCCGAGATCTTCGCGCTCGCCGCTTCGCTGGAGCGCCTCTATGCCGATGCAGGCTACTTTCTCGCCCGCGTCGTCGTGCCGCCGCAAAGCCTGGTCGATGGCGCGCAGCTGCGCCTGCGCGTCGTCGACGGCTTCATTGAGGCGGTCGACCTGAGCCAGGTGCCCGCGGCCGTGCGCGGCATCGTCGCTGCGCGCACCGCCGCACTGGTCGGCCAGCGCCATCTGCCCATGGCCAGCGTCGAACGCCAGTTGCTGTTGGCCGGCGATGTGCCTGGCCTGAGCCTCAGCAGTACCTTGCTGCCCGGCCAAGAAGAGGGCGGCAGCCGTCTCGTACTGGCGGGCGGCTGGCGCCCCGCGACGGGTTTCATCGGCCTGGACAACCGCCTCGATCGCTCCCTCGGCACCTGGCAGCTCAAGGGCCAGTGGGCGCTTCATTCGGCGCTCGGTGTTGGCGAGCAGATCTATGCCGTGGCCTCGTTCGCCGATCCGGGGCGCGCCGTCTCGGGCACCGCGCCCTTGCAGGTGTTTGGCGCCGGTGCCTTCGTGCCGCTCGGCAACGACGGAGCGTCCTTGAACCCCGAATTCACCCGCTCCGTGACGCGCACGCCGGCCACCGATGGCGCGCCTGCGTCGCGCGGTGAATTCCAGCGCCTGGCGCTGCGTGCATCGGTGGCCGCGCAGCGTTCGCGGCGCGAGAACCTGAATGCCAGCCTGGTCTTCGAACAGGTGACGCAGCGGCTTGCGGCGCCCGACTTCGGCGTCGATTTGTCGCACGACCGGTATGGCGTCGTGCGCGCCGGGCTCGACTACGGCGCCGCGTCCGCCTCGGGTCAGGCGCTACTAGCCGGCGCAGCCCTGTCGCACGGCACCGGCGGGCGCAGCCAGGCCGAAGCGTCGGCCTCGGGCGTGGCCCTGTCGCGCCAGGGGGCCGGCCCGAACTTCAACAAGCTCGCGGCGTCGATGCACCTCGGCCAGCCGCTGCCCGGCGCGCTGCACCTCGGGCTCATCGCGCTCGGCCAGTCGTCGCTGGGCCAGCCGCTGCTGCGCTCGGAGCAGTTTTCGCTCGATGGCGAAGAGGCGTTGTCCACCGTGCCCGCCGGGAGCTTCAGCGTCGACGGCGGCGCGACGCTGCGCGCCGAACTCGGCCGGCCGTTCGCGCTGGCGCGGGCCACCGTGTTTCCCTTTGTCCTGGCGAGCGCGGGCCGGGGCCAGGTGCTTCAGCCCACCGTCGTCGAGCAGCGGATCGTGCGTGCCCATGCCGTCGGCCTGGGCCTGCGCGGCAGCATCGACGACAACGGCGGTGCCACGGCCGTGAAGTTTGACCTGCAGGGCGCGCGCACTTCGGCCGATAGCCCGGGATTTGCGCGAAAGTGGCGCTGGACGCTCAGCGCCACCGTGCCCTTCTGAACATGCCACTCGTCCCGCCCTCTGGCGACTGCAGCCGACACCACCGGTCCCGCACCGTGGGGGGGCTTGTGTGCATCGTGCTCGGCCAAGCGCTGCTGGCGCCCGGCTGGGCCGTGGCGCAGACCGTGCTGCCGCGAGGCGCCGTCGTCGTGGCCGGCCAGGCTCGCGTCGATGCAGTGGGCGGCAGCGGCTTGACCGTCACCCAGTCGTCGGCCCGCGCCGTCGTGCAATGGGACAGCTTTTCGATCGGTCGCGCCGGCAGCGTCAACTTCGTTCAGCCCGACGCCAGCTCGGCGATCCTGAACCGCGTGACGGGTGACACGCCCACCGTGATCGCTGGTCGTTTGTCGAGCAACGGCCTGGTCTACCTCGTCAACCCGAACGGCATCGCGATCACGTCCACCGGTACGGTGCAGGTCGGCGGCGGGTTTGTGGCATCGACGCTCGATCTGTCGGCCGACGACTTCATGGCCGGGCGCTTGAACTTCACCGGCCACGGCTCCTCGGCCCCGGTGCGCAACGCGGGCAGCATCGAGATCGGCGAGGGGGGCTATGCGGCGCTGCTCGGTGGCACGGTCGGCAACAGCGGCACGGTGCGCGTGGCGCTCGGCAAGGTCGGCCTGGGCTCGGGCGAACGCATCACGATCGACCCGGCGGGCGACGGCTTTCTGCAGGTCACGGTGCCGACGCGGGCCATTGCCGCCGACACGCAGGCCTTGCTCGATGTCTCGGGCCAGATCCACGCGCCAGGTGGCACGGTCGAGCTGAACGCTGCCACTTTGCAGCAGGCCGTGCGCGATGCCGTTCATGTCTCTGGCGCCATCGCGGCGCGTTCGGTGTCGGGGCGCGACGGCAAGATCGTGCTCGACGGCGGCAGCGGCGGCAACGTCACGATCAGCGGCGAACTCAGCACTGCCGGCGGCAGCGATGCGGTGGGTGGCACGATCATCGCGACGGGGGCGAAAGCCCGCCTCGACCCGACGGCACGGCTCGACGCGAGCGGAGCGAGCGGCGGCAACATCCTCGTCGGCGGCGACTTGCGCGGCGGGCTCGATCCGGCCGAGCAGTTCGTACCGACGCCGGTGCGCAACGCCCAGTCCACCACCGTGTCGGATGGGGCCATCGTGAACGCCGACGGCCTGCGCGGCGCCGGCGGCAACGTCGTCGTCTGGTCGGATGCGGTGACGAGCATGCGCGGGGCAATCACGGCGCTGGGCAGCGGCGCGGGTGCCGGTGGCAGCGTCGAAGTGTCGAGCCACGGCGTGCTCGACTTCACCGGCCGCGTCGACGTGCGCGCCGCCAGCGGCAAGACCGGCACGCTGCTGCTCGACCCGTACGACATCACCATTTCCAGCAGCGCCGACGCCACCGTCTCCAATGGCGGCAACACCTTCTCGCCGACCGCCAACAGCTCGGTGCTCTCGGTGACCACGCTGCAGAATGCCCTGGCCAACGCCAACGTCACCGTGACGACCGGCGGCACCGGCAGCCCGGGCGGGCAAAGCGGCGATCTGACCGTGTCGAACGCAGTGAGCTGGGGCAGCGGCAATTCACTGACGCTCAATGCCAATCAAAACCTGAACGTCAATGCCAACCTCACTGCCACCAACGGTGGGGCTGTGACGCTCTCGTCCTTGGCCAGCGGAGGCTCGGTCAACATCACCGGCGCCACCATCGCCACGAATGGCGGCAACCTCAATGTGTCGGCCACGGCGACCGGCGCCACTACCGCCATCGCATTGAACAACGCCACGCTCTCGGTGGGCAGTGGCACCGGCATGCTCACCAGCACAGCGGTGGGCGGCTTCGCTGTGTCGATCAGCGGCGCCACGCAGCTCAGTGCAAGCACGGGCTCGATCGGCGTGAACGGCACGGCCTCGGCGACCACGGTCCCCTTTGGTGCCGGCATCGGCCTGGCGGCGAACGCCGAGCTCACCACCGTGGGCAGCGTGACGCTGACCGGCGTCGGCGGCACCGCGGGCAGCGGCAGCAACCTCGGCCACGGCATTTCGTTGCAGTCCGGCGCCACGCTCGCAAGCACCGGCAGCCTGACCCTGCTGGGTACCGCCGCCGCCAATGCGACCAATCGCTATGGCCTGTACTTCAACTCGGGCAACACGGTCGCGGCCAGCTCGGGCAGCGTTGACCTCAGGGGTACGGCCAGCGGCACGGGCCTGGGGGTGCATCTCGCCGGCGGCAGCCTCACGCTGGTGAACAACGGCGCCGGCAGTTTCGGCATCACGGGCACGGGCGCCAGCAACACCGGCCTGAACGTGTCGACGAGCACCGCCATCTCCACAACGGGCGCGGTAGCACTCACCGGCAACTCGACCAGCGGTACCGGGCTGCAGATCGGCGGCACCGTGTCGATCACGAATAACAGCGTCGATACGCTGGCGCTGGCCGGCAACAGCGGATCGAACCTCGGGGTGCTGCTGTCGAGTACCACCTTCAATCTCGCCGGCAATGCCACGCTCACCGGCACCTCGCAGTCGGCGACCGGGATGTATTGGATCGGCGCCAGTGCCGTCACCGTCGCCAGTGGCAACGTGAGCTTCAGCGGCAGTTCGGTGCTGGCGTCGGGCAGCCGCGGCGTCTGGTTCAACACCACTGGCAGCACGCTGACGAACCAGGGGGCGGGCACGCTGCAGGTCAACGGCAGCACGGGCAGCAGCAACACCGGCAACTACGGCCTCGGCTTCGGCGGCAGCGTCGGTCTCACGACCAGCGGCACGGTCAGCCTCACCGGCAGCGCGACCAACGGCGCCTATGGGGTCAAGCTGTTCGGCGACAACAGCCTCTCCAACAGCAGCGGCAACTTCACGCTTTCCGGCACTTCGAACAGCAACCACGGCGTGCTCTTCAACAATGGTGCCAACACGCTGACCAACAATGGCGCAGGCAGCTTGGGCGTCATCGGCACCAGCGCCTCCGGCAGCGGGCTGCGCGTGGAGTCCAACACCAACCTGAGCAGCGGCGGCACGGTGACGCTGGCGGGCGTGTCGACCAGCAACGTGGGCCTCAACTTCGGCGGCACCAACACGCTGACGGCGAGTAGCGGCAACTTGAGTTTCAGCGGGAGTTCGGTGTCGAACAGCGGCCTGTTCATTTCGGGCAGTGTCGGCCTGGTCAACAGCGGTGCCGGGACACTGAGCTTCAGCGGCACCGGCGACTCGTACCGCGGCATCGAGTTGGCCACCAACGCCGCCGTCACGGTGGCCGGCAACACCAGCTTCACGGGCGTGGCCAACACGGGCACGGGGATTTTCTTCAACGTGGGAAGCCTGCAGCTGAACAGCGGCAACCTCTCGGCGAGTGGCAGCTCCACCACCACCACGGGCAGCAGCGGATCGGTCGGCCTGCGCCTGGATGGCAGCACCCTCACCAATGCGGGCAGCGGCACGATGTCATTGGTGGGCGGCTCGGCCAACACCGGCACGACGCTGGGCGACGGCGTGCGGCTGACCGGCAACGTCACCCTCGCCAACGGCGGCGCCGGCAGCCTGAGCGTGACCGGCAACAACAACGCCGGCAACGGCCTGGAACTGGCCAGCGCCGCGGCACTGGCGACCAGCGGCGGCATCGGCCTGTCGGGCACGTCGGCCAGCGCACTCGGCCTCGCGCTGCAGGGCACCGGCATCACCCACACAGGCACGGGCACGCTGACGTTGAACGCCGTCGGCGGCGCCGACCTGGCAGCCGCGGTCACGGCGAGCAGCGGCCCGCTGGTGATCTCCGGCAGTGGCAACATTGCGCAGTCGGCGGGCAGCATCGTCACCGGGAACCTGCTGCTGTCGGGCGCCAACGGCAACTTCACGCTCAACGCTGCGGCCAACCAGATCGGCACGCTCGCAGCGAGCGCCGGCAGCGTGGCGGTGAACGCCAGCATCTCACTGAATGTCGGCATCGTTCTCGGCACGGCGGGGGTCGCGACCAGCGGCACCCTTACCTTGCGCACCGACGCCAACCTCACGATCGGCGTCGCCGCCAGCGTGAGCGGTGCCAGCCCGGTGCTGTCGGCCGCAGGGGCCTTTGTCAACAACGCCGGCAGCGGCGCGGTAGCGGCCACCTCGGGCCGATGGCTCGTCTACTCCAGCGCGCCTGGGGCGGACACCTTCGGCAACCTTGACAGCTCGAACAGCGCTGTCTGGAACGCGAGCTACTCGAGCCTGGCGCCGGGCGGCGTCGTACCAAGCGGCAACCGCTACCTGTTCGCGACCCAGCCGACGCTGACGTTCACGTCGACGAGCCCCGCGGCGAAGATCTATGGTGCCGACCTGAGTGCGTCGATCGGGAGCCAATACGCCGTCACCGGCTACCAGAGCGGCGTCGCGAATGCATTCTTGAGCGACACCGCCGCCACAGCGTTCAACGGGGCACCTGCCGTCGCATCGGCCGGTGCGGCGGCGACGGCCGATGTCTCGGGGTCGCCCTACACCATCACCGTGGGGGCTGGAACGCTGGCCTCGGCGGCACGCTACGGGTTTTCTTTCCAAAGCAATGGCCAGCTCACGGTCAACCCGGCGCCGATCACGGTGACGGCGCTCGGTGGCACATCGACCTACGGCTCATCGCCAACAAACCCCGGCCTGTCGGCCACCGGCCTGCAGAACGGGCAAAGCGTCAGCGTGTTGACGGGGCTGACCAACAGCTTCGGGATCGCACCGACGAGCAACGCGGGCAGCTACACACTCAACGTGGCGGGGACGCTGAGCAACGCGAACTACAGCATCACCGCCACGAACACCGGCACGTGGGCAGTCAGCGCCGCGCCGATCACAGTGACGGCTCTCGGTGGCACATCGATCTACGGCGCGTCGCCGACGAACCCGGGCCTGTCGGCCACCGGCCTGCAGAACGGCCAGAGCGTCAGCGTGCTGACCGGCCTGACCAACAGCTTCGGGATCGTGCCGACGAGCGACGCAGGCGGCTACACGCTCAACGTGGCGGGGACGCTGAGCAACGCGAACTACGAAGTGACAGGCCTCACGCCGGGAACCTGGACCGTCCGCCCCGCTGCGCCAGCTGTCGCGGCTACGAAGTGGCCCGCCCGGGCCAGCGGTGTTGCGGCGGCACGTTGGGTTGCGTGCGATCCGGGCCGTCCGGGCGAGGCCGAGGCGCCACCAACTCCGTCGATCGCCTTCGCGCAACGCTGGCATGCCGAGGCCCATCTGCGGGACTGCGGCCCGGCCGAGCATGCGTCGATCAAGTAGAGGCCTTGCGGCTCGGGGCGCAGCACCCGTTGCCTTCGACCCTCATGCGCGGTGCGCATGTGCAGCGTCGTCTTGATTCGTTCGTGGCGAGGCGTTGCCGGCCTTTATGGCCGACCGCCGGAGCCCGTCAAGGCCCCGACGGTGCCCGTTTTGCTTCCTAGACATCGTGGTCGCTCGCCACAAGGCGGAGGCTCGTCTCCACACGGCCTGTTCGAGAAGGTCTCGACCACGGTCGGCGGTGGTCCGCGCAAGTTCCGCTTCAAGAACAAGCTCGTGAGCATCGACTCCACCGTCATCGAAACAGACCTATCTCAGGAAGGGACCTGTACGATTCGGGCATGAATCCTAGTCAGGAACAGTTGGTTGCGGCCAAGAGCGATGAGCATTTGACGGTGCCGTTAACGGTATTGGGGTGGGCGTCTTTGGCTTCTACCGGGCTGCGCATGCCCCAGTTGACAATCGAGTGGGAGTGAAGCAGGAAGTGGCGGCATGAACCCATCGGCAACCGCATCGTTGTTCGACGACGAGGAGCCCGGCACAGGCCGCTCGATGGTCGAAGTGCTGGCGCAGAGCAAACCGGTCACGAAGGCGCAGCAGGCCTTCCATCGGCTGGTCGCCAAGATCGAGGGCCAGCGCGAGAAGTTGAGGGCGTGGCAGACCTACGAGCACCGCTACCACCAGCGCCTCGCCGGTGAGATGCTGCCATTGCAGAGGGATCTGCAGAACGGCCAGCGGCAGATGGCGGCGCTGCTCGATGAGCTGTTGAGCCCCGCGGCGGCTGGGCCTCGGCTGGGGCGGGTTCAGCGTGCCAAGCTTCGCCAAATGCTGCTGAACCTGGTCACGGGGCTGCTGGAAGACGGCGATGACGAAGCGATGGAGGCGCTGCACGACAAGCACGCCGACGTGCCGCATGCGCAGGCTCGGCAATCGGAGCTGGAGTTGACCCAGGCTTTGCTCGAAGGCGTCTTCGGCATGGAGGTCGGCGACGATCATGGGGCGTCCAGCACCGAAGAGCTGCTCGAGCATGCCCAGCGCAAGGCGATGGAAGAGGCCCAAGCCCAGGCCCGTCTGGCGCAGGAGCGGGAAGGTGCCCGCCTCGCGAAGCGTTCCGCCGCGAGCCGCGCCAAGGCCGAGGCGGCGCAGGCCCAGCGCGAGCAGGCCGAGCTGGAGGTGAGCCAGTCGCTGCGCGAGGTCTACCGCAAACTCGCCAGCGCCTTGCACCCCGATCGAGAACCCGATGCCGATGCGCGCGTGCGAAGAACGCAGATGATGCAGCGCGTGAACCAGGCCTACGATGCCAAGGATTTGCTTACGCTGCTGGGTTTGCAGTTGGAGATCGAGCAGATCGATGCGGCACATCTCGCGTCGGTGTCGCCGCAGCGTCTGACCCACTTTACGCAGATCCTGCGCGACCAGTTGGCCGAGCTCGAGGCCGAGCTCGAGCACTGCACGCGGCCGTTCCAGCACATGATCGAGCCATTGGGTCGCCGGGCCACGCTGACCCCGGCACTCGTCGATCAACATTTCAGTGCCGACCTCGCCAACTTGCGCGCCGGCTTGCGTGAACTTCAGGGCGACCTGGTCGCCTTTCGTGACCCGGCCAGGTTGCGCGAATTCCTGAAGCACTATGAGCTCGAGCAGGACGACGACCCCGAAGAACTGGCCGAGTTCATGTCGATGCTCGATGTGGCGGCAGCGATGCCCCCGCGCAAGCCGCGCCGTCGGAGTTGATGCACATGAAGGCGATGTTCGGGGTCGTGTCGTTGCTGCTTGCGCTGGTGCTTGTCGGGCTGGTGGTGAGCAAGCAGCTGAAAGCGGCGAGGCCCGCCGCTGCGGTGTCGGTGGGGCCGGGGTTGTCCGGGAGTGGCCCGGTGGGCCAGCAGGCCAGGCAACTCGAGCGACAGGTCGCCGACGATGTGACCAAGGCCATGGCCCAGGGCGCGGCGCGGCGCGACGAGGCCGAGAAGTGACGCCATGACCGATCCCACCGCTGCCGACGAACACGCCATGCGCATCGCGCTCGACCAGGCCCACAACGCGTGGCTGGTCGGCGAGGTGCCCGTCGGGGCCGTGATCGTTCGCGACGGCCAGGTGATCGCGACCGGCTACAACCGGCCGATCACCGAGCACGACCCGACCGCGCATGCCGAGATCGTGGCGCTGCGCCACGCGGCAACGCTGCTCGCCAACTACCGCCTGCCGGAGTGCGAGCTCTACGTGACGCTCGAACCCTGCGCCATGTGCGCGATGGCGCTGATGCATGCGCGCTTCAAGCGCGTCGTGTTCGGCGCCGCCGATCCGAAGACCGGCGCGGCCGGGTCGGTCGTCGACCTGTTCGCCAATGCGCAACTGAACCACCACACCGAGCTCGTCGTCGGCGTGCTCGCCGACGAGTGCAGTGCGGTGCTGAAAGACTTCTTCGCCGAACGCCGCGCACAGTACCGGGAGTTGCGCGCGGCGCGCACCGGGGAGCCCGCCGGCATCCCGACCGGTGAAGCCCTTGAACTGGACCTGGACTCGCCACCGAGCGAGCTGTGAGCGACACGATGACCTTGCTGACCCTCTACACGCCCGCCGGCGTGCTCCTGAAGCCGGCCGCGCTGACGCTGGCCGCGAAGCGCCTGAAGGCGCTCGGCTTCGACGTGACGATCGACGAGGCGGCGCGTGCGCGCCACCAGCGCTTCGGTGGCGACGACGACACGCGCCTGGCCGCGCTGCACCGCGTCGCGAAGGCCGCCCCCGGCATCGCGATGGCCACGCGCGGCGGCTACGGTCTGACGCGGCTGCTCGATCGCATCGACTGGAAGCTGATCGAAGGCAGCATCGAGCGCGGCACGCGCTGGGTCGGCCACAGCGACGTGACGACGCTGCAGATGGGCCTGCTCGCGCGTCACGATGGCGCTGGGCCGGTCACCTGGGCCGGCCCGCTCGCGGCCGACGACTTCGGTCGCGCGGTCGATGCCGGCGGCGTCGACGAGATCACGCGCGATTGTTTCGTCGAGGCGATGAGCGGCGCGCTCGAGGCGGTGGGCTTTCGCACCGAGGTCGGCTTCGACGGGCTGGGCCTGCGCGGCACGCTGTGGGGCGGCAATCTGTGCATGGTCAACTCGATGCTCGGCACCAAGTACTTTCCGAAGATCAAGGGCGGCGTGCTGTTCCTCGAGGACGTGAACGAGCACCCGTACCGCATCGAGCGAAACCTGCTGCAGCTGCACCAGGCGGGCGTGCTGGACGCACAGAAGGCCGTCGTGCTCGGGGCCTTCAGCGCCTGGCGGCCCGCGCCGCACGACCGCGGCTTCTCGATGAAGACCGTCGTCGCGCACCTGCGCACGCTGACGAAGACGCCGATCCTCACCGGGCTGCCGTTCGGCCATGTGCCGACCAAGGTGACGATGCCGGTCGGTGCGCGCGTGACGCTGCTGGTGGAAGGGCGCGACGTGCTGATCGGCTGGGATCACCTTCACTCGCACGATCACGCGCACGGCTGAAACCCCCGCGGACGCACCGTACAATCCGCCGCGCATCGCGTCAGTCGGCCACAAGCCGGGTCGACCGTCGATCGGTTGACCAAGGATGAACGCCATGAGCGGTGGGTGGGGTTGGACAGGCCTGATGTTGTGCATCGCAGCGCTGCTGGGCGGCTGCGACAACAGCCCGAACCCGAAAGGCAGTGCAGCGACGAACACGATGTTCATCGCGTTCCAGGAGCGTTCGCCGCGTCACCTTGATCCGACGGCCGCATACGCCGTGAACGAGGTGCCGTACCTGTACGCGGTCTACGAGCCACCCTATGCGTACCACTACCTGAAGCGGCCGTACACGCTGGTGCCCAAGGCGGCGACCGAGCTGGCCACACCGCACTATCTCGACAAGAACGGCAAGCCGCTGCCGGACGACGCGCCCGGCGAACTCGTCGCCGAGAGCCAGTACGACATCCACATCATCCCCGGCACGCGGTTCGCGCCGCACCCGGCGTTCGCGAAGGACGACAAAGGGGAGTACCTCTATCACGCGTTGACCGAAGCGCAGACGCGCGACAAGCACTCGCCGCTGGACTTCGCGATGAGCGGCACGCGTGAGCTGGTCGCCGACGACTTCGTCTACGCGATCAAGCGCCACGCCACGCCGCGCATCGAGGCGCCGATCTACGGCATCTTCTCGGAGTACGTGATCGGGCTGAAGGAGTACAGCAAGGTGATCCGCGCCGCAGACACCAAGCTGCGCGAAGGCATGGACCCGGCCGCGCTCGACAAGCCCTTCCTCGACTTTCGCCAGTACCCGCTGGCCGGTGCGCTGGCGCTGGACAAGTACACGTTCCGCATCCGCATCAAGGGCAAGTATCCGCAGTGGAAGTACTGGCTAACGCTGACCTTCACCGCGCCCGTGCCCTGGGAGGCCGACAAGTTCTACGCGCAGCCGGGCATGGCGAAGAACAGCCTGACGCTGGACGTGTGGCCGGTCGGCACCGGGCCGTTCATGGCGGTCGAGTACGACCCCGACCGGCGCCATGTGCTGGTGCGCAACCCGAACTACCACGGTGCCACCTACCCGTGCGAGGGCATGCCGGGGGACAAAGAGTTGGGGCTGCTCGCAGATTGCGGCAAGGCGATGCCGTTCATCGACAAGCTGGTCTTCACGACCGAGAAGGACAAGACGCCGCTGCGTTCGAAGTTCACGCAGGGTTACCTCGATGTGCCGGAGATCGAGCGCCCGGACTGGGGCCCGGACTTCCTCGCCGATGCGGACGACTCGGACGAGGTGAAGAAGCGCTTCGATGAGCGCGGCATGCGCTTCCCGAAGAGCATCGAGCCGGCCAACTGGTATCTCGGCTTCAACTGGCTCGACCCGGTCGTGGGGCAGGGCGACACGCCCGCGCAGCAGGCGAAGAACCGCAAGCTGCGGCATGCGCTGAGCATCGCGATCAACTGGGAAGAGGGCTATGGCCGCGTGTTCACGCAGAAGGCCGGCGAGGCCGCGCACGGGCCGATCCCCGGTGGGCTGTTCGGTTCGCGTCACGGCACGATCGAGGGCATGAACCCGGTCACGCACCAGCTGGTCGACGGCAAGGTGGTACGGCGCTCGCTCGACGAAGCCAAGTCCTTGCTCGCCGAGGCCGGCTATCCCGATGGCCGCGATGCGACCACCGGCAAGCCACTGGTGCTGAACTACGACTACCAGCGCGTGCCGACACCCGAGTACCGCGCCGAGCTCGACTGGATGGTCAAGCAGTTCGCCAAGCTCAACGTTCAGCTCGAAATCCGTGCGACCGACTACAACCAGTTCCAGGAGAAGATGCTCAAGGGCAAGCAGCAGATCTTCTGGTGGGGCTGGAACGCCGACTACCCCGACGCCGAGAACTACCTGTTCCTGTTCTACGGCCCGAACTCCAAGGCGAAGCACGAGGGCGAGAACACCGCGAACTACAACAACCCCGAGTACGACAAGCGCTACCGCGAACTCGCGCTGCTCGAGGACGGCCCGGCCAAGCAGAAGCTGATCGACGAGATGGTCGACATGCTGCGCAAGGATGCGCCGTGGGCCTTCGGCTACTTCCCGTATGCGGCCGGCGCGTACCAGCAGTGGGTGGGCAACGCGAAGTACGGCATCTTCACGAACGACCGGGCGCTGTACTACAAGATCGACGGGCCGCTGCGGGCGCGCCGCCAGGCCGAGTGGAACCCGCCGCACTACTGGCCGCTGGCGTTGCTGCTGCTCGCGACCCTCGTGCTGATCGTGATCGCGCGGCGCGGGTTCACGGCGCGCGAGCGCAAGACGGCGCTGGTGCAGGCGGCGGCCGGGGCCGAGGCCTGAAGACCCTGACGCATGCTGAACTACGTCATTCGCCGCTGCCTTTACGGTGTGCTCGTTCTGCTCGGGGTGAACCTGTTCACCTTCATGCTGTTCTTCACCGTCAACACGCCCGACGACATGGCGCGGCTGAACATCGGCGGCAAGCGCGTGACGCAGGAGCAGATCCTGAAATGGAAGGTCGAGCGCGGCTACGACAAGCCGCTGTACTGGAACGCCGGTGCGAGCGGCGTGCACAAGGCGACCGACACGGTGTTCTGGGACCGCTCGGTGTCGCTGCTGGTGCTCGACTTCGGCCACTCCGATTCGAAGAGCGCGACCGACATCGGCCACGAGATCAAGACGCGCATGGGCATCAGCCTGCAGCTCGCGGTACCGCTGTTCGTGCTGCAGGCAATCGTGAGCGTCGCGTTCGCGTTGCTGCTGGTGTTCTTCAAGAATTCGCCGATCGACTTCTGGGGCGTCGTCGCGTGCGTGCTGATGCTGTCGATCAGCGCGCTGTTCTACATCATCGTCGGCCAGTTCCTGTTCTCGCGCGTGTTCCATCTGGTGCCGATCTCGGGCTTCGAGTCGGGCTGGGACGCGGCGCGGTTCCTGGTGCTGCCGGTGATCCTGTCGCTGCTCTCGCGGCTGGGCAGTGAAGGGCGGCTGTACCGCGCGATGTTCCTCGAGGAACTCGGCCGCGACTATGTGCGCACCGCGCGTGCCAAGGGTCTGAGCGAGGCGAAGGTGTTGTTCGACCACGTGCTGCGCAACGCGCTGATCCCGATCCTCACCAGCGCCGGCAGCTACCTGCCGTTCGTGTTCCTCGGCAGCCTGGTGTTCGAGAGCTTCTTCGGCATCCCGGGCCTGGGCTCGTACGTGATCGAGGCGATCACCGGGCAGGACTTCGCGATCGTGCGCTCGATGGTCTTCATCGGCTCGGTGATCTACATCCTCAGCTACATCGTCATCGACGTGACCTACACCTGGGTGGACCCGCGCGTCCGCCTCGCCTGAACATGACGCCCAAGCTGGTCGTGCTCTGGTCGGACGTGGTCGTGATCGCGACGCTCGCGATGCTGATCGCGTACGGCTGGCGCATTCACGGCAGCGTGAACCTGCGCGCCACGTGGATGAAGGTGCTGCGCGATCGCGCGGCGATCTGCTCGTCCGTCGTGCTGGTGCTGTTCTTCGCGGTCGCGGTGGTGGACAGCCTGCACTTCAGGCGCGCCTTACCGACCACCGCGGGTGCGACCAACCAGACGCAGGCCTACGGCACGCGCACCGAGTCGCTGCTCGATGTGCTGCTCGCCCGGCAGGTCGACGGCCGCGAGACCTCGTACTCGGCGCCGCTGGCGATGCGCGGCTTCACGAAGGATTCGGTCGACGTGAACGGCCAGATCGTGCGCGCCTACCCGCGGCTGAAGCACGGCGGCGACATGCTGGCCGACGATTCGCAGCGGCTCGGCGACGTGATTCAGTTGTCGCTTGTCGGCTTGGGCATCGGCCTGCTGCTCGCGCTGCTGGCCGGCGCGGGCTTTGCGTTCGGCGTGGCGCGTGTGAACCACATCGGGCTCGGTGCCGCGTGGCGCGCGCTGTTGCAGGGCCGGACCGACCTGCCGCTGCGCGCGGTGGCCTTCACGCTGCTCGCGCTGTTCGCCGTGTTCGGGCCCTTGCTCGCGCTCGCCCAGCACTACCACGTGTTCGGCACCGATCGCACCGGCAATGACGTGTTCTACCAGGCGTTCAAGAGCATTCGCACCGCGTTCGTGATCGGCACGCTGTCGACCATCGCGACGCTGCCGCTCGCGGTGGGGCTGGGCATCTTGTCGGGCTATCTGCGCGGCTGGGTCGACGAGGTCGTGCAGTACCTGTACACCACGCTGTCGTCGATCCCGAACGTGCTGCTGATCGCGGCCTGCGTGCTGATGATGCAGGTCTTCATCGACACGCATCCGGACATGTTCGAGACCGGCGCCGAGCGATCCGACGTCCGCCTGTTCATGCTGTGCGTGATCCTCGGCCTGACCGGCTGGGCGACGCTGTGCCGGCTGCTGCGTGCCGAGACGATGAAGCTCGCGCAACTGGAGTACGTGCAGGCCGCCACGGCGTTCGGCGTGCGTTCGGTGCGCATCATGGTGCGGCACATCTTCCCGAATGTGGTGCATCTGATCATCATCACGACGGTGCTCGACTTCTCGGCGCTGATCCTCTACGAGGCCGTGCTCTCGTATGTGGGCGTCGGCGTCGACCCGTCGATGAACAGCTTCGGCGGCATGATCAACCTGGCGCGCACGGAGATGAGCCGCGACCCGCTGGTGTGGTGGTCGTTCGCGGCGGCGTTCGCGTTCATGGTCACGCTGGTGTTGGCCGCGAACCTCTTTGCCGATGGCGTGCGCGATGCCTTCGATCCGCGCGCCCGCGCCTTCCGTCCGCGGCTGCGGGCCAACGCGCCGACCTGACCCGCGATGCTCGACATCACGAATCTCAAGGTCGCGCTGGACGTCGACGCCGGCCTGGTCAGGGCCATCGACGGGCTCACGCTGGCGATCCGGCGCGGCGAGACCTTCGCGCTGGTCGGCGAATCGGGCTGCGGCAAGAGCATGACCGCGCTCGCGCTGATGCGGTTGCTGCCGGAGAACGGCAACGTGACGCACGGGCGGGTCGTGCTCGAAGGGCAGGACGTGCTCGCGCTGCCGGAATCCGGCATGCGGGCGGTGCGCGGCGGGCGCATCGGCATGATCTTTCAGGAACCGGCGACGAGCCTGAACCCAGTGATGCGCGTGGGCGACCAGATCGTCGAGGCCATTGAAGCGCACACCCGGTTGCGCGGTGCCGCGGCGCGCGCGAAGGCGATCGAGTGGCTGGGCAAGGTCGGCATCCCGGAGCCGGCGCGGCGCATCGACGAGTACCCATTCCGGTTGTCCGGCGGGCAGAAGCAGCGCGTGATGATCGCGATGACGCTGGCCTCGGAGCCCGACTTCCTGATCGCGGACGAGCCGACGACCGCGCTCGACGTGACGATCCAGGCGCAGATCCTGGACCTGCTGAAGCAGTTGCAGAAAGAGCAGGGCATGGGCCTGCTGCTGATCACGCACGATCTGGCGGTGGTGGCGGGCATGGCGCATCGTGTCGCCCTGATGTATGCGGGGCAGATCATCGAGGTGGCGAGCGCGGCCGAGTTCTTCGCCGCGCCGAAGCACCCGTATGCGCGCCTGCTGCTGCGCGCGTTACCCGACGCCGCCAAGCGCGGCGAGGCCCTGGCCGCCATCCCTGGCACGGTGCCGCCCCTGTCGCAGCGCTTCGATGGCTGCCGCTTCGCGCCGCGCTGCGACCGCGTGTTCGACGCCTGCAAGGTGACGCGCCCCGAGTTGATCGACCTCGGCATGCGCAGCGTGCGTTGTTTGCTGTACCGCGCCGGTGTGGAGCTGATGGCGCCGGCGCCGGTCGTCGATTCATCGCTGCGCTTCGTCGCGCCGGAAGTTGTGGTGCGTGCGGTGGCGCCGGTGCTCGATGTGCGCCACCTGAGCGTGCGCTTCGCGATCCGACGCGGGCTGTTGCAGCGCACGGCCGGTGCGTTCGCGGCGGTCGACGATGTGTCGTTCAGCATCGCGCCGGGTCAGACCCTCGCGCTCGTCGGCGAGTCCGGGTGCGGCAAGACGACGACCGGCAAGGCCCTGGTACAGCTGCTGCGCGGCCAGGCGCTGATCCAGGGCGAGGCGATGTTCGATGGGCAGGACCTGTTCGGTCTGACCGGCGATGCGCTGCGCGCGGCGCGGCGGCAGATCCAGATCATCTTCCAGGACCCGTTCGCGTCGCTGAACCCGCGCATGTGCGTTCTCGACATCCTCGAGGAGGGGATGATTGGCCTCCGCCCCGATCTGAATGCGGCGGCGCGGCGCGCCACGCTGGAGACGCTGATCGAGCAGGTTGGCCTGCGGCGCGATGCGCTGGGGCGCTACCCGCACGAATTCTCCGGCGGCCAGCGGCAGCGGATCGCGATCGCACGCGCACTCGCGGTGAGCCCGAAGCTGATCGTGTGCGACGAGCCAACCTCCGCGCTCGACGTCTCGGTGCAGGCGCAGATCCTCAATCTGCTGAAGACGCTGCAGCGTGAGCTGGGCGTGTCGTACCTGTTCATCACCCACAACATCGGCGTGGTCGAGTACATCGCCGATCACGTCGCGGTGATGAACCGCGGTCGGATCGAGGAGGCCGGCGCGGCGCGGGCGGTGCTGGAGCATCCGCAGAGCGACTACACGCGGACCTTGCTGGACGCGGTGCCGCGGATCTTGTAGGTCCCGTGTCGGCGCTCCGCGCGCTGTTGTGGCCGCCCCACGCGAGATGTAAAACATGCCTCGGGGAAACCCCAGATCGACGTGGCCCGAGGCGGTGGCCGGGATTGTGCTGGCTGGTGGCCGACGTCACGCTGTACGTCTCGAGAAGCAAGCTTGGCGCGCCTCGATCCGGGCGACGCGGCAGGCCGACATCAGCGGGGGGTCTCGCGCGATGCCGGGTTGCCGCCCCGCCGCGCAAGCGATCTCTGTGACAATCATTCGCACGTCTTTGCAGATGAGTCACGACGGGTTCACAAAGCTGGTACGTGGCTTGCTCGAAGGCGTGGTTTCGATCAACTATTCCCATCAGGAGTCCTCGATGCTCAAGAGAACAACGCTGGCCAAGAGCCTGCTGCTTGCCTTCAGCGGTACCGTCGCCGTATCAACCGGGGGGGTGGTCTTCGCCCAGACAGCACCTGCTCAAGAGTTGCAACGTGTGGAAGTGACCGGTTCACGCATCAAGCGGGTCGATACTGAGACTGCCTCACCCGTGCAGGTCATCACGCGCGATCAGATTGACCGGTCAGGCGCCAAGTCGGTCAGCGAATTGCTGACCAGCGTTCCGGCCAGCAATACCGGATCGTTCAACGAAAACGCAGTGGCGAGCTTCACGCCGGGCGCAGCAGGTGTCTCGCTGCGAGGCCTCGGAGCCCAGGCGACGCTGATTCTGATCAACGGCCGCCGTGTCGCGCCGTTCGGGTTTGCTCAGGGCGGTCAGACGACGTTCGTGGATGTGAACTCCATTCCGCTCGAGGTGGTGGAGCGGGTGGAGATCTTGCTCGACGGTGCTTCAGCCATCTACGGCTCCGACGCCATCGGCGGGGTCGTGAACGTGATTCTGCGCAAGGACTTCTCTGGTTTTCAGATCAGCGGAAGCCTGGGGACGTCGTCCGAGCGCGACGCCAACAGCCGCAATATCAGTCTGACCATTGGCAAGGGCTCGATGGCCAGCGACGGCTACAACATCTTCGCCAATGTGACGCACGAGGGCCAGGACCCCGTGAAGGCGAATCAGCGGGACCTGACGCGGACCGCGGACTTCCGGCGCTTCGGGTTGCTTGATTTGCGCTCCAGCTATTCCTACCCCGGCAACCTGTATGCCGCCTCCGGGGTGGCTGGTGGTGCGTTTCTCGGCGCGATGCCGGGTTGCACGCCGCTGAGCGAGGCAGGTGCCGCCACCAACGGCCGATGCGTCTATCAGGGTACGGATCACCAGGACATCATTGCCAAGACCTCACGCGACACCTTGTTCGTCGCCGGCTCGCTGACCCTGGGCGGCGGCTTCGAGCTCTTCGGTGACGCGGTTGCCGGGCGCACGAAATATGAAGCCGAGAGCCCGTCGTATTCGTCGAGCACCTACTTTTCCACCGGGACGCTCCCGCAAGCCTATATACCGCTGCCAGTGGGTCACCCGCAGAACCCGTCGGCGACCGATCCCGTCGCTCTGCGCTACCGGTTTGCAGACGTCGCCCACGTGACCGCGGTCCAGAGCGACACGCAGCGTGCAGCCTTCGGGATCCGCAATCGCGACCTCAGCGGGTGGGACGTCGAAAGCGGGATTCTTTACTCGCACTCGAAGACCAAGGTCACAACCACGGGCCTGCTGAATGACAGCGTGCTGACGGACGAGGTCCTGGACCCATCCACCGGGATGGCCAGGAACAGTTTCATTTTCGGCAACCCGGGTCTCAACGATCCGGGCCTGATGTCGCGCCTCTATCCGACGCTCCGTGATTTGGGGACGACCTCTACCGCATCGTTCGACGTGCGCGGGTCGCGTGAGTTGTTTCAGCTCCCGGCGGGCCCTCTGCAGATCGCAATAGGCGCAGAGGTGCGCCACGAGAAGTACACCAGCACGCCGGACGCCTTGACTGCGTCCGGAGCGCTGAGCGTGCTCGGCGCTTCCGCTTCGGGAGGCTCCCGCAGCATCAGCGCGCTCTACGCGGAATTGTCGATCCCCATCCTCAAAGATCTCGAGGGTTCGATCGCTGGTCGGTATGACAAGTACAGCGACTTCGGCAGCACGACCAATCCCAAGGTCGGGCTGAAGTACAAGATCCTGCCGAACCTGGCGGTCCGGGCCACGTATGCCGAGGGCTTCCGCGCACCGGCCATTACCGAGACGACGCAAACGCCGTCGAGGGGCTTCTATAGCGGCATCCGGGATCCGCAATTGTGCGCAACGCCGGACCCGGCCAACCCGAACTGCGATCTGTCGCTCGAGGCGCTGTTCAGTTCCAACCCTGCGTTGAAGCCAGAGCGTTCCAAGAGCACGACGGTGGGGCTCGTGTTCGAGCCGCTCGACAACTTGTCCATCGCGTTCGACGTCTACAAGATCAAGCGTCGCAACGAGATTGCCTCCATCGACCCCGACTACTTGCTGGCCCACGAGGGCGAGTACCCAGGTTACGTGATCCGCAAGGCTGATGGCACGATCGACAGCCTGAACCTGCAGTACACCAATCTTGGCTCGACGCAGGTCATGGGATACGACGTCGATGTGAAGAGCTCCTTCAACGTTGGCGAGCTCGGCAAGCTCGCGATCAATGCCTCGTATGACGCGTTGCCGCACTACGACGTGGCAAACGTGAAGGACGCGCCGGAGGTTAACTACGCCGGCACTTATCAGCAGCCGAAGGAGCGCTGGAAGCTCGGCTTGGCGCTTGACCGCGGTCCCTGGCGCGGCAACGTCACGTTCAACTACAGCGGTGGGTTCTTGCGCGCGTTCACGCCGTCGGACCTGACCTGCCCGTACGACGCATCCGGAACGAATCAGCCCGAACTGTGCTCGGTGAAGCATTGGCTCACGGCGGACGTGTTCGTCGGGTACAAAGGCTTCAAGAACTGGGACTTTGGGCTGAGTATCAAGAACCTGTTCAACCAGAGTGCGCCGCTGGATGAGCGCTTGGTGACCCGCTATACCGCGTTCAATTCTCAGTTCTACAACCAGTCTGGACGCTACTTCACGCTGGGGGCGAAGTACACCTTCTGGTGATCTCGCTTCTCTCGCAATCGAAAGGGCTGTGCACTGCGTGCGCAGCCCTCTTTGTTTAGGCCACTGATGTACAGCTCCGTCATGCTCCTGCCGATCGCACGCCGCGCGATGCGCGCTTTTATGGTTGCGGCGCTGGCGCTGCCGGCGCTCCAGGTCTGCGCCGCAGACTCTGCGCCATCGGCGCTGCTCCCGGTCAGCGACTTCGCGAAGAAGCCCAAGCTGGCCTCCATCCAGTTCTCGCCCGATGGCAAGCGCTTTGCGGCTGTGCGGGATTTGAACGGTCGCTTCAATCTGGTCGTCGGCGATCTGGAGAAGAGCACGCTGACACAAGTCACGAGCTTCAAGACCTATGATGTTGGCGGGTATCAGTGGATCGGCAATAACCGGCTGTTGACGAGCTTGTACGACGCCAGCAAGGGTTTGGCGGAGACGCGCGGCGGCGGCTTGTTCGCCTTGAATGCCGATGGCTCCGAGCCCAAGGAGTTGTCACCGACAAACGAAGCATGCCAGGCGCGAAATCAGATCTGCCGACAGATCAGCTTCGTCGCGCGTATCGCCGGCAGCGAGGACGAAATCATTGCGTCGGCCAACGAGCGCGACGCGAAAACCCAGGACGTCTATCGGTTGAACACGAAGACGGGGCGCAAGACGTTGTTGACGACCGAGAACCCGGGAGGCGTCGAGAGCTGGCTGCTCGATCAGAACAACGTGCCGCGCGCGGCGATATCCCAGAATGGC
>JBDTVC010000043.1:0-25677 GCA_040007475.1 Burkholderiales bacterium
TGACCGACTTCGGATTGCTCGAGAAGTTGAGGTCGTCGATGATGATGAACCAGTGACGGCCGGGGATCGGCACGTCGGTGAAGAGGTTGAACGACGGTGCGATCGACTTGCCGTTCGAGACGGTGACGAGCTTCACGTCACACAGCGGGCGCATTTGGTTCTCGTAGGGCGAAGTGCCAGGGCCGCCGGGAAAGGTGGCGTTACCGCTCGAGTCGACTTTGTGCATCTCGCCAGCACAGGCCGACGGCGGCACGGCGGGGATGAATTCGTCGCCGTTGCCAATGTTGATGTCTTCTTCGCGGGTCACCTTGTAGACGTTGTTGCCCAAGGTGTCCTTCTGCGAGGTCAGGTCGACCTGGACGAGATAGTCACCGGCCGGCAATGAAGTCGGGTCGCTGCTATCGGCGCACGCGCCAGTGGTCTCATTGAAGCCGCCTGTACCGAAGCAGCCGTCGCCGAAGCCATAGTTGCCGTCGACTTCAACGCCGGGAAATGTTCCGTTCGCAGGATCGCCACCCCAGAATTGCACGCCCATCAGCGGCGCCTCGATGCACTCCTTGCTGTCGTCCGTCGGCAGCACCTGCTCGTCGGTGCCGTGCACGTACGGCGTGCCGTCCAGCCCGCGGGCCACGCAGCCGTTGGGGCGCTTCCAGGTTTCGGACAGGTAGGTATTGAGGAGTTGGCCCTTGACGATGTTTCCATTGGGCGCGACCGCGTAGCGGCCCGTTGAGTCGCAGGTCGCAGTGCCATTCGCAATCGTTGTGACGTTCTGCCGGACGCAGCCCGCTGCTGAAGGCGCAGGCTTGTACAGCTTGACCACCAGGTCAGAAATGCTCGGCTGCCAGTCCTCGACCGCTGCATAGCGCGGGTCGAGTTCATTGCGAGTGGTGTCGTAGCTGACGGTGCCGACGATGCCGCCGTTGCGCGGGTCGACACCGCCTGTAGCGCCTGTGGCGTCGTAGTTGTGCTTGCCCCAATCCATCGTTCCGCCAAGGCCGATGATCGGGTGCACGCTGACGTCCACCCCCGCGCCCAGCAAGGTGGTTGGCGTGTTCTGGTTGTCGGCCTGGTAGGTGATGCCGGTGGTGTAGTGCAGGTCGTCGTAGGCCTCCATCACCAGAAACTGGGTCATCGGGTAGGCGGCCTCGAACTTGTAGTAGCCGTTGGCGTCGGTGGTCACGACCGTGCTGCCGCGATCCATCAGCGAGTTGTCGCGCCGGCGCATCGTCAGCGTGTAGCCCGGCAGGCCCGGCTCACCGGCATCCCTGACGCCGTTGCGGTTGGTGTCGTTGAAGACGTAACCCTCGTAGAAGGTCCACCAGCCGGCCAGCGGCAGGATGCCCATGTCGATGTTCTCACCTGTGCCGACGGTGACGTTGACCAGGTCGAGGATCGTGTTCTGCGGTTCGTCCCACCACGTCAGGGTGTAAGTTCCGGCCGCGACGCTGGGAATGGTGAACTTGCCGTTGACGTCGCCCTGCCCGGCCCAGACGATGGTGTCGCCGTTGCCGAGGTTGGTCAGCGTGACCCACGGATTTGCAATCGGCTTGTCGATCTTGGCGCCCTGAAGGCCACCCCAAATCTCGCCGGGCAGACCGCCCACCCCACCGGTGGTGGGGACGTAGATCTTTACAGCTTCGACGACGCCGGTAATGGAGCCAGTGCCACCGACTGAAGCAGGCAACGCGCTGCCCACGGCAGACGGCGTACCGGGCACGGGCACGTAGCCAAAGATGATGGCCGGGAACGGTTCGCCGCCAATAAGGAATTCGGTGTCCAGACCGGTGGCGCCTTCCATGACCCACGCATCCCAGTCGTGGTTGCCTTCGAGCGTGGTGGTCTGAATGAAACCGGAACCATCCGGCGGCGTGACCGACAGCGTGTAGCGGTTCGGGCCGAGGTTCGGGATCTTGACCTTGCCTTCGATGGCCGCGGTGTCGGGCACGTTGGCATTCGCGCCGGTGAGCCTGACGCCATTGAATCCGTACATCGGGATTGAGGGCGTGATGGTGCCTGTGGCGTCGTCGATGACCGCAATCGGGCAACGGCCATAGCCGTTGGGCGTGGGTGGCACGAGGGCATTGCTGTTGGTCCAGCCGATGGGCCGCACGATGCCGATGTCGACACCGTTGTTCACCACGTAGCATTGGCTCAGGCAACGGCCGGTGCCGCACAGGGGCGCACCGTACACATCGGTCGTGACTTCACCGAGCACGTCGAGGATGTGGCCCTGGAAGCCCGCCAGGCCGTGTTCGGCCGGCAGATCGGGCGCGCTGTTGACGGGCGAGACGTCTTCGAAGACGGCCGCCTGGATTTGTGCGTCGGGCAGCGGGGTCGGTTGCAGTTCGACCAGGACTTCGCTGGCGGGAGCGCCTGCGGCCTTGCCTTCCCAGGTGACCGTGCTGCCGTTGACCGTGAAGTGCCGGCCGTCGAGCTTGTACCCGTCGGCGAGCACCGATATCAGGTAGCGGCCGTTGGGAACGTTGGCCAGGGCGGCGGCCACATTCGCCTGTGTGCCCTGCGTGTAGACCGGGCTGTGGCTGGCCGCACCGGCGATCGATGTCCACAGGCAACTGTTCGGGTAGCCCGCATCCTGCGGGCTGCAGCCGGTGCCGGTGGCCGGCGAGCGTTGCGTGGTCTGGCCGGTGTTGTCGATGTTGACGAGGAACTTGTAGCTGGCGACGGGCGCACCCTTCACAACCCCGGTGCCACCAAGGGCCAAGGGCTCGGCGCGCGCACTGACCACCTTCACCGTCACGGCCGCGGCCTGTGCAGCGGTGACGCCGGCCATCGCGAGCGCCGTGACAGCCGCCACTGACAGCGCGAAAGACCGAATGGTGCGAAGCCACACCGACTTGCTTGTTGCGATCATTGCCGACCTCCGAAATTCCACACGCCCGTTGCCAACCGTCTGAGGTGTTGGCGCAGGTTCCGTTGAACCACTTCCTAGGTCGTCAAGTTACGGCTCGCAACGATTTGTGTCTTCGGGGGCGAGTCCCCTTTGAAATTGAGGGTTGCACCCCATCCAGTGAGCGGCGATGTACGGGTCTGAAGCCGTTTCTTAAGTTCGGCTGAAACGCAGGCTACTCGAGGCTCTACGGGCCCCCGTGAATCGGGGGGGTGATATCGAGTTGGGGGGGGTGCATCAGACGCCGTCAGGTCGAGCGAGGAGCTCGCGCGTATAGACCCGGCTTTTCGGTGGGCGTGATCGTTTGATCCAACTCCCCGTGGTCAAGGACGACGAGATGTCCCGCGGGGGCGACGACTGCTTGAATGGGCCCGGTGCGTTTCGATCCGCCACAGCGAACGGCTGGACCAGCGGTTCGCCGGTTCGGCCCTGTCGGCCTGACTCAGGCCGGCGCGTGGAACCTGCTCGGCGCAGCGGCCGATGGCGGGCTCGTTTGTGGGAACGTGATCTGCACTCTCAAGCCGCCGATCGGGGCTTCGAGCAGCTGAATGCGCGCGCGATGGAATTCGACGATGCGCAGCACGATCGACAGGCCGAGGCCGACGCCGTCGATCTGGTTCTGGCCGAGCCGATTGAATCGCTCGAAGGCACGGTCGCGGTCGGCGGGCGCGATGCCGACGCCGGAATCGTCGACGGTCAGCACCACGTCGTCGCCGAGCCGGGCCGATCGCACGTCGACCCGGCCGCCCTCCGGGCAATACATGATCGCGTTGGACAGCAGGTTGCGTAGCATGAGTTGCAGGCCGAAGCGGAAGGCATACAGTTCATCTGCGTCGAACCGCACGTCGACGGTGATGTCCTTGAAGATGGCCTTGGATCGCAGATCGTGCATCACATCGCGATAGACATCGCCGAGCTTGACCGACTGCGAGATCGCCTCGACGTTTTGAGACACGTCTTCGATCCGAGCCAGGTCAAGCAACTGGTCGAGCATCAGCGTCGCGCGGTCGACGCCTTGCATGATGGCCCCTAGCGCGTGGCGCGATTCCGTCTCGTTCCGGGCCGTGCTCGCCAGCTGCGCCTGGGCGCGAAGCCCGGCCAGGGGCGTGCGCAGTTCGTGCGCCGCCACCGACGTGAACCGGCGCTCGACCGAATACGCCTGAGCCGCGCGGGTGAACAGGGAATTTAGTGCACTGAGGATCGGCTGCAGTTCTTGTGGCGGGTTGGCAATGACCAGGTCCGTCACGTCCAGGGGGTTGCGCTGTCGCAGCTCGCTCGCCAGCGCGTCGACCGACTTGAGCGACCGGCGCGTCAAGACCCAACTCAAGACAAACACCAGGGCGAACGGCAAGGCCAGCAGCCCGGCGTAGTAGCCGGCGATAGTGCCTGCCTTCAGCGACGTCTCTTCGAGGTTTTCGGCGACCTGGACCACGCCCTGGTCGTGGGTCGGCAGCGAGAAGACGCGGTAGTCCTCGCCACCCATGCGCACGGTCTCGAAGCCGCGGTGCTGCAGATCCGCGATCGGCCGATCGGCCGGCGCTTCGTGGCTGCGCAGGTGCAGCACACCGTCGCGGGTCCACACTTGAAACCGGTACAGCAGCGCGCCCGACGGCCGAGTCTTGAAACGGTGCGCACCGGGCACCGGATCGTCGGGCTTTTCGATCAAGTCATTGTCGACCAGCGACAGGATCGTCCCGCCAAGCTGCTCGAGCCGCGCGTCGACCATCTCCCGTTCCGCGATCGTCTCGGCCCAGACCATGGCCGCGCCTCCCAGCACAAGCGCCGCCGTCATGGCCGCCGCACCGATCAGGATCAGCCGTCGGCGCAGCGACCATCCGATGGCCTCACGCATCCCGGACCACCGGCGCGAGTTGGTAGCCGAGGCCGCGCACCGTCTGGATCAGTCCGGGGTGCAACTTGCGACGCAGGAAGTGGATGTAGACCTCCACCGTGTTGCTGCCGATCTCTTCGCCCCAACCGTACAACGCCTCCTCGAGTTGGGCGCGAGTCAGAACCTGCGCCTTGCGTCGCACCAAGGCTTCGAGAACCCAGTACTCCCGGTGCGTCAGCACCACCTCTTGGTCGTACCACGAGGCGGAGTACCGCTGCGGGAAGAGTCGCAATGCCCCGTGGATGAGCGCCTCGGCGGTGCCGTCGCCGTTCGGAGCACGGCGCATGACAGAGCGGATCCGCGCGGACAACTCGTCGAGGTCGAATGGTTTGACGAGGTAGTCGTCGGCCCCGTGATCGAGCAGCGTCACCCGGTCTTGCACGCCGCCGCGGGCGGTGACGACGATCACCGGCAACTGCTCACGGCGGGCGCGCAGTTGCTTCAGCAAGGTTTCGCCCGTCGTATCCGGCAGGCCCAGGTCCAGCACAGCGCAGTCATAGCGATGCGTCGCGATCGCACTCTCGAACTCGCGACCGGTCTGTACCCAATCCACCGCATAACCCGCGCGGACCAATATGGTTTGCACCGCACTGCCCAGCAGTTGGTCATCTTCCGCAACGACAAGCCGCATGTGGTCATCTCTCCAACCCAACCCAACTGTGAGAATCTATAAAAATTGTCTCCGATCTGTAACCACTCAACTAGATGTTCAGTCAGCATTCCAAGCGAAAGGGTCGATCAGCACCTTAAGCGGCCATTAAGCCGCGGCTCGCCCAATGACGCGGCCCCAGACCCCTTCCGACTGACCATGACCTTCAACCTGCGTGCAGGCGTAGTTGTCGAGAGCATCAAGCGTGCTCGCAACGGCGCAGGCGAGCCGTCGTGGGCACACGTTTCCGGATGGGCGCAGTTCTCCAGCGGTGTGCGGACGGTGTCGTGCGTGATTGCGGCCCACAACGCCGCGCCGCGACTGGCGCGATTGCTTCCGGATCTGAGCGATCTCCTGACCGAAGGCGGTTTCCCCTGGGAGATCACCTGCATCGACAGCGCAAGCGCCGACCAGACGACGACGCTGCTGTCCCGCTGGACCGAGTACCCGGGGTTCGGGTGGATACGCCTGGCCTTGAACTACGGCGAGGCGGCGGCCGTCCACACCGGTCTGTCGCATGCGCGCGGGGATGCTGTCATTCTCGTCAATGCGGCGACCGATGTCTCGATCGAACGGGTGCCGCACATGATCGCGAAATGGAATCAAGGTGACGAAGTCGTCTACGACAACACGGAGCGGTCACAGTTCATGCTGCTGGATCGACGCATGGTGAACCTGATGCTCCGTGCAGAAGCGGACGGGTGTTCTACAGCGGCAGGAGCAGGTTCACATCTTCATCGAACTTGTTGATCGCCCTGACGATGCGCCCCTCCGGAGAAACCAGGACGATTCGAAAGTCGTGCACGGTGTGCTCGCCGTAACGCCAGTACTTCACCCCCAGTTGCTGGGCCATTTGCCGGGTCGATGCGGCAGTGCCGGACAGGAACTCGACACGACGAAACGCCCCGCCGCGCTCAGCGCGCAAGGCCGCCCAATCGGCGGGCTTGTCCTGAGCGGGATCGAGACTGACGACCACCACGCGAAGTGCCAAGCCCCGCTGTTCGGCAATCGCCGCAAGTTGTTCCACGACCTTCAGGCTCACCGAACAGACGCGCCTGCAGGCGCCGTAGGCCATCGTGACCACGCTATACGAATCACGCAGAGAGCCCAGATCGAAACTGTGGGCTTGGTCGTCCACCCACGGGCCTCGCACCGAATAGACACCTTGGCCACTGGCAGACGGCGGCCACCCCAGCAGAGCGGCCCAGACGATTGCGCAGGTGAGGAGCAGTTTCACGGCGGCCAAGAGAATTGCAATGTGTCCAGTGGACCATGCAAACGCCGCTCCGTCCAGGCGGGCGTCGCCGCCGAGCAGCGCGACCGAGCATCGATCGGACTTGTTTCGCTCACGTTGCACACCGGCGGCCGTTAGACTGCGCGACGGCGCCGCGGTTAGCCGTCCGGCCATTTTTCTAAGGAGTGCACCATGCATGCGGACCGGCCGCCTGGGCGAGCGATGAGTACGCGACTGACCATGGCGTTGTCGGCATTGCTGGCGCTGCCGATCCAGGGTCGGGCGGACGAGCGGTCGGATCGGATCGAGATACTCGAGAAGCGACTCGTCGAGAGCCTCAAGCTGATCGAGCGTCTCGAATCACGGGTCACCGAACTGGAGCAAAGCCAGAACGGCAGGGCGGCCAAGCCTGAGGGCGGTCCAGTGGCGGCTTCCGCGTCGGCACCCGGCCACGGCACCGAGCGCGTCGAAGCGCAAGCCACTTCGAAGGCGATCGCGACGCTGCAGGAGGAGTTCAGCCAACTCTCGGAGAGCCTGAGCAAGTCGACCACCGAGGCCGGCCTGCCGCTGCACGGGTTTGCTGACGTCGGGGCGGGCTGGTCGTCCAGATCAGATCCGAACCGGCAGAGGGGCTTTCGCGCCGGCACGCTTGATTTGTACCTTGTCCCCCAATTCGGTGATCGGGTCCGATCGTTGATCGAAGTTGCATTCGAATACGAGCCCGACGGCAGACAGGCAACCGTCGAGGTAGAGCGCCTGCAACTCGGGTACACGCTGCGCGACGATCTCACGCTCTGGCTCGGGCGTTTTCACACCCCGTTCGGTCTGTGGAACACCATGTACCACCACGGCGCCAACTTCCAGACCGCAATCGACCGCCCCCGGTTTATCGAGTTCGAAGATCATGGCGGCATCATGCCGGCGCACTCCATTGGTGTATGGGCCAGCGGGAAGTTTGTGCTCGGCGGCGACAAGCTCGCGTACGACGCCTATCTCTCCAACGGCCCGAGCATCCGCAAGCGGACGCTGGACTTCAACGCCGTCACCGACGACGACCAGCGGAAGATGCTCGGCTTCAACATCGGATACCAGCCGTCCGGAGCCCTGCGGGGGCTCACGGTCGGCCTTCATGGATTCGATACACGCGCGACCACGTACTCGAGTGCCGACGAACCGTTGAGCCGCACCCGCCTGCGCATGGGCGGCGGCTACTTCGGCTACGACGCGAACGATTGGGAGGCAATCGGCGAGTACTACCGGTTCGCTAATCGCGATGCGGCGTCCGGAATCACTTACGGCAGTTCGGCCTGGTTCGTCCAGGCCGGCAGGTCGTTCGGGGCCTGGACGCCATTCGCGCGTTACGAGCACACCTCGCTGAACCCGCAGGATCGCTACTTCACCAGCCAGCAGTGGGCAAGGTCCTATCGCAGGTCCGTGGCGGGCGCACGTTACGCGCTTGACGGTCGATCGTCGTTCAAGATCGAACTCAGCTCGACGCGCGAGGCACCGCTCAGTCAGTTGGACGAGAACGGTGTCTTCGTTCAGTTCTCCGGTGCGAGTTATCGACGCCTGGCCTTCCAGTATTCGATTGCCTTCTGACGAAGCAACGATGAAGCGCCTCGTCCAACTGGCTGCATGGTTCATGCTGGCGTGTTCGCCAGCGTCGCACGCGCTCGACCTGATCGCGCACGAGTCCGTGACCCTCGACATCGATGAGGTCAGGAACACGTTCCTCGGTGAAAAGCTGTTGTTGGGCACGCTCAAGCTCGTACCTGTGGACAACGCGGCGCTTCAAGACGAGTTCCTCGCCAAAGTGCTGCAAACCGACAGCAAGAAGTATTACGCCCGGTGGAGCAGAAAGGTCTATCGCGAAGGTCTCGTAATCCCGCCGTCCAAAGGGACCGACGCCGAGGTGATGGCCTTCGTCAGGGCTACGCCCGGGGCCATCGGGTACGTGACGAAGGCAGCTGCTGGCGTTAAGGTCCTGCGGTCATACTGAATTGCAATTCGTCGAATTCGATCGTCAGCGTTCGACCTCCAAACTGTCCTTCGGGGTTGCGGCTCGCAAGAGGGCGCCACGCAACTGGCACACTCCCCTCGAAACCTCTGTCTCAGAGCTGCTTGCGCAGTGGCCGTTCTTGCCACCGGTAAAACATTGGTTCAGCCGGTCGACCATGCGCTAGGCACAGCCCGGATAGGCCAAATAGCACCATCATGTCGCGGATCTCTCGGCGTTGGGCATCCGCAGGCCTGGAGTGGGCTGTAGGAAATGGTTGAAGGGCGCGTGCGCGGCCCTCGCGGGCGCGAGGAATTCGGATCCGGGGTGGAAGCCAGCCAGGCGTCGGTCAGCGCTTGGCGCTCGATTGGCGACTAAAGGCCTTGTCTATCCGGCTCATCGCCTCTCGACCGTCCCATTGTTGTGCACCGTAGATCTTGTCGACGATCCGACCGTCTGCATTCACCAGGACGGTCAACGGCAGGCGCGACGCGCCCAGCATCGTCTCCAGCTGCAGGTTCCTGTCGATGAAGTGGCTGATGGTCGCATTGGTCTGCTTCAGAAGCTGCCGGGCTTTGGCGGGATAGTCATCGGTCGAAATACCGATGACCACGAACGGCGCGGCCTTCTCCTGCCACGCCAGTCGTTCCAGTGAGGCCATCTCCTGCCGACAAGGTCCGCACCAACTGGCCCAGACGTTGATGATCAACGGCTTGCCCCGGAAGTCGGAAAGCCTGCGAGAGGGACCATTGAGGCCGAGCATCGTTGCATCGTCGAGCGGCTGGCCAACTCTTGCCTCGACGGCGGCCTTCGGGTCGACTTGACCATGCGCCGACGCGGTGGCGATCGCGAGCAGCACGAACAGCGTTGCCAGCGGCTGTCGACACCGACGCAGCGATCGAGCTCGGGGTTCTCTCTGGACTGAGGGGGCGCTGACTCGAGAACGCATGACCACGGGCTCCGGAAGAGTCCGCATGATATTCCGGACGGCGGCGGCGAACTCGCGGGGCTTGCTCAGACCGTCCCGTACTTGGTCTCGAACTTGATGCCGATCTTCTGAAGCAAGGGCGTGGGCAGCACGCCACCGGCGCACACGATCACCGCGTCGTTCTGCAGCTCCTCGGCGATACCACGACACGTCAGGCTGACGGTCTTGGGTTGAATCGATACCACCTGCGATTCCAGAAGGACACGCAAACGACCGGCACGCGCCCCATCTTCGAGAGCCTGCCGGTTCTTGGCCTTCACTCGAGCAAAGGCCGCGCTGCGGTACGACAGAGCCACGCTGGTGCCCTCCTGTTCGCTCAGGGCGATCGCTGCCTCGAGAGCGCTGTCGCCGCCTCCGACCACCAGCACATGCATCCCGCGATACTGCTCGGCATCGACGAGTCGATACACGACCTTCGATGTCTCCTCGCCGGGTACCTCCAGCTTACGGGGCGTACCACGTCGGCCAATTGCCAACAGCACGGACCGCGTGGTGTATTGCCCCTTGGTGGTGTGCACCGTGAACGTTCCATTGCTTCGTGGCTCGATGCGCTGCATGCACTCCCTGAACGAAACCTGCAGACCCGTCTTGGCGACAACCCCTTGCCAAAACTCGAGGAGCTTCTCCTTCTGGATCTCGCCCATCTTGATCGAACCCACGAGTGCCAGCTTGACCGGAGCTGTCATCGCGATCTTGTTTCTAGGATAGTGATAGACCGATCCACCCAACGAGTCCTCTTGCTCGATGAGCTTGTACTTCATGCCCTGTTCGATGGCGCTCAGTCCCGCCGACATGCCAGCCGGGCCGCCTCCCACGATGAAGACATCGAAGTCCGCGTCCGCGCTACCCTTGCGTTCTCGGATGGCCTCCATGGCCTGCCGACCTTGTTCCGCTGCCTTGCGGATCAGCCCCATGCCACCCAGCTCTCCCGCGATGAAGATGCCCGATACGTTCGTCTCGAACTTCGGGCTGACACTCGGGATGTCGACCCCACGCTTCTCGGTGCCGAAGACCAGCTTGATCGCTTCGACCGGGCAAGCCGTCAGGCACGCCCCGTGCCCGATGCATGCAGCGCCGTTGGTGAGCACGGCCTTTCCGTTGACGATGCCCAGCGCGCTCTCGGGGCAGGCCTTGGCACACGAGCCCGAGCCGATGCACCGCAGCGGGTCGACCACCGGATGAAGCGACTGCGGCTCCGACAACCCTGCCGCGACTGCCTGCTTCAGCTCGCTCGCGTGATGACGCTCCTTCCGCTTGTGTCGCCGCATGTACAACACTAGGACGAAGAGGATGACCAGCGCGTATATCAGTGAATAGTCCATCGCTCCTGAGAACTCTATGAAGGTGTGCAATTCAACGAAGCGAGCGCGGTGGCTACTTGGCCACGACCTCGTTGATCTCGAGCCTGACGCCCTTGGCACCGACCGCGATCTCGGGTGTGATGCCCTGGAAGTCACCGGCCCGGGCCGAGGCATCCCCGCTCTTCGAGATTCGCGCGCCGACCTGGACACGTGGGTACTTCGACAGCGTCGCAGTCGGCGTCATGGCCATCGAGTCGTCCAGCGTGAAGTCAACCGGCAAGTCGCTCACCCGCTTGCGCAGGATGGCCAGCGGCATGCGCGGGCCGTCCACGGCACGCGCAAAGATGAACACGGTGTCGTCGGGGCCGGCCTTGGCCGCCAGCGCTGGAGCCAGGACGACCTTGCCGCTGACGCTTCCGACAGCAGCAGGCCCCACCGCCAGCCACGGCTCCGCTGCCTTGTCCACCGCCGCCGGCGACCCGTTGCTGGCCAGTTGACGCGCCTCGGCCAAGCTTCCCTCGATCTGCAGGGAAAACGCACTGCCGGCCGGCTCCGCCTGAACCGCGCGGTCCCAATACCTGACAGCTGCGGCGTAGTCCTTGCGATCGAATGCCGCCGTACCCGCGAGTGCCAACGCCTTCACATGCCCCGGCGCCAACTTCAAGGCTTGCTCGACGAGCCGCGTCGGTTCCCCGTCGAGGCTTCGGCCATTGGAAACCGCCAATGCGTCGGCATAGTCCACCAGGACGTCGGGATCATCGGGGCGAAATCGCGCAGCTTGCTTGAACGCCGGCAGAGCATCCGCGTGCCGCCCCATCGCGACATAGGAGCGCGCCAACATGAACCAGCCTTCGCCATCGCCCGGCTGCTTCTTCAGTCGCTCGGAGAGCTGGTCGACCATCGCGCCAATCTGCTCGGTGGTGAGCGCGTGGGCGGTTCCCTGGGGGTCGTCGTCGCCTTGCGCAGGCGCTCCAGAACCACCTGGGGGGGCTACCGCCGCCGATCCTGGGCCCAGGTCGAGGCTGGCCGGAGAACCGATCAGGTAGTAGCCCATCCCGGCCGTCGCGGCAACGAACGACGACAAGACCAGCATCAGCCATGCCGAATGCCGATCCGATGATCCTCGGTCGTGGCGCACCGGTTCGTCAGAGAGCGCCGAAATCAACTTGCGCTCGACCAGCGTCTTGTTGGTCGCATATTGCTCGTCGGCCAAGGTACCCGTCTCGTGCAGTTCCTTCAGCTGCTTGAGCTGTCGGCTGAGGAGATCGATCTGATCGCTCACCTCCGAACGCCTGTTGCGAACGAATCCCCACCACAGCGGCCGCGTCATCAATGCCAGCGTGAGAACGCCCAGCAGTACGGCAAGCAGCAAGAACGCGGTCATGGCGCAGCACCTTCTTCAGCACCATCGAATTCATCGTGCTCGAAGCTGTCGTCGCTCATGCGGGTTCGTCGGCGCAACACGATGCCGAGCGTGGTCAATCCTCCGACGAGCAAGACGGCCGGACCGAACCAGAGCAGCGCCGTGGTGGCTTTGAGCGGCGGCCGGTACAAAACGAAGTCTCCGTAGCGGTCGGTCATGTACTTGACGATCTGCTCGTCGCTGTCTCCGCGGTTGACCATCTCGCGCAACTCTCGGCGAAGGTCCTCCGCCAAACCGGCATGGGAGTCGGCAATCGTCTGGTTCTGGCAGACGAGGCAACGCAACTCGCTGGCGATGCGAACCATGCGTGCCTCCGTCGCCGGATCCTGGGCTGCCGGCGCCGCCTCGTTGGCCGCGGCGAACGATGACAGCGCGCAGAGCCATACGAGCCCGAGCCACCGCTGCCACCGGCGCGGCTTCATGCCGTCCCCCCAAGCACCGGTGAGCCTGTTTGCGCTTGCTCTTGCGTCTGTCGGCTTCGGTAGCGGCGATCGGTCACCGCCAACGCCCCACCCAGCGCCATCAGCAGGCACCCGCCCCAGATCCAGTCGACGAAGGGCTTGTAGTAGACGCGAACGATCCAGGCCTTGCCCTCCACGGGCTCACCGAGAGAAACGTAGAGATCGCGGGTCAGACCGGGGCTGATGGCCGCATTGGTCATCGGATTGCGCTGCACGCGGTAGACGCGCTTCTCCGGCCGCAACTCGACAACAGGGTTCCCGTCGCGGGTGATTTCCACCAAGCCCTGCGCGGCCTCGTAGTTCGGCCCCTGGATGTCGCGCACACCGCGAAACGTGAAGCGATATCCGGCGATGTCGGTCGTGTCGCCGACATCCATTTTAAGGTCGCGCTCTATTTCGTACGTCCTGACCATGCTCACACCGAATGCGAACGCCGCCACACCGACGTGCGCAACCATCATGCCCGCCATGGATCGAGGCAAAAGCCGCAAACGCTGCCAGAGATTCGCCCGCACGCCGCCCGCCGGGCGGACCCGCTCCCACAGATCGACGAAGACCGAAGCGACGATCCAGTAAGCCATCAGGAAACCGAGCGATGCGCCCGCATTGATTCCACCAGCCAGCCACCCCGTGACCAGCGACGCGATGACCGCGACGACCACGGCCCAGCGCAAGCGCTTGGCCAGGTCCGGCACGTCCGCACGCTTCCAGCGCGCGAGCGGGCCGATGCCCATCAGGAACACGGCCGGCGCCATCAGCGGAACGAAGATGGTGTCGAAGTACGGCGGCCCGACCGATATCTTGCCCAGCCCCAACGCGTCCAGCAGCAGCGGATAGAGCGTCCCGAGCAGGACAGACGCCGTCGCGACGACGAACAGGACGTTGTTGCCCAACAGCATGGACTCGCGGGAGACCAACGCGAAGCGGGCACCGAGCCCGACTTGAGGAGCCCGCCACGCATACAGTGCCAGCGAAGCGCCGACGACGATCGTGAGGAACACCAGGATGAACAGACCACGGCGCGGATCGCTCGCAAACGAATGCACCGACGACAGGACGCCCGAGCGCACCAGGAACGTCCCGAGCAGCGAGAGCGTGAACGCCACGATCGCCAGCAACACCGTCCATGACTTGAACGCACCGCGCTTCTCGGTGACCGCCAGCGAGTGGATCAGCGCGGTACCGGCGAGCCAGGGCATGAAGGATGCGTTCTCGACGGGATCCCAGAACCACCAGCCGCCCCAACCCAGTTCGTAATAGGCCCATGCGCTGCCCAGCGCAATGCCGATGGTCAGGAAGCACCAGGCGGCGGTCGTCCACGGGCGGGTCCAGCGCGCCCACTTGGCATCGAGATTGCCCCCGAGCAGCGCTGCGATCGCGAACGCGAAGGCTACCGAGAATCCCACGTAGCCCATGTAGAGCATCGGCGGGTGCGCAACCATGCCCGGGTCCTGCAACAACGGGTTCAGGTCGTGGCCGTCAGCCGGGACTGGGAACACCCGATCGAACGGATTCGAAGTGGTCAGCATGAACAGCAGGAACCCCAGGCTGATCAGGCCCATGACTCCGAGTATTCGAGCCACCAACTCGCGCGGCAGATGTTTGCTGAACTGCGTGACCGCGAGCATCCAGACGCTGAGCATCATCAGCCACAGCAACAGCGAGCCTTCGTGCCCTCCCCATACGCCGGCAATGCGGTAGGGCAACGGCAACGCGCTGTTGGAGTTCGACGCCACGTAGAGCACCGAGAAGTCGTTGCGCACGAAGGAACTCAAGAGGCAGGCGAATGCAATCGCGACGAGCATGAAGTGGGTCTGCGCAGCGGGGCGCGCAAGAAGCATCCAGTCCTCGCGACCACGGTGGGCTCCGACCATCGGCAACGTGCCCATGACGATGGCGACTGCAAGCGCCAGAAGCAGCGCTATCTGGCCGATCTCAGGAATCACTTGTCGATCTCCGTCACCGCGGTGTTCACCCCATTGCCACTTGAAGCCCGGGCGCGCTTGAGGGCCTCGGCAGCCTCGGGCGGCATGTAGTTCTCATCGTGCTTGGCAAGAACCTCCCGCGCCACGAACACGCCATCGTCATCGAGTCGGCCTTGAGCCACCACGCCCTTGCCCTCTTTGAACAGGTCAGGGAGGATGCCCTGAAAGCGCACGGGAACCGTCTTGACCATGTCGGTCACGTTGAAACGAACGGAGGTCCCGTCGCGCGTCACGCTCCCCGCCTTGACCAAACCTCCCAGGCGGAAGGTCCGGCCCGAAGGCGCCTCGTTGGCGGCCAGCTGCGATGGCGAATAGAAGAACACCAGATTGCTCTGGAATGCATTCAGCACGAGGGCTGCTGCCGCCGCCACGCTGACGCCAACGCCAAGGACGATCGCCATGCGTTTTTGACGCGGCTTCATGTGCGGTACTCCAGTCCAGTCATCTGTCAAGCTCGGCCTGCCACACCGGAAGTTTCCAGTGCGGGCACCGCCGGTTCCTTCCACGCCCGCTGGGCTCAAGAGCAGGGCGAGGTCAGGACTCTTCGCGTCGCCGCCACCACACTGAGTTCGAATCAATCACCACGAGCGGTTGCCAAGTCGGAACTCTCACGTATGATTCTATATGGTACTTTTTCCCATTATCTCGATCAGGTGCCTGCTCATGGTGTTGCGAGTTGCGTCAATGTTCGCATGTCGAACGCCCCCGGGGTTTGAGTCATCGCAAGGTGCGCCACGGCCAGGTGCGGCGATCGGGTGGAGCGCTTGTAAATATGCGGGCGACAGACCGAGAATGCCCCAGTCGCGTTGGACCAGGAGTACTTGATGTTTCGACTCATTGCACTTGCTCTCGGAATGGCAACGCATGGCCGAACGAGCGGCTGGCGACTCATCGCCACGGCGGCGCTGATGTGGGGCGCGTCGAGCGTACAAGCCCAGGCGACGTCGACATGGAATTCGATCGGGCCGCCGGGCGGCACGGTTTCCGCACTGCTGACCAGCCCTGCCTCACCATCGACGCTGTTTGCGGGGACTCCCGAGAACGGCATGTTCACCAGCAGCGACGCGGGGCAGACCTGGAACCTCGCCAACGGCGGACTCACGCAGTCGACGGCGACAGGCCGCCAGAGCCTGTACACGGTCTACGCCCTGGTCACCGACGGCCAGTATGTCTATGCGGCGACCGCCACGGGTGTGTTCTACACATCGACTCAGACATCGCCAAGTTGGTCGCCGCTGGCAGCGACCGGTGCGGCCGCACCCATCACGCTGCTGGCCTACGATCCTTCGACCCAGCGGCTGTTCGCGGCGACGAGTGGGTCTGATGGCGTGACCGCGCCGCAGGTCTACGTGACCGCACTCAACGCCGGAGCCGGCGCACCCGCGGCGAACTGGACTGCATTCGACTTACCGGTCCCGCCCGGCTCCGCAACCGTGAGCACCATCGCGATCATCCCGCCCCAAGGCGCGGGCTCACCGGCGGGGCTTCTGGTCGGCATCGGCAACAGTGTTTTCGCATCGTCGATCCTTCCGGCGACGCTTGCGCTGAGTTGGAGCAATGCCGACCCCGCGGGCGTACTCTCGTTTGCGTCCGTGACAACGGTCATGCACGGTGCGGACTTTCCCCAGACCTACGCTTGCAGTGGCAGCACTGCGTATTACTCCGGAAACGCACTCGACCCGGCCCCGCTCTGGCTCCCTATGAGCTTCGTTCCCGCGCCGCCCGCGAATCTCAACTGCAACACGCTGTTCTCTGCAACCCTCGCCATCGGCGGCGCACCGCAGCTTTTGCTGGGCGCGGAGCAGGGGGCGTTCGTATCGACCGACGGCATCTCGTTGCAGGCGACCAGCACGACCCCGACGGCGTCGTCCGTGGCCACATTCGCAGTCGCCGTCGCGCTAGGCGATCCGGCACCGACCGCCTTCATGGGTGGCGGCTTCGGGATCGCCGGCGTCGCGCTGCCGAACCTGATCGGCGGCGCCACCTGGACTCCGCGAAACGGACCTGCATCGATCGCGCGGGGCGGTTCGAACACTCGATTGAACAACACGAACGTGATCGACACGGAGGTGATCGGCACGAGGCTCTTCGCGGCGGCCTCGTCCAACCAGTATGCGGAGGTTTTTGCAAGCACCGACGGCGGCGCCACTTGGAGCGGGACCAACATTCGAAGTGTTCTCGGCCCCTTCGATTCCATCACCGCCCTGGCCGCCGACACCGCGAATTCGATCCTGTTTGCCGGGACGACCCAAGGCCTGCTGGCCTATTCGGTCGCCACCGGTCAATGGGCTGCGGTCGGCGCGTCGTCGATCTCGTCGGTGTCCGCGCTCAAGCTCGGAACAGGCGCACTGTTTGTCGGCACGGACGCGGGGGTATATGCCGTCCAGCGTGGCACGTCGCCCGCGTCGGCGGTGCCCACGGCAGCGGGCTTGGCGTCCTCGGGCGTCAAGGCACTGCTGGTGGCGGAGGGCAACGTCTATGTGGCGGTTCTTGACGACAACGGTGCCTACCCCGTTTCATTCGCCGCGGAAGCGGCGGTCGCGTCCGGCACACCGGTGTGGACCGCGTTCGGCGCGACCCCCATCGGCAACGATCGCGTGACGGCGCTGCTGTTGACCGGCAATGTCCTGCTCGCCAGCACGAATGGTGGCCTCATCCAGTACGCCACGTCGGGATCGGCATGGTCCTCCGCTAATTCCAGTTCGGATCCGGCTCAACAGGTGTCTGATGGTTTCGGGGTTGTCAATGCGCTCTACAGCGATGGCACGTCGATCTACGCGGCCACCGGCAACAACGGCGTCTTCGTCACGTCGACGGGCGCCCCATTCACGTGGCGATCGGTCAATGGATCCGACGATACCGCGCTCGCATCTCTGGAGGTCCACAGTCTGCGAGCCAACGGAACGGTGCTGTACGCCTCGACCCGAGCCGGCATTTCGACCATGGATGGCCTGGTCGCGACCGTGCCGCCACCGCAGCCGCCGGCCTCGTCTGCGTCATCCAGCTCGGGCGGAGGCGGCGCGATGGAGCTCGGTTGGCTCCTGGGTTGGCTGGCCTCGGTGATCGGTGTGGCCGTCGTCACGCCGCGGCGGCGGCGTGAGCTCTGAAGCAGGCAGGCCCTTCAGCGTCACATGACGGCGCGGCCGTCAAAATGCCAGCCACGGCCCATTCGGCGACAGCGTCTGTCCCCAGATGGACGTCATGACGCTGCGACCGTAGAAGAACGGCAGTCCCCAGACAAAGATGTCGGCCCCTTGCCCCACCGACCCCGCCAGATCGGCGAACGCCATGTTGGGGGCGAGGAACAGCGTATCGGCACTCGCCACGGAGAAGGCCACTTGTCCGGTGTCTCCCTTGGCATCGAAGACAGTAGCGGTCAGATTGAGCGTCGATGGTGGGCAGTACCAACCGCCCACCGAACCGCTCGAAGCGGCGCATCCGTTTCGTATCGACCCATCGTCGAAAAAGAGTGCGTTGGACCCGCTGTCGATGTAGCTGTTCGTGTAGGTCTTCGCACCCACGCTGGTGGAGAGGTAGAGATAGGTGGCGCTCTTCGGGTCCGCATCGACGAAGTACATCTTGGCCGACGGCGGGATCTGATTGTTGGACTGCGTCCCGATGCCGAAGACGAGGCGACCTTTCGCCAGCGCAGCACCGAATTCAGGGACTGCCGGCAGCGTGATCACGGTGCCGTTGTTGTCAACGGGAAAGTGCGCGACCGGGTTCTGCATCTGAAGATTGGCCGGGATGGCCGCCGGCACACATGCGACCACTGACGAAGGACAAGAGTAGTAGAGCGTGTACCCGCCTGAGTAGTCACCGGTCGCGCAGATTAATCCGCAGTCGTACTTGATCATGCCGATGCCGAGCACACCGTTGGCCTGCAACGCCGTGACCGAGTTGAGAAGACCGCCATTGGACGAGGAGACGCAATTCGCCGGCGCGGCATGCACTGGAGCCGCGGCGTCATCGATCACTTGAATCGGCAGCGAGGCGGCCATCTCGCCTGCGATCCGCAGGTCGGCCGTCACAACGCCGCCCCACACGGCGCCAAGGACAAAGGGGAAGCACTCCATCGCGTCGCCCGCCGGGGTCGCGCTGGGTGCGTCGGCCGGAATGACGACTGGCGGCAGGGCCAGGTTTGACACGGCGCTCTTGAGGACGCGAAAGCCGACCGACCCCGTGTCGAGAAACACGTGATCGATCGTTGCGCAGTCGGTCGAAGAACCAGGGCTGCAGACCGTGACGGTCACATACGGAATGTTCGCAACGCCCAACGAGAATCCCGATGCGGGCCCGCTGTCGACGACAATTTCGGTCGTGTTGGATCCGGTTGGCACGTCCACCGACACCGTCGGCCCGACAAGTCCGCTGCCTGCCGGGCCGCCGGTGATGGTCGTGACCGTCGTGTTGCCGCCACCGCAAGCCGCCAGCGCTGCGAGCAACAGGGCGGCGGCGTACGCGAGGGCACGGGTCCGCGATGCTCGTGCGACGGCCTGCGTCCTATCGAAGGTCATTGATGTCGAACCCGGGCGGCACGAGCGACGGCACATACGCCTTGCCAGCGAAGGCATTCAGATGCCCGAACGAATGTACGACCAAGTCGCCGCGTGTCAACACGGCGCTTCGTCGAATGCCGGGTCGCTTCATGGCGTCTCCTGCCGCGATGACATAGTCGGCGTTGTACGCCCCCAGCAGTTCCTCGAGATTGGGCTTGAGGCGCGTGCGCCAAGCCACCGCAAAGATGATGCCGCCAGGAGAGGCGAACTCCCGGATGCTGGATCCATCAGCGAGCAAGATTTCGTGCACGTGGAACGACGGCGCAACAGAGACCCGCAATGCGCCGTTCATGCGGCCTTGATCCCCTCGCACCGACGCGATGTCGCCGCCCAACGCGGCCCACGCCGCCGTGCTGTGCAGCAGCACCGGCAACAGCAACAAGCCAGTCACCAGAAGCCTGACCGACTCACGACGGATCGATGTGACCCGTCGCGTTGCGAGCGGCTGCAACGCGCTGACGACCGGCCCGATCACGGCACAGCCTCGGAGATCTCGAGCTTCAGGCCCCGGGAGCCCACGCTGACTGGCGAGGTGAAGCCCTGCAAGTCGCCAGCCTGCGGCATGGCGTCGCCCCGTTTGGAGACTCGCGCACCGACCACGACTTGAACGAATTTCGACAGACGCTGCTCGGGGACCATCGCCATCGTGTCGTCGAGGGTGAAGTCCAGCGGCAGGTCGCGCACGTGCTTGCGCATCAGTGCTACCGGCATGCGCGAACCTTGCACCGGACGCGCGAAGATGAACACCACGTCTTCGGGAGACGTTGACGATGTCAGCCCAGCCGCGACACTCACCCTGCCCGACACGGAACCTGCGCTCGATGACGGACTCTGGCTCGCTCCCCTGGCGGGCTCGCCCGCGCCGGCCGTGACGGTCTCACCGGCGAGCAGCTTGGCCTCGTCGATGCTGCTGTCAATCTGCCTCGTGATCGCCGGATCTCCGGATGCGCGGCGCGCGCGCTCCCAATATCGCGCGGCCCCAGCGTAGCTCTTGCGTTCGAACGCCTCGGTTCCGGCCAAAGTCAACGCCTTCAGGTTGCTCGCATCCAGCGCGAGCGCCCGGTCGATCAGGCGCCGGGGTTCGCCTGTGAGCACCCGGCCCTGCGCAACGGCAAGGGCGTCCGCATAGTCGGCAAGAACCTGGGCATCGTCCGGCAGCAGTTCCGCCAGTTTGGCGTAGGCCTTTGCCGACTCCGAAAATTCACCGAGCATGTCATGGGAGTGGGCAATCATCGCCCAGGCGGAGACATCCTTGGCGTTCCGCTTCACCTGATCCTGCGCCTGTTCCACCATTCGATGAAGTTGCTCCTCCGACAGCGCATGCGCTGGCTCCCCGGCGGACTGGCTCGCGGACGGCGCCGCGGACCCGAGGGCAGGTGCGCTCGTTCGGGTCTCGCGAACGCCCACATAAAGGACGGCAACGCAAAGGACCGCAATGACAGCGCTGCCGAATCGACCCAGCCGACTTGATCGTGCTTGCGATGAGCCGGCGACTGACACGTGCGCTTCCAACATGTCACGAGCGACTTCGAGTCTCTGCTCCTCGAGGGCATCTGCGCTCAACTCACCCTGCTCTGCCCGCGACGACAACTGGCGCAGCTTTGCCCGCATGGCTTCGATGCCCGGATCGGGCGGTGTACGACGCCGACTCCCCCGCACCGCCAAGAACATGGTGACCGTCAGCAACAGTGCTGCGACGATCATTGCTGCGTACCAAACGGAATTCACGCTGCCACCTCCGCGAGCGGCAAAGGATACGGCAAGCCCGCGTTCAAAACAGTTCGTACCTGTAGCCGACGTAGAAGAAGATCGAGCTCGTCGTGCCGTGGTTCGTGGGCCCGTCGATGGTCGAGTGCTCGACGATCGCTTCGCCCAGAAGGCTGGTGCGGCGCGATGCTCGATATGTCGCGCGAAACCCGGGCGTGATTCTCAGCAACCTGACTTCCTGCGCATCTCGCTGGCTGTACAGGCTGATGGACGGCTCCAACGTGATCGTGTTGTCGCTCAGGCCGGTCAGGTTGCTGTAGGAGAGCTGGGTTCCCTTGAAGAACGGCGTCGTCAGGACGGTAACGTTGAAGCTGTTGATGTCCCGGGACGAATACAAGTTCGAGCCGGTCAACTGCAGCGACAGGCCGTATTGGGCACCCGTTGCAGGCGTCGCCTCGAAGTTGCCGACGGCTGGTAGCGCGCCGATCTCGCTGAATCGAAGGTCGACCCCCGCTTGCCACTTCTCCGACAACGGCCTCGACAGGCTGATCAAACCCTGCCTCGCTGTCGCGCTGGTCGCCAAGGCGGCATCGCGGGTCTGCTCCAGCGTCTGCATCTGCAGCAGTGTGTTCAGCGATGCCGCACCCGAGCTGATGAGCGCATTGGTGAGAGCCAGGGAAGGCGCCCGCCGTTGATCCACCAGCACCGTGATCGTCGTCTGCCCACCCGCTTGATATGACCCTTGGAGCGATACTGCGTTGATCTTTCGAAACTCGGTGTCGTAGTCGAGAAGCGAATACATTGACAGCCGCTCATCGGAATACCTGACTTCGGCGCCCAGAGCGCGCCTGTTTGTGAATCCCTCCGAGGTCTGGTCGATGACGTACGCGTTTCCGCCCCAGTGATCAAAGACTCCGTCGATCTCGACGACGGCCGCCATCAGCCGCTGGGATGGCGCCGAGACGAGAACGTGGGCCGGCGCACCCCCCATGACGTCGAACTTCACCTTGTCGTTGAGCGCGTACGTCAGCGAAGCTCCGTCGAAGAGCCCGAGCAACCCGCCGCTGATGGCAGACTGGCGCCCCGCCCTGACAGTCAGGTCGCTCCGCTTGTAGTCAATGTAGGCCGCACTGAGCAGGCTTTCACTGTGCGAAGTGGCCGAGAGGTTCCAGGAGTTCGTTCCTCGAACGACGACTCGCGTGTCCGATTCGGGGGAGACGAACCTGCCGTTTAGATCAACGCTGGTGACGATGGCCGACTCCGTCGTCTTGCTCAACGTCGACTGGTCGATCCCCGACGCAAGGTTGACAAGCGACTGGCTCCTGGCCCTGCCTCCGTAGTAGTACTGTGCGACGTTGCCTCCGAACTTCTTCGACGACTCCGTCGGTGCTGCTGAAGACGCTCGTCCCGGCTCTACGAGAGCAGGCCCCGGCGATGCTCCGGCCGTCTGACCACCCAGTGCCGCCAAGCGCTGAGCCACGCGTTGGGCGCCCTCACCTTCGGGAAACAGCTTCAGATAGAGCGTGTACTCGACCTTCGCCTTGGCGGGTGCGTCGGCACGTTCCCAAGCCACGCCAATCAACTCCTGGGCATCCTGCGACGACCGGTTGGGCGGCAACAACAGAACCTGATTCAGCTTGCTGGTCGCAAGGGCGTAGTTCTTCGCGGTCAGTGCTTCCCTGGACTGCGTCATCAGCTCATCGGCCTGACGATCGACATCCGACATCGGCGCGTCGCTCGCAGGCGCTGCCGCGGCGCCGGGCGCAGGGATCGTCGCGTCATCGGCTTTCGCAAGCGCCGGCGGTAGCTGGACTGGGCTAGCCTGCGGCTGTTGGTTGATGCTGGTGGGAGATTCCGGCGTGACACTGCGGCCAGCTGTCCCCGACTGCTTGATCTCTGCAGTCCGCTTGGCGACATCGATCACGCGTGCCTGCGGGAAGCGCTGCGCCACCCGCTTCACGATGGCGCTGGCCTCTTGCTCCGTCGCAAAATACCCGACGTTCATCTCGATGGTCGCGACACCACCCGCGATCGCGTTCAGATTGAACACGTCGAGATCCTGCAACTGCGCAGGGACTGGAAGCAGCTTGTCCTGGTCTGCCAGCGGCACGCTTTGAAGCGTCACCGCGTAGCGCTTCTCCGCTTCAGGGGCGGACGCTGTAGCCGTCATCACACCGCGAAAGACAATGTCGATCGTTCGGGAGTTGGGCCCCTGCCGCACCTCGACAAGCATCGGCTTGCGCAATTGAAGCGTGAGTTGCTTGCTGGACTGGCTCGGCGTCGGAACATACGAGAGGATCAACTCCGGGAGCTGCCCGCGCGCCGCGATCTGCTTCACCTCCTCGGCACTTTGCTTGGTGATCAACTCATCGCCCGCGATGAGCTGGAAGGTGATGCGGTACAAGCCCGCCGAGGTATTCGGCGACTGCTGCAGGTAGCGGATGGTGCCGTTAAACGCGACCCGGGCAACGGCGTCGTTCCCCTGCGCAAACAGCGTCACATCATTGATCGTCTGCGCCCGCGCCTGCTCCAGCAACAGCGCCAACACGATCGGCAACACACAGCGAAGCGCCCGCACCACAACGCCGGCGTCGCACGGACGACCGAAGTTCCAAAACACTCGACAAAGTCCCATCGCGATCCCGTTCAGTTCACCGGTATCGGCTTGGGTCGTGTACCGCCACGCAGCTGTCGCGGGATGATTTCTCCGTTCGTGACATGGCAGCTCACGCAAGTCGGCTTGTCCGGTTGCGGACGGTAAGAAGCCGACAGGTGCGAGTAGGCAACGGGCGCCCAGCCGATCGTCCGGTGACAGGCGTCGCAGGACCTGGCGGTGATGAAGTGCGACGATGGCTTGCCCGGCGCCATCGTCCCGTTGTGGCAGGTGAAACACTGTCCCGGCAACACGCCCTGGTGGTTGAACTGGGCCGGGATCCAGGCCGTGTTTCGATGGCACGTGTCACACGACGCCCGCGTCGCCAGATGCTTCGCGGGCATGCCGGTCGCCGCGTGGCCGTTGTGACAGGTCTGACATTGCCCAGGGAGCACACCCTGGTGGTTGAACGTCGTCGCCGCACCCGCATCGATCGGCGTTCCGTCGGGGAGCATTCGCGGGTTGGACAGATTGATCGCGGAGCGGAGCACCGGGCGCACGCGTGCCTCGGTCTGGAACTGCGAGTAGCTGACCTTGTGGCACCCGGAACTGATGCAATCCTGACCGACCTTGCGCCCATGGTGGCTGCTGGAGCCCGGCGTCCTGATCGTCACGCCGAACCATGAATACGCGTTCTCGTGGCAGCTCTCGCAGGTTGCCGGTGGATAGACGGCGGCGTGCGCTGTAGCATTTCCCTTCATGTTCATGCCGGCGAAGGATGTGAAGACCGTCGGCGAGTGACACTTCTCGCAAGCGATGCCCACCGCCGGGATGTGCGTGCTCGACGATGGCGTCGTCGGCGATCCCCCAACCGCCAGAGGCATCACCTTCGGCTGGTAGGTGAGCGGCGGCGGCGACGAGCAGGTGGCCTGCGTCGTGCATCCGGCGAACGGGCCGGCGCCCGATCCGGCGGTGTGGCACGCGATGCAACCACTGGCAACACCGGTGTGCAGAGTCGCCTTGTTCGTCGTCAAACCGGCGATCGAGAAGTCACCAGCGACGATGTGGCACGTCGAGCATGTCGACAGCGAAGTCGGAATGTGACCTGCCGGCTTGGCCTGGCCGGTGAAGAAGTTCGTCCCGCTGTGGCAGCTCGAGCAGTCGCCGGTGCTGGGGTGCGCGGCGTCAGCCACGTTGAAGGTGCCCGCTGCAGCGCGAGGTCTTGTCTGGAAGCCGGTGTACTGCGCACCCGAGACCAGCGTGGTCGGTGCGATCGGGTACGCGCTCATGCCCATCCACACGTAGCTGGACTCGTGGCAGCTCGAGCACCCGCTGGTGATGCCGGCGTGGATCTGCGCCGTCGTCGGTGCCGGGGTGGCGAAGGCCGTGCCCGGTGCCGCCCTGACCGCGTTGGCCGCGATCTGCCCGGCCGGCGTGCTGGCCAGGTGACAGCTCTCGCAGGTCGTCGATGACGGGATGTGCGAGCTCGCCCCCATCGGGCTGGTCGCCGGCATCACCACGATGCTGCTGATCCCGGTGAAGCTGCTGCCGTTGATCGCCGGCCCGTGGCAGGCCGCGCAGTTGCTGGTGATCCCGGTGTGGCTGAACTTGGAGCCGCTGAACTTCGCGCCGTTGCCCACCGGCGTGGCCGTGATGCTGGAGCCCGCCCCCACGTGGCACGACTCGCACGCTGCGCTGGTGGGCACGTGCTTGGCCGGCAGCCCCACGATGCTGAAGTTCGCCGCAGGGATCGCGAACGACGCTGCTGCCGCGCCGTGGCACTGCGCGCAGTTGCTCGTCGTGCTCTGCGCGTTGGCGTGGATGTTGGCCAGCGTGGGCAGCACCGCGAAGTCGGCTGACGTGTGGCAGGCCGCGCACTGCGCCGTCGCTGCGTACGGGATGTGGTTCGCAGGCTTGTCCTGCGCGCTGAAGAAGTTCGTCCCGCTGTGGCAGCTCGAGCAGTCGCCGGTGCTGGGGTGCGC
>JBDTVC010000044.1:0-25417 GCA_040007475.1 Burkholderiales bacterium
GGCGTGTTGTCCTTGGTGTTCTTGCGCTCGAAGTGCGGGTCGGCCACGATGCTGGCGCGCAGCTTGTTGTCGGCGAAGTTGTAGCCACGGCGCACGCCTTCGTTCACGGCGTCCTCGATGCTGCCCTTGAAGCCTTCGAAGCGCACGTCCATGCCGATCTTCAGGAACACGTTGACGATGCCGGTGTCCTGGCAGATCGGGCGCCGGCCCTCGGCGCACATCTTCGAGTTGGTCAGGATCTGCGCGATCGCGTCCTTCGCCGCCGGGCTCTGCTCGGCCGCGTAGGCGCGCGCAAGGTGGGCGATGTAGTCGGCCGGGTGGTAGTAGCTGATGTACTGCAGCGCGCCGGCGACGCTCTCGACGAGGTCGGCGTATTGGATCGTGGTCATGCGGGGTCTCGGCTGGTGAACAATGCGGGCGGGCCGCCAGCCCGAAGTTTACTGAACCGAAGCCGCCCGCTCATGATCACCAGCATCCGCCGTTTCATCGCCTCCGAATCCGCCGGCGGGGTCGTGCTCGCGCTCGCGGCTCTCATTGCCTTGATCGTGAGCAACTCGCCGCTCGGGCCGCTGTACCGCGAGTTCATCGGCCTGCGCGGCGAGGTGCGCATCGCCAACGACTGGCTGGTGCTGTCGAAGCCGCTGCTGCTGTGGGTCAACGACCTGTGGATGGCAGTGTTCTTCTTCGTCGTCGGTCTCGAGATCAAGCGCGAGGTGCTGGCCGGCGAACTCGCTTCGGTGCGCCAGGCCTCGCTGCCCGCCGCCGCGGCGCTGGGCGGCATGGTCGTGCCGGCGCTGATCTATTTCGCGCTGAACCATGCCGACGCGGTCGCGCTGCGCGGCTGGGCGATCCCGACCGCGACCGACATCGCGTTCGCGCTCGGCATCCTGATGCTGCTCGGATCGCGCGTGCCGCCATCGTTGAAGATCTTCTTGACCGCGGTCGCGATCATCGACGACCTCGGCGCGATCGTCGTCATCGCGCTGTTCTACACCGCGCAGCTCTCGCCCGCGATGCTGCTCGCGGCGGGTGGCGGCATCGTGTTGCTCGCGCTGCTGAACCGCGCGAAGGTGATGAACATCGGGCCGTACGTCGTGATCGGGCTGTTGATCTGGGTCTGCGTGCTGAAGTCGGGCATCCACGCGACGCTGGCCGGCGTGGTCACGGCGATGGCCATTCCGCTGAAGGACGCGCACGGGGGCTCGCCGCTCGAAACCGCCGAGCACGCGCTGCACCCGTGGGTCGCGTTCGCGGTGCTACCGATGTTCGCGTTCGCGAACGCGGGCGTGAACCTGCAGGGCGTGTCACTGGGCACTTTCGCGCAAGGCATTCCGCTGGGCATCGCGCTGGGCCTGGTGTTCGGCAAGGCGATCGGCGTGTTCGGCGCGGCGTGGCTGCTGATCAGGCTCACCGGCGCCAGCCTGCCGGCACAGTCGAGCACGCGGCAATTCTTCGGCGTGTGCGTGCTGTGCGGCATCGGCTTCACGATGAGCCTATTCATCGGCGGCCTCGCGTTCGCAGGGCAGGGTGGCGACTACGAGACGCAGGTCAAGCTCGGTGTGCTCGGCGGCTCGCTGGTCGCGGGCACCTTGGGCGCGATGCTGCTGGGCTCGGCCGCGAAGGATCAGTCCCAGGCCTGAAGTGCCCGCAACGCCGCGCGGCGCGCGCTCGCGGGCATGAACGACGCGGCGGCGCCGTTGCGCATCAGCTGCCCGAGCTGCACGCGGCTCATGCCGAGCGCGTGGTGAATGGCCGCGAGTTCGTCGCTGAGCGTCGTGCTCGACATCAGGCGGTTGTCGGTCGAGCACGAGACCGACAGGCCGGCCTCCAGCATCGCGCGGATAGGGTGCTGGGCGAGCGATGCGAAGGCGCCGGTGTGCACGTTGCTGCTCGGGCAGACTTCGAAGTGCAAGCCGAGTTCGCGGGCGCTCGCTACCCACTGCGCGCTCTGCGCGGCCGTGTCGCCGCTCATGATGTGAACGCCGTGGCCGATGCGCGTGGCGCCCAGCGCCGCGGCCTCGAGAACGCGCGAGCCGAGGTCGGATTCGCCGGCGTGGCAGGTGATGCCAAGGCCCGCGTCGCGCGCCGCCTCGAACGCCGCCGCATGCAGCCCCGGCGGGTAGCCGCGCTCGGCGCCGGCGAGGTCGAAGCCGATCACGCCCTGGTCCCGATAGCGCGCCGCGAGCTGTGCGCTGCGCAGCGTGAGCGCCGGTGGGTCGGTGCGCATCGCGCAGACGATCAGGCCGCACGGCAGCGCGCTGCGGCGCAGGCCGGCGAGCAGCGCCTCGATCGCGGCATCGACTGGCATGCGCCCGGATTCGAGCAGCAGCGGCGCGATGCGGAACTCGGCGAGCACGCAGCCATCGAGCCGCGCGTCTTCGGCGGCCTCGAACGCGACGCGCTCGCAGGCCTCGGGCGAGCCCATCGCCGCCACGGTCAGCGCGAAGCCCTGCAAGTAGCGCTCGAGGCTGCCGGAGTCGGCATTGGCGTGCACCCACGCGGCCAGCGACGCGGCGTCCGGGGCGGGTGTGGCCAGACCGTGTTCCTGACACAGCTCGAGCAGTGTCTGCGCGCGCAGGCCGCCGTCCAGGTGCTCGTGCAGCAGCACCTTGGGCAGCTGGCGCCAGCCGGGGATATCGGTCGGGAGGAGGGTGGACGGGTGGGGCATGCGGTCGGTTCCGGGTCGGGTTCGCGGGTCGGGATGCAGGATTCGCGCCGATGGGCGAATTCGCCGGCATTGGGCATACTCCGCCTGCGTGGGCCCGGATCGTGCTTTTCCGATCACGGCAAACGTTTGCGCCCATTTTGAATGCACGTGCCCTGTCCGTGCCCTCATCATGCCCGTGTTGTCCCGACCACTCCACATCATCATGAACAAACTCCATCGCCTTGCCGTGCTGGCCCTCGTCGTGAGCGCCACCGTGTCCGCCCGTGCCGAACCCGCCGTCGTCTACGACATGGGCGGCAAGTTCGACAAGTCGTTCAACGAGGCGGCGTACCGCGGCGTCGAGCGCTACAAGAAGGAGACCGGCAAGCCTTTCCTCGAGTTCGAGATCGCCAACGAGACCCAGCGCGAGCAGGCCCTGCGGCGCATGGCCGAACGCGGCGCGAGCCCGATCATCGGCATCGGCTTCGGCCAGGCCGCGGCGATCGAGAAGATCGCCAAGGAGTTCCCGAAGCTGCAGTTCACGATCATCGACATGGTGGTGCAGCAGCCCAACGTGCAGTCGGTGGTGTTCAAGGAACAGGAGGGCAGCTTCCTGGTCGGCATGATCGCCACGCTGTCGAGCAAGACCGCCAAGGTCGGCTTCGTCGGCGGCATGGACATCCCGCTGATCCGCAAGTTCCAGTGCGGCTACGAGCAGGGCGCGAAGTACGCGAACCCGAAGACCGAGGTCTTCGCCAACATGACCGGCACGACCGGCGCCGCCTGGGCCGACCCGGCGCGCGGCGGCGAACTCGCGAAGGCGCAGTTCGGCAAGGGCGCCGACGTGGTCTTCGCTGCAGCCGGCGGTACCGGCATCGGCGTGTACCAGGCCGCGAAGGACGGCGGCAAGCTCGCGATCGGTGTCGACAGCAACCAGAACCACCTGCAGCCCGGCACGATGCTGACCTCGATGCTCAAGCGCGTCGATGTGGCCGTGTTTCAGGCCGCGACCGCCTTCAAACCCGGCGTGACCGTGCTCGGCCTGAAGGAGGGCGGCATCGACTATGCGATGGACGAGTACAACGCCAAGCTCGTCTCGGCCGACGTCAAGAAGAAGGTCGACGCCGCCAAGGCCGACATCATCGCCGGCAAGATCAAGGTGGCCGACTACATGGCGGACAACGCCTGCAAGTTCTGACGCAAACCGTTGAGCACGATCAAGCATGTGGCGGCGCGCGCCGGGGTGTCGTTCACCACGGTTTCGCACGTCCTGAACGGCACGCGCCGCGTCAGTGACTCGGCGCGCCAGCGCGTCGAGTTGGCGGTGGCCGAGATGGGCTATTCGCCGAGCGCGGTCGCGCGCTCGCTGAAGACGAGCACCACCTCGATCCTCGGCGTGATGGTGCCCAACATCACGAACCCGTTCTTCGCCGAGCTGACGCGCGGCATCGAAGACTGCTGCCACCGCGCCGACTACGCCGTGTTCCTGTGCAACTCCGATGACGACCCGCAACGCCAGGCGCGCTACCTGCAGACGCTGCTCGAGCGCCGCGTCGATGGCCTGCTGCTCGCGGCGGCCGCCGGCGAGGCCGAGGCGCTCGCGAAGCGCTTGCGACCGACCGGCGTGCCCACGGTCGTCGTCGATCGCAGCATCGCCGGCCTGCCGGCCGATCTGGTGCGCGTCGATCACCAGCATGGCGCGCGCCTGGCGGTCGAGCACCTGGTGGCGCTCGGGCATCGGGCCATCGCGTGCCTGTCGGGGCCGTCGGAGTTTGCGGTGAGCCGGGCGCGTGTCGAAGGCTGGCGCCAGGCGATGGCGCAGGCGCAGATCACGATCGAGGACGGCTGGCTGCTCGAGGGTGAGTTCAGCGCGGCGGTCGGCCACCACTTGACGCGCCGCCTGCTCGGATCGCGCAACGACGTGACCGCGATCCTTGCCGGCAACGACCTGATGGCCATCGGCGCGCTGCGTGCGGCGGCTGAGCTGAACGTCCCGGTGCCGCAGGCGTTGTCGGTGATCGGCTTCGACGGCATCGAGCTCGGCGGCTACGTCTATCCAGCCCTGACGACCGTCGGCTACCCGATCCGCGAGCTCGGCGAACGGGCGGCCACGGTGTTGATCGAGCGTATCGCCAGCGGCTCGACGCAGGACCGCGAGGTGGTGCTGAACGCGCAGGTGATCGTGCGCGAATCGACCGCGGCAGCGCGCACGCGATGAGCACGACGACGATGCCCGCGATGGCGGTGCGCATGATCGGCATCCACAAGCGCTTCGGCCCGGTGCAGGCCAACGACGACGTGAGCTTTAGCGTGCGCGCCGGCACGGTGCATGGGCTCGTCGGCGAGAACGGTGCCGGCAAGAGCACGCTGATGTCGGTGCTGTACGGCTTCTATGCGGCTGATGCCGGGGGCATCGAGGTCTTCGGGCAACCGGTGCGCATTCGCAACGCACACGAGGCGATCGCGCTCGGCCTGGGCATGGTGCACCAACACTTCATGCTGGTCGACACGCTGAGCGCGATCGAGAACGTGATGCTCGGCGCGGAGCCCCACGTGCTGCTGCGCCGCGCCGATGCGCTCGTGCGCGCGCGGCTCGAGGCGCTGATGACCTCGACCGGCCTGCGCGTGGCGCTCGATGCGCTGGTCGCTGATCTGTCGGTCGGCGACAGGCAGCGGCTGGAGATCTTGAAGACGCTGTACCGCGGCGCCAAGATCCTGATCCTCGACGAACCGACCGCGGTGCTGACCCCGCAGGAGACCGAGCAACTCTTCGACGTGCTCGCGCGACTGCGCGAGCAGGGCACGACGATCGTGCTGATCACGCACAAGCTGAAGGAAGTGATGCGCTTGTGCGACCACGTCACCGTGATGCGCGGCGGTCGCGTGGTGCACGAATGCCCGATTGCGCAGGCCTCGATCGCCGGGCTGGCCGAGGCGATGGTGGGCCGCAAGGTCAACATCGGCCGGCAAGGTGACGCACACGGCGAACCGGGTGAGGTGGTGCTCGAAGCGCGCGGCATCAACGTCCGCGATGCGTTGCAGGTGACCCGGCTGCACGGGCTGGACCTCTCGCTGCGCGCCGGCGAAATCGTCGGCATCGCCGGCGTCGCGGGCAACGGCCAGAGCGAATTGCTCGACGTGCTGTCGGGCCTGCTCGCGCCGACGCAAGGGCAGTTGAGCTTGGGGCGCGAGACCTTCGGCCCCGCCCGCTGGCTCGACCCGCACACCGCGCGCCGCCTCGGTCTCGCGCACGTGCCCGAGGACCGGCATGCGCGTGCGCTCGTGATGAGCTTTGCCGCGTGGGAGTCGGCCGTGCTCGGCTACGAGGACCGGCCGGCCAACAGCCGCGCCGGCTGGATGCTGCACCGGCGCATGCGTGAAGGCACGGCCGCGTTGATGGAGCGCTTCGACGTGCGCCCGCGCGACACGCGGCTGGGCAGCGCGAAGTTCTCGGGCGGCAACCAGCAGAAACTTGTGCTCGCGCGCGAGCTCGGGCAGAAGCCGCGCGTGCTGCTCGTCGGCCAGCCGACGCGCGGTGTCGACATCGGCGCGATCGAGTTCATCCACGGGCAATTGCGTGCGCTGCGTGATGCGGGCTGCGCGGTGCTGGTCGTGTCCAGCGAGCTCGACGAGATCCTCGCGCTGGCCGACCGCGTGCTGGTGATGAACGAGGGGCGCATCACCGGTGAATTGCCGGTGAACGAGTGCACCGAGGTCAAGCTCGGGATGCTGATGGTCGAAGGGACCGCGCAGCCGGAGAGGGCTGCAGCATGAGCGCGCCAGCGTTGCCGCGTTGGGCCGATGTGGTCCTGCTGCCGGTCGTCAATCTGCTGGTGGCGTTGCTCGCCGCGGCGTTGGTGGTCGCCTTGATCGGTCAGAACCCGCTCGACGTGCTGTCGCTGCTGATCCGCGGCGCGTTCGGCACCGCGCGCGGGTTGTCGTACACGCTGTACTACGCGACGAGTTTCATCTTCTGCGGGCTGGCGGTCGCGGTGGCGTTCCACGGCGGCCTGTTCAACATCGGCGCCGAGGGCCAGGCCACGCTCGGCGGGTTGGGCACGGGACTGGTCGCGATGTGGCTGTCGCATCGGCTGCCGGCGCCGATCCTGCTGCCGTTGATGGCGCTGGGCGGCGCGCTGTTCGGCATGGTCTGGGCGGTGGTGCCGGGCTATCTGCAGGCCTACCGCGGCAGCCATGTCGTGATCACGACGATCATGTTCAACTTTCTGGCCAGCACGCTGCTCGTCTACCTGCTCGTGAACCCGCTGAAGGCGCCGGGCAGCATGTCGGTCGAGACCGAACCCTTCGGCCCGGCGGCTCACCTGCCGGGCGTGCACGAGATGCTGGCGTGGATGGGCATCGAGTGGCCGTCGTCGCCGCTGAACCTGAGCCTGTTCATCGCGCTGCTCGCAGCGCTCGGTGTGTACCTGCTGCTGTGGCGCAGCCGCGCGGGCTACCGGTTGCGCGCGGTGGGCTCCAGCGAAGGCGCGGCCGCCTACGCGGGCATGCGGCCGAAGCACCAGGTGGTGATCGCGATGGCGATCTCAGGCGCGCTCGCCGGGATGGTCGGCTTGAACGAGATCGCGGGGGTCAATGGCAAGCTGCTGCTGGACTTTGTGGCCGGTGCGGGCTTCACGGGCATCGCGGTGTCGGTGATGGGCCGCAGCCATCCGGTGGGCATCGTGATCGCGAGTCTGCTGTTCGGCGCCCTGTTCCAGGGCGGCGCCGAGGTGAGCTTCGAGATGCCTGGCTTCAGCCGCGACATGGTCGTGATGCTGCAGGGCTTCGTCGTGCTGTTCTCGGGCGCGATGGCGTATGTGATCGCGCCGTGGGTCGCGGTCGCGCTGCACTGGGTGATGCGGCGCACGAGCGCGGAGACGGCGCATGGATGAGGCGCTGATCGCCGCGCTGGTCGCATCGACGCTGCGCGTGGCGACGCCGCTGATCCTGTGCGCGCTGGCCGGTCTGCTGGCCGAGCGCTCGGGTGTGGTCGACATCGGGCTGGAGGGCAAGATGCTGTTCGCCGCGTTCGCCGCAGCGGCGGGCGGCGCCGTGTTCGGCTCGACGGCGCTGGCCTTGCTGATCGCCATCGCGGTCGCGGTTGCGTTGTCGTGGTTGCACGGGTTTGCGTGCGTGAGCCACCGTGGTGATCAGGTCGTGTCGGGCATGGCGATCGACATCATCGCGGCGGGCTTGACGGTGGTGCTGGGCATCGCGTGGTTCCGCCAGGGCGGGCAGACGCCGCCGGTGACCGATGCGGTGCGGCTGCATGCCGTGTGGCCTGGTGCGGTGGCCGCGCTGCAGGACGTGCCGCTCGTCGGCCGCGTGATCGGCGAGGGCCTGCTGAGCCACAACGTGCTGGTCTACGTGTCGCTGGGGCTGGTCGCGGCGGTGTGGTGGCTTCTGTACCGCACGCGCTTCGGCCTGCGTCTGCGCGCGGTCGGCGAGAACCCGCACATGGTCGATGCGGCCGGTGTCTCGGTGACGCGGCTGCGCTACGCGGCGCTCACGCTGAACGGCGTGCTGTGCGGCCTGGCCGGCAGCTACCTGGTGCTGGCGCAGAACGCCTCGTTCGCACCGAACATGACGGCTGGCCGTGGCTACATGGCGCTGGCCGCGATGATCTTCGGCAACTGGCGACCGGTGCCCGCGCTCGGGGCGTGCCTGCTGTTCGGCTTTCTCGACGCTGCTGCGATCCGCCTGCAGGGCGTGCAGCTGCCCGGCATCGGCGAGGTGCCGGTGCAGGCCGTGCAGGCGCTGCCGTATCTGCTCACGGTGATCCTGCTGGCCGGCTTCATCGGCCGCAGCGTCGCGCCGAAGGCGCTCGCGATCCCGTACCTGAAGGAACGTTGAACCCCATGCCTGACCTCACACTGACCGATGCCGAGCTCACCGCGTTGCTGCAGGCGGCCGGCGCCGCGCAGACGCGAGCCTACGCACCGTACTCGCGCTTTCGTGTCGGTGCCGCGGTGCTCGATGACCGCGGCGTGATCCACGCGGGTTGCAACGTCGAGAACGCGGCGTATCCGCAAGGCGTGTGCGCCGAGGCCGGTGCGTTCAGCGCGATGGTGCTCGCGGGCGGCCGTCGCGTGCAGGCGCTTCTCGTGATCGGCGACGGCGCCGCACTGGTCACGCCCTGCGGCGGCTGCCGCCAGAAGCTGCGCGAGTTCGCCGTGCCCGACACGCCGGTGCTGATCGCTGATGCCGGCGGCGTGCGCGCACGATTCACACTGGCGCAGTTGTTGCCCGAGAGCTTCGGGCCGGAGAACCTTCACCCATGACCACGACGACCGCGCTCGACCAGCTGCGCGCCCGCGCACCGAACGCGCGACCGCGCATCGCGGTGGTGCTCGGCTCCGGCTGGAGCGGGCTGACCGCGCATGTGCGCGGCGCCCAGCGCATCCCGTACGCGGAGCTCACGGGCTTTCCGCAGGCGGGTGTGCAGGGCCACGCCGGCGAGCTTTGGCTCGGGCGCATCGGCGCGCACGAGGTCGCCGTGATGAGTGGCCGCAAGCACGCCTACGAGAGCGGCGACGTGAAGGGCATGCAGCTCCCGATCCAGACCCTGTGTGCGTTCGGATGCGAGGTGCTGGTGCAGACCAACGCAGCCGGTAGCCTGCAGGCGCGCATGCCGCCCGGCAGCCTGATGGTGCTGAGCGACCACATCAACCTGGCGCAGCGCTCGCCGCTGATCGGGGAGAGCGGCTCGGAGCGATTCGTCAACATGATGAATGCCTACGACCCCGCGTTGCGCGCGACTGCGCAGGCGGTCGCCGCGCGCAGCGGCGTGGCGCTGCACGAAGGCGTCTACATGTGGCACCTGGGCCCGCAGTTCGAGACGCCGGCCGAGATCCGCATGTTCCAGCAGCTCGGTGCCGACGCGGTCGGCATGAGCACCGTGCCTGAGACCATTCTTGCGCGCCGCGCCGGCATGCGCGTGCTCGCGCTGTCGATGCTGACCAACATGGGCGCCGGCCTCTCGGACGAGGCGCTGAGCCACGCGCACACGCTGTCGCAGGCGCAGGCGACGAGCGGCGTGGCCAGCCAGTTGCTGGCCGATGTCATCGGAGCGATCGAACCATGAGCGCACAAATTCAGCACGCGCGCATCGCGCTGGCCTGCCTGGACCTGACGAGCCTGAACGATGCCGACACCGAGGCCGACGTGGCGCGCCTGTGTGAGCGCGCGCAGGGGCCACATGGCCCGGTTGCCGCGGTGTGCGTCTGGCCACGGTTTGCGGCATTCGCACGTGGTCGGCTGCCGATGGACATCGGCGTCGCGGCGGTCGCCAACTTCCCCGATGGCAGCGCCGACATCGAACGCGCCGTGCGCGACACGCGCGCGATCGTCGACGCGGGCGCACAGGAGGTCGACGTGGTGCTGCCGTTCGCGCGCCTGCAGCAGCGCGACGAGCTCGCGGTGACGACGCTGCTCCAGGCCGTGCGTCGCGCTTGCGATGGGCTGGTGCTGAAGGTCATCCTCGAGACCGGCGTGCTCGCCACCGACGCGCTCGTGGCGCGTGCTTCGCGCCTGGCGCTCGCGGTCGGTGCCGATTTCCTGAAGACCAGCACCGGCAAGACGCCGGTGAGCGCCACGCCGCAGGCGGCGCGCGTGATGCTGAACGCGATCAGCGTCGATCCGCGCGCGAACGCACACGCCGGCTTCAAGGCCTCGGGCGGCATCCGCACCGTTGCCGAAGCATCGGTCTACATCGACCTGTGCGCAGTGAGGCTCGACGCCGCAGCGTTGACGCCCGCGCGCTTTCGCATCGGCGCGAGCAGCCTGCTGAACGACATCGAGGCGGTGCTCGGCGGCCAGCTGCCGCCGCCCGCCGCGGCGCCCGGAACCTACTGATCACTGGCCATGCTCGCGCAGGAGATCATCCGCCGCAAGCGCGATGGCGCAGTGCTCGACCGTGCGCAGATCGATGCCTTCGTCGGCGGCCTTGTCGATGCCTCGTGGAGCGAAGCGCAAGCGGCGGCGATGGCGATGGCGCTGTACCTGAAGGGCATGAACGATGCCGAGACGGTCGCGCTCACGCACGCGATGATGCGCTCCGGCGAGGTGCTCGACTGGGCGAACGCGAACCTGCCGGGCCCGATCCTCGACAAGCACTCGACCGGCGGCTTGGGCGACAAGGTGAGCCTCGCGCTCGCACCGATCGTCGCGGCCTGCGGCGGCTTCGTGCCGATGATCTCGGGCCGCGGTCTCGGCCACACCGGCGGCACCTTGGACAAGCTCGACAGCATCCCCGGCTACCGCACCGCCACGCCGATTGCGGCGCTGCGCGGCGTCGTTCGCGAGGTCGGCTGTGCGATCGTCGGCCAGACCGCGGAACTCGCGCCGGCCGATCGACGCCTGTACGCGATCCGCGATGTGACCGCCACGGTCGAGTCGGTGCCACTGATCACCGCGAGCATCCTGTCGAAGAAGCTCGCGGCGGGTCTGCAGGGCCTGGTGATGGATGTGAAGGTCGGCAACGGCGCCTTCGCGAGCACGCTGCCTGCCGCGCAGGCGCTGGCACGCTCGCTGGTGCAGGTCGCGCACGGGGCCGGCCTGCCGACGCGTGCCTGGATCACCGACATGAACCAGGTGCTCGGCCACAGTGCCGGCAACGCGCTCGAGGTGCGCGAGGTCGTCGCGCTGATGCAGGGCGGTGCGGTCGAGCCGCGCCTGCTCGAGGTCACGCGCACGCTGAGTGCCGAGTTGCTGCTGATCGGCGGGCTCGCGGCCGATGCGGATGCCGCGTTGGCGCGCGTCGATGCGGTGCTGGCCGATGGCCGCGCACTCGAGCGTTTCGCGCGCATGGTCGCCGCGCTCGGCGGGCCCATCGATTTCGTCGAGCACCTGGCGAGTCATCTGCCCGTGGCGCCGGTTCGACAGCCGCTGCGCGCCGCGCGCGCCGGTTGGGTCGGTGGCATGGCCACGCGGGACATCGGCTTGCTGTTGATCGAGCTCGGTGCAGGCCGGCGCCAGGCCGCCGACGATGTGGATCACCGGGTGGGGCTGGACGACATCGCGCCGATCGGACGGCGTGTCGAGGTCGGTGATCTGCTCGCGACCATCCACGCCGCGGACGCGCGCACCGCGTCGTTCGCGTCGGGTCGACTGGATGCACTGATCCACATCGCTGATGCACCGCCATTGCGCGCGCCGACCGTGATCGAACGCGTACTGGCCTGACCATGAGAGTCTTTCGCTCATGCCCGTTTGTCACACCACTGATCCGAGGCTCCGCATGCCCGTGAAGACACCCGTGACCAAGCTCGCGCGCACGTTCCGTCGTTTCCCGTTGCTGGCCGCGCTCGTCGCGTGCGGCGGCCTGTCGCATGCCGCCGGGCCAGTGGCGCTGCGCCTGATCGGCATCAACGACTTCCACGGCAACCTCGAGCCGGCCAGCCTGAGCCTGACGCTCGCTGACCCGCACGCGCCGGGCGGCAAGCCGCTGCGTGTGCCGACCGGTGGGGCGGCCGCCGTGGCCGGGATGGTGCACACGCTGCGGGCCGGTGCACCGCACAGCGTGATGCTGTCGGCCGGTGACCTGATCGGCGCCGCACCGCTGGTCTCGACGCTGTTCAGGCACGAGTCGACGATCGAGGTGATGAACGCGATCGGCCTGGAGCTCGACGCGGTCGGCAACCACGAGTTCGACGCCGGCATCGACGAGCTCAAGCGGGTCGCCAAGGGCGGCTGCGCCGCGACGCAGCCTGACGGCGCGGTCACCTCGTGTGGCCTCGGCCGATATGACGGTGCGACGTTCCCGCTGCTGTCGTCCAACGTGCTCGACATGCGCGGGCGGCCGGTGCTGGCGCCCTACGTGATCAAGCGTTACGGCGGCATTCGCGTCGGCATCATCGGCGCGGTCACGAAGACGACGCCGAGCATCGTGATCCCGTCCGGCGTCGCGGGCCTGCGCTTCATCGACGAGGCCGATGGCGTGAACCGCGCCGCGCGGCACTTGCGCGCGCAGGGCGTGAAGGCGATCGTCGCGGTGTTCCACGAGGGCGGCGAACTCGGCAGCTCGCAGAACCGCGGCGACTGGAACGACGAGAGTTGCCCGGACCGCTCCGGGCCGATCTTCGACATCGCCGCGCGGCTCGTGCCCGAGATCAGCGTGATCTTCTCGGGCCACACGCACCAGGGCTACCGCTGTGTGGTCGACGGCCGCACGATCATCTCGGGCACCTCGTATGGCCGCGGCATCTCGGTCGTCGACGTGATGCTCGACCCGAAGACGCGCCGCATCCTGCCGGCGCTGACACGCAGCGTCAACCTGCCGGTGGTCAACGACGCCACCGATCCTGCGCTGCGCGACCGGCTCGCGGCGGCGCTGCCGGCGCCGTATGCCGAGGTGCTGCGCACGACCCGCACCGATGCGGCGATCGCCGCGCAGGTGGCGCGCTACAGCGCGATCGTGGCGCCCAAGGCGAACCGGCCGATCGGCGCGATTGCCGGCACCTTCACGCGCAGCGGCGAGGTCGACAGCAGCGCCGGCCGCCTGATCGCCGACTCGCAGTTGGCTGCAACGCAGCCTGCCGAGCAGGGCGGGGCGCAGATCGCGTTCATGAACCAGGGCGGCATCCGCAGCGACCTCGAGTGCAAGGGCACGCCGCCATGCACGGTCACCTTCGGCCAGGCGTTCACGATGCAGCCGTTCGGCAACAGCCTTGTGGTGATGAGCCTGACCGGCGCGCAGCTGAAGGCGCTGCTCGAGTCGCAGCAGAAGGCGAACGACGTCTCGGTGCTGCAACCGTCGGAAGGCTTCACCTACACCTGGCAAGCGGATGCGCCGGTCGGCGATCGCGTGCGCGACATGCAGCTCGGCGGCGTGCCCGTCGCCGCCGATCGCAGCTACCGCGTCACGGTCAACAGCTTCATGGCCGAGGGCGGCGACGGCTTCGTCACGCTGAAGCGGGGCACCGATCGCCGCGGCGGCGCGCAGGACATCGATGCACTGGTCGACTACCTGAAGCCGCCGGCCGAGCGCGCGCCGAGCACGAAGCCGCGCATGACGCGGCAGCCGTAGCGCGCCGCGAGTGACCACGCTGGCGCCGTGGCAGCCGGCGGCGGGATGACAGCGGCCTCATCGAAGGACAGAATCAACGCTTTCGATCCATGCACATGCGTGCGCACGACTTTCCATGGTGCAGACGGTGAACTCACCCACGCCTCCGGCGGATTCCGAATTCGATGACGTTCGCGGAACGGTGCTGTGCATCGAGGACAACCCGCTGAACATGCTGATCATCGAGAACCTGCTGAAGCGGTTCCCGGGGGTCACCGTCTCGCAGGCGATGACCGGCTGCGAAGGCGTGCGGCGCGCGCTGGCCGAAGCGCCCGACCTGATCCTGCTCGACATGAACCTGCCCGACATCGATGGCCTCGAAGTCGTCCGCCAGTTGTGCGACCAGATCTCGACCCAGCACCTGAGCGTGGTGCTCGTGACCGCCGACAGCTTCTCGATCAACGTGGTCAAGGCGATGAGCCTGGGCGCGCGCGAGTACTGGGTCAAGCCGCTGAGCATCGACCGGCTGCGCAAGGACCTGCCGCGCGCGCTGCGCCGCGCCCAGGCCGGCCGGGGGCGCAGCGAGCGGGGCTGAGCAGGCGGCGTCCCGGCGGGTTCATCGGCCTGGCAGTGCGGTGATCACCTCGCGGGTCAGCCGCGCGACCACGTCCATGTCGTCGCGCGGCGTGAACGCCGGGCCGAGGCGCACGATGACCAGCGCCTGCGACGGCACGATCACCACGTACTGGCCGTGCGAGCCGCGCGCCATGAACGCATCGGCCGGGATGCCCGCGGCGATCCGATAGCTCGCGCCGTAACCCGCGCCGCGGTTGGTCCAGAAGCCGGCGCCGTAGCCGACGTACTCGGCCCCCGCTGTCTGCCGCGCGGAGTACTCGACCCAGCCTGCCGGCAGGACGCGCTCCCCGCCGACCACCCCGTCGTGCAGATACAGCAGGCCCAGCCGCGCCCAGTCGCGCGCGGGTGCCCACAGGTGGCTGCCGCCGATCGGCGTGCCGGTGCCGTCGAACTCGAACGTGGCGTGGCGCATGCCGAGCTTGTCGAACAACTCGCGGTGCGCGAACGCGTACGTGCTTGCCGCATCGCCGCCTGCCAGGTCGCGCACCAGGCGCGAGAGCAACAGCGTGTTCGGGTCGGTGTAGGTGAAGTGCGTACCGGGCGCGTCCGCGAGCGGTGCCCGTGCGGCAAACGCGGCCATGTCGTGCTCGACGAACAGCATCTGCGCCGCCGGGTCGAACGGGCTCCCGGCGTTGAGCGACTGGCCGGCGTCGAGCCCGCTCGTCATGCGCAGCAGGTGCTCCGGTGTGATCGCATGGCGCGGATCCTGCGGATCGGACCAGTCGGCAATCGCGGCAGGGGCCTGCATGTCGAGCCGCCCCTGGCGCACGAGGATGCCGAGCAATGCGTTCGTCACCGACTTGGTCGCGGACCAGCCGGCGAGCGGGGTCTCGACGCCGATGCCGGCGGCATAGCGCTCGGCGATGACGCGGTCACGGTGGACGACCACGACCGCATGGGTCTGGCGCAGCGGGCCGGTGGAGGGCTCGTCGAAGGCGTGATCCAGCGCGGAGCGCAGCGCCGGATCCGCCGGCTCGACGGTGCCGGCACCGGCGATCGCAGCCAGCAGCGGGCTCGCGGGTTCGCCGGGCTCGGGCGGCAAGAACGTCGTCGCCGGCAGGCCATCTGTCGCGTTGATGCAGCCGTAGGGCGCCCGGTAGGCCGCGCGGCTCTCGGCCATGCCGGCGACGGTCGCGCGCACCTCGGCGTGTTCGCGGTCGACCGTGTGGCTCGCGAGAAAGGCCATCGGCCCGGCCATCGGCTCGATGGCCTGGCGGTAGTAGAGCGTGGGGTCCTGTTTTGCGATGAAGACGGCCGAGCAGAGCTGGTGGCTGATGTAGCCGGTGGCGGTCAGCGCGGCGCGGCCGGGCGACAGGTGGCCGCAGGCGCCGAGCAGTGGCAGGGTGGCCAACAGCGCGGCGGCGGCGAGGGCACGGTGTTTCATGGGTGTCGTCCTTGGCAGTGGATCAGGTGGTCCAATGTGCCGGGCCCGCGCCGGGGCATCGCGCCGAGTTTGGAATTCGGCCAGCCGTCGTTCACCATCGGCCCGAAGCCATCGCCCGACAAGCTGTGTATCGTTCGCACCCAGGGAGGAATTCGAGGCATGGTCGGTCGTTGTCAGCACTGCGGCACGCGCAATGGGCCCGCGGTGCAGGTCTGTCGTCAGTGTGGCGAACCACTCGGCGGCGAGCCTTCCTTGCCATTCACGGACGCGGTGGCGTTGGACCGGCCCGTGCCGGTCGCCGTCTTCGAGCAGGGCGGGGCCAGGAGCGTGCGCGCGGCGACAGGGCTGCGGCTGGGGGCGCTGGTGCTGGCCCTCGGTGCAGGGGCGTGGTGGGCCGTGAAGCCGTCGATCGCCGTGCTCTTGCCGGGTGTCGAGGCGCTGGTGGCTCCCATGACCGCCGCGGCCTCTGCTGCACGCAGCGAACCGACCGCACTGCTGGCCGAGCCCGCCGGCGACGAGCCGGTGGTCGCGATCGCGGAAGCGGCGAGTGCGCCCGAGTCTCCCGTAAGCAGGAGTTCGCGATCGCGCGACAGGGCGACGGATCTCGGCCGGGCCAAGGCCTTGCGCGAACAGTCGGCCGGCCAGCAGGCCGAGGCCGATGCGGCCCGGCTGCGGGACGGGGAGGCCACGGCGCGGCTGGCGGAGCCGGCGCCCGCCGCGCCCATGGCGGTGGAGCCGATCCCGGCGCCGCCGGCCCGGCCGCGAACCGCGCAGGAGCTGTGCGCGAATGGCCATGCGCTGGCCAGAGGTATCTGCCTGGCGCGCACCTGCATCGGCCCCGAACATGCCGAGGAGGCCGCGTGCCAGCAACTTCGCACTGCCGACGACCAGCGCCGGCATTGACGCGTCAGACGGTTTCAGCCACCTCGCGGCCCGTGGCGTCATCGGTCGATTTCTCGGCGGATGCGCCGCGCCGGTATTCGCTGGGCGTCATCCCGGTGCCGGCCTTGAAGGCGCGGTTGAAGGGGCCGAGCGACTGGAAGCCGACGTCCATCGCGATCGTCAACACCGGCACGTCGGCCGATGCCGGGTCGCGCAGCGTGCGCTTCGCGTCGGCGATGCGGTAGGCATTCAGGAAGCTGCTGAAATTGCGCTGCCCGAGGCCCTGGTTGATGAGCTTGCGCAGCCGGTGTTCCGGCAGGCCCATGCGCGCGGCGAGCGCGGCGATCGTCAGGCTCGGGGCACGGTAGATGTGCTCGACGGTCATCAGCCGTTCCAGCGTGGCGACCTGGCGTGCATCCGGCTTCGGCGCCGGCACCGGCGAGGGGGCTGCGCCGGGCTCGGCCATCGACAGCGCGAACAGCTCGTCGCCGCGCACCTGCAGCATGCGCCACGCGACCAGCAGCGTGAGCGCGGCCGTGCCGGCCGCATTCGCTGCGCTCTCGACGACGACCTTCAGATCCTGCCCCGACACCCCGGCCGCGAGCAGCTGGGCCACGGTGTAGGCGGCCGTCGCGCCGACGATCAAGGTGCGCAGCCGGCGCCGGCCCTCGACCAGATCCTCGCGCCAGCTCGCGAGCGACTGCGCGATCGCGAGCACGGCCCACGCGACCGGCATCAGGCCCATGAACGCGCCGAACGCCGGCCCGAGCGCGGCGTGCTGCGGCACGATCATCAGGCAGTTCAGCGCACCGATCGTGGCCAGCACCGCCCAGACCGCGAGGTGCCAGGGCCGTGGCTTGAAGTCGTCATCGAGCAGTGCGCGGGTGAAGAGCCAGAACACGAACATGCTGCCTGCCGCGAGCCCGACGATGGCCGCGTGCCACACGTCGGGCACCGTCGCGAAGCCGGGCATGGCGGCCAGTGTTGCGGCGGCAACGCCGGTCGCGAACGCAGCGCCGAGGCGACCCGCCACGCGATGCGAGGGGTGGTCGCGCCACAACGCGATCGCGATCAGCACCAGCACGCCGACCGTGGCGCCGCGCAGCAGCAGGTTCAGCGTCAGCGCGGTGCCTGGCTCCACGTTGACCTCAGTGGTCCGCCGCCTGCGCCGCGTTCAGCAGCCGGTCGGTGAACGCGATCGCGATCGCCGACAGCAGGAAGGTGATGTGGATGATCGTCTGCCACATCAGCACCTCGGGCTTCAGATCCCCCGCGCTGATGAAGCTCTTGAGCAGGTGGATCGAGCTGATGCCGATGATCGCGGTGCCGAGCTTGACCTTCAGCACCGACGCGTTCACGTGGCTGAGCCACTCGGGTTCGTCGGGGTGGCCTTCGAGGTTCATGCGGCTCACGAAGGTCTCGTAGCCGCCGACGATCACCATGATGAGCAGGTTGGAGATCATCACCACGTCGATCAGCGCGAGCACCGCGAGCATGATCACCGTCTCGGTCAGCTTCGGGCCGTGGCCGTCGGGGAACACATAACCCATGCCCTCGGTCAAGGTGGCGAGCGCGGCCTGGCTGCCGAACGCGGCCTCGATCAGGTGCACGAGCTCGACCCAGAAATGAAAAACGTAGACGCACTGCGCGAGGATCAGCCCGAGGTACAACGGCAACTGCAGCCAGCGGCTCATGAAGATGAAGCCGGGCAGCGCGCGCAGCCGCGGGTTCTTGGGGGCTTGTGGATCCTGGCGCATGATGGGGTTCGGCTCGCAAGGCGGGCGTGTGATGGTCCAAAATTGTAGTGGCGCCGATCGAGTAAGGCCTTCGTAAGAGGATGGGCCTACCGTTGCGGTCAAAGATCGACAAAGCACTGGAGACCTGTTCATGAGCGCATCCGACACCATCGTCTACAACCCGTCCGCCGCCGCCGTGAAGGGCGCGTTTGTTTCGGGCATGGACGCCTACAACAAGCTCGTCGCCGAGGCAGACGCCGACCACGAGGCCTTCTGGGCGCGCCAGGCGCGCGAGCTGCTGAGCTGGAAGACGCCGTTCACCAAGGTGCTCAACGCCAGCGACGCGCCGTTCTTCAAGTGGTTCGAGGACGGCACGTTGAATGCCTCGTACAACTGCCTGGACCGCCAGGTCGAGGCGGGCCTGGGCGACAAGGTCGCGATCATCTTCGAGGCCGACGACGGCAAGGTCACGAAGGTGACCTACAGCGATCTGCTGGCGCGCACCTGCCAGCTCGCCAATGCGATGAAGGCGCGCGGTGTCAAGAAGGGGGATCGCGTCGCGATCTACATCGGCATGTCGATCGAGGGCGTCGTCGCGATGCAGGCCTGCGCGCGCATCGGCGCGACCCACACGGTCATCTTCGGCGGCTTCTCGGCGCAGAGCCTGCGCGACCGCATCGCCGACACGGGCGCGGTGATGGTGATCACCGCCGACGAGCAATTGCGCGGGGGCAAGCAGTTGCCGCTGAAGGCGATCGCCGACGAGGCGCTCGCGCTCGATGGCTGCGACTCGGTGAAGAACGTCATCGTCTACCAGCGCACCGGCGGCAAGGTGACCTGGCACGAGGGGCGCGACCACTGGCTGCACGATGAGGTGAAGGGCCAGGCCACGACCTGCGAGCCCGAGTGGGTCGGTGCCGAGCATCCGCTGTTTCTGCTCTACACGTCGGGCTCGACGGGCAAGCCCAAGGGCGTGCAGCACTCGACCGGCGGCTACCTGCTGCACGCGGCCCTGACGACGAAGTGGACCTTCGACCTGAAGCCGAACGACGTGTTCTGGTGCACCGCCGACATCGGCTGGGTCACTGGCCACACCTACATCACCTACGGCCCGCTCGCGCTCGGTGGCACCGAGATCGTGTTCGAGAGCATCCCAACCTATCCCGACGCCGGGCGCTTCTGGAAGATGATCCAGGATCACAAGTGCACGGTCTTCTACACCGCACCGACGGCGATCCGCTCGTTGATCAAGGCGGCCGAGAGCAACCCCGCGGTGCACCCTGATCGCTATGACCTCACCAGCCTGCGCATCCTCGGTTCGGTCGGCGAGCCGATCAACCCCGCCGCGTGGGAGTGGTACTACAAGCACATCGGCGGCAGCCGCTGCCCGATCGTCGACACGTTCTGGCAGACCGAGACCGGTGGCCACATGATCACGCCGCTGCCGGGGGCCACGCCGATGGTGCCGGGTTCGTGCACGCTGCCGTTCCCCGGCATCGCCGCGGCCGTCGTCGACGAGACCGGCAAGGATGTGCCCTGGGGGCAGGGCGGCATCCTGGTCGTCAAGAAGCCGTGGCCGAGCATGATCCGCACGATCTGGGGCGACCCGGAGCGCTTCAAGAAGAGCTACTACCCGGAGGACTTCCAGGGCAGGTACTACCTCGCTGGCGACGGCGCGATCCGCGACGCGACCACCGGCTACTTCACGATCACCGGCCGCATCGACGACGTGCTGAACGTCAGCGGCCACCGCATGGGCACGATGGAGATCGAGTCGGCGCTGGTCTCGTGCACCGAGCTCGTTGCCGAAGCCGCGGTGGTCGGCCGGCCCGACGACACGACCGGCGAGGCGATCTGCGCGTTCGTCGTGCTCAAGCGCCCACGCCCGACCGGCGACGAGGCGAAGGCGATCGCGAAGCAATTGCGCGACTGGGTCGGCAAGGAGATCGGCCCGATCGCCAAGCCCAAGGACATCCGCTTCGGCGACAACCTGCCCAAGACACGCAGTGGCAAGATCATGCGCCGTCTGCTGCGCTCGGTGGCGAAGGGCGAGGCGATCACACAGGACACCTCGACGCTCGAGAACCCGGCGATCCTCGAGCAGCTCGGGTCCAACTACTGAGCGCCGAGGCGGCTCGGCGCCTGTGAGTCAGCAGGTCGTCCACATCGCCGCGAGCCAGCTCGGCGATGTCGGATCGGCCGAGACCGAGCCGAAGTCCCACGCGTGGTCGTTGACCGGGTCGACGCCGTTCTTGCCGACCCACATCGCGCCGACCCAAATGTTCGGGCCATCGGGTGCCGCTGCGCCGTTGGTGGCGGGCTGGATCTCCTTGGCGGTGCGGAACCACGAGTTGATGATGGTGCTGCCGCCCTTCGCGTACTGCGCCAGCTTGCGACCCTCGTCGGTGTTGTCGAAGGTGATCGCGCCATAGCCCATCAGGATGTGCATACCGTCGAAGGCGCCGTCCCAGCGTGCGAGCACGTCGCCGCCGCCGGCGGCGAGCAGGTTGTCCTGCAACGGACCGCATGCGGCGATGGTCGCCCACTCCAGGTCGTTCTGACCCCACAGGTCTCCCGGCGTGGCTGCCGCGGTGCCGACCTCGCTGAAGCTGAGGAAGCCGTCGTCCGGGTTCGACAGCACCCAGCCGTTCATGTTCGCGTGCCCCGTATAGAACACGAAGTCGGCGTTGTCCACCCAGCTGTCGTCGTTGCGGCGCCAGTCGGATTCCCAGGCGTTCGCGTCGCCCCAGTTGAAGTCGATGTGCCAGCCGGCCGCCGCCCACTCGTCGACGAAGCCCTGCGCGTTGGCCTGGCTGCCGGCCAGGCCGCCGCTCTGGCCGATCCACGAGGTGCCGGCTTCCCAGGGGCGCGTCGGCGTGCGCGCGCCGAAACTGCGGCGCGACTCGCCGCCGCTCCTGGGCTTGCTGTGCTCGCTGACGCGGGCCGTGGGGCGTGCGGCCTTGCGGCGTGCGGCCTGGGGCTCGTCGAAGTGGATCGCGGGGCCGAAGTCGGTCGCCGGCAGCATGATCTGCCGCAGCGGCACGCGCTGCTTGCCGAACATCGCCGTCGCGCGGCACACGTAGACCGGGTAGAGAAACTCCTGCCCCGTGAACGACGGCGCGGCATAGTAGGCGAGCGACGTGTCGAAGGACTCGATCTTCATCTTGCTCGTGATCGCCTTGAACTGCTCGGTGATCTTGCGCGGGTCGATCATCTGCGCGTCGAAGTGCGAGGTCACGGGGCGCCAGCCGCCCTGGAAGCCGATCACGCTGCCGTGGTGGCCGAGCGTGACGGTGATGTCGCTGCCGCCGCCGATCACCGGGATCTTGTCGACCATCACCGGGTAGACGATCTGCATGTCCAGGCGCCGGTTCTCGCGCTTGCCATCCTTGCGTAGTGCGAAGTGCGTGCCGCCGATGACCGGCTCGCCGTAGTGGAACGGCGCGCTCAGCTCGGGCAGCAGGTGGCTGCGCTTCAGGAACTTCTGCGCCGTGGCCAGGGCCTCGGCCTCGGTGGGCAGCTCGGCCTTGATCGAGGGCTTCCACAGCTGCGATTCATCGGCCGCCCAGACGGCGCCGCTCGCGCTGGCGAGTTCGACCACGCGGTGGCCGTTGCGCAGCGATTTGGCGTCGCGCGTCTCACCGAGGTGGAAGTCGTCCTGCAGGCCGAAGATCTGGTGGCCGAGCGCGGCAAGCCGCTTGGCGCTGGTGTCTTGCGGGGCGAGCCGGTAGATCGGCAGACGGTCCTTCATGGCGAGTCCTCCTGAGGTGGATCACAGGAGCGAGGCGCCCCTGCGTGCCGCGAAAGGTAGGTTCTCGGGGGCGCCTTGTCCAAGCGCCCGCATCCTTCAACCTTGGGGGGAGAGGTCCGTTCTAGGGGGCCGGTCGATGAGCACGACTTCGCTCAGCAACGGCGCGCTCTGCGCGCGCTCGCGGATGGTTGCGAGATCCTGGTCGATCCGGTCGAGTTCGCGATGCAGTCGGGTCAGGCGATCGGCGTGGGCGCGGTCGGCATGGACCATCGAGTCGATCTCATGGCACAGCCGGGCGTATTGGTTCTTGAGTTGCTTCAGGGTCATGGCCGGACTCTTGATGGGCCTCGCGTCGAGAGCATGAGGCGTGCGCAAGTGTGTCTCCAAGTCCTCGCTGCAACCATCACCGGGTTGAGGGGTTACATCGCCTTGAACAGGTGCACATATGCCCGGCTGACGGGCAACTCGCCGTCGTGACCGCGCATGCGCACGAACAAACGGCTCAGCTCGTCGCGCCGCGTGCCGGCGACGAAGCGCAGGTTCACCAGCGTCGAGCGGTGCACCTGCCAGAACTGCGCGGGGTCGAGCTGGGTCGCGAGCTCTGCGATCGACGTGCGGATCAGGTGTTCGCCCGTGGCGGTCTGCACGCAGGTGTACTTGTCGTCGGCGCGGAAGAACAGCACCTCGCCGACGTCGATCTGGTGCGTCAGATCACCCTGGCTGGCGCGCACGTAGCGCAACGACGGCGCCGTGGCGGTCGGCGCGGCGAGGCGCTGCAGCACGCTGGCCAGGCGCGCGTCGTCGATCGCCACGGGCGCCTCGAGCACGCGCCGGACGCGCTCGATGCAGCGTGCCAGACGCTGCGCGTTGACAGGCTTGAGCACGTAGTCGATCGCTTCCTGATCGAAGGCCTGCACCGCGAATTCGTCGTAGGCGGTGACGAAGACGACGCGCGTCGCGCCCTCGATGCCCTGGGCGACCTCGAGGCCGGTCAACCCCGGCATCCTGATGTCGAGGAAGGCGAGGTCCGGCGCGTGCGCCGCAATGGCTTCGGCGGCCTCGATGCCGTTGCGCGCGATGTGCACGATCTCGAGCTGCGGCCACAGTGCGGCCAGCTGCGTGCGCAGGTAGGCGGCGAGGTGCGGCTCGTCGTCGGCGATCAGGGCGGTCGTCATCAGAGGGCTCCGTGCGGCAGGCTGAGTGTCGCGCGCACGCCGTGCGGGGCGACCGGTTCGATCGACAACACGGCGCTCACGCCATGCGCACGCTGAAGGCGCTCGCGCAGGTTGTTCAGCGCGGTGCCGGTACCGCCACTGCGGCGCGTGGCGTCGAGGCCGAGCCCGTCGTCGGTCACGCGGACCACGAGGCGCCCTTCGTCGAGTTGCGCAGCGATGGTGACGCTGCCACCGGCCACGCTCGGCTCGAGGCCGTGCACGATGGCGTTCTCGACCAGCGGCTGCACGCTCAAGGCCGGCAGCCTCGACGCCCGGAGGGCCGGCGCTACGTCGATGCGGTAGCTGAGGCGGTCGTCCATGCGCGTCTTCACGACACGCAGGTAAGCGTCGATCAGGTCCAGCTCCTCGCCCAGCGTGTGCTCGGGCTGGCGCAGGCTGCCGAGCGAGGCGCGCAGGTAGTCGGTGAACGACTCGAGCATCGCCTTCGCGCGCGGCGTGTCGGCATCCATCAGGCTCACGACATTGGCCAGCGTGTTGAACAGGAAGTGGGGCTCCATCTGGGCCTGCAGCAAACGCAGTTGCGCTTCGGCGGCCTGCCGCTCGGCGCGCAGCTGGCGGGCCCGGATCGCGAAGTAACCGTAGAAGATCGCCGTCACAAGCAGCATGAACGCGATGGCGCCAAATGGCGTCGTACGCAACTGCGGGCCGCTCGGCGTCGCCGGGTCGGTCTCGATCATGAGTGAGCCGATCGGTACGGAGATCGCGAGCCCCACGAGTGGCGTGCCCCAGTGGAACAGGCCGCGCTGCCACGTCGTCAGCGTGGCGTAGCGGGGGCCCATCAGCCGCGCACCGGCCGCGAACAGCAGGTCGATCGTGAAGCTGATCAGCGCCGAGAACGCCAGGCAGGTGCCGATGGCGCGGGCCCAGCCGTCGAGCGTGTGCCAGCTCGGGTGGCCGGCGCTCAGCGCGAAGGTCAGCACGGTGAAGCCGGCACCGACGATCGCCGCAAAGCGCAGCGTGCGCCAGGGCGTGAAGGCGAACGGTGCAGGCGGGACGGCATTCGGGCGCATGGTCGGCAGTGTAAGAAGCGGCACGCATCCCGAGGGCGACGGCGCGATGGATCGCCAACCGAGGCGACGAATCGACAGCCGGCGCGAAGGGCGCTCCTACAATCGCCGCAACTCACCCTCAGCGGTCTCGCCATGAAAGTTTCTGCCCCTGCCTTCAAGGCCTACGACATCCGCGGTGTCGTCGGCAAGGACATCGACGCCACCTTCGCCGAACACCTCGGCCGTGCCTTCGGCAGCGCGGCCATCGCGGCCGGCGAACGCGCGGTGGCGGTCGGGCGCGACGGGCGCGTCTCGGGGCCGTCGCTCGTCAAGGCGATGATCCGCGGTCTGACCTCGACCGGTCTCGATGTCGTCGACCTCGGGCCGGTGACCACGCCGATGCTCTACTACGTGGCGGCCACGCGCGGCCAGCACGGCTGCAGCAGTGGCATCCAGATCACCGGCAGCCACAACCCGAAGGACTACAACGGCTTCAAGATGGTGCTGGCCGGCAAGGCGATCTACGGCGACGAGATCCAGCGCCTGCGCCAGCGCATGGAGGCCGAAGACTACGTGCAGGGCAAGGGCCGCGCCGCGACGATGGACATCCTGGCAGAGTACCGGGCGCGCATCACCGGCGACTGCAAGCTGGCCCGGCCGATGAAGATCGTCGTCGACTCGGGCAACGGCATTCCGGGCGCGTCGGCGCCGGGCATCCTGCGCGCGCTGGGCTGCGACGTGATCGAGCTGTACTCCGAGGTCGACGGTGACTTCCCGAACCACCACCCGGATCCGAGCAAGCCCGAGAACCTGGCCGACCTGATCCGCACCGTGCAGACGACCGACGCCGAACTCGGCCTCGCGTTCGATGGCGATGGCGACCGCCTCGGCGTCGTCACGAAGGACGGCCAGATCATCTACCCCGACCGCCAGATCATGCTGTTCGCGGCCGACATCCTGAAGCGCGTGAAGGGCGGCACCGTCATCTTCGACGTGAAGTGCACGCAGCGCCTCGCACCGCTGATCCGCGCCGCCGGTGGCGTGCCGATGATGTACAAGACCGGCCACTCGCTGATGAAGGCCAAGCTGCGCGAGGTCGGCGCGCCGATCGCCGGCGAGATGAGCGGCCACATCTTCTTCGCCGAGCGCTGG
>JBDTVC010000045.1:0-25310 GCA_040007475.1 Burkholderiales bacterium
CCTTGTAGATGATGGTGCGGCAGCTCATGCTGGGCACGTAGTACTCGCGGCTGTGCGTCAGCTTGAGCGCCTGGATCGCGGCCGACGCGGTCTTGCGGATCACGTAGAGCTTGCGCTCCAGCGCATCGGGCACGATCACGTCAGGGCCGCGGCCGACGAAGATCTGCTTGATCACCGGCTCCTTCGAGCGCACGGTGGGCGACATCGGCATCTCGGCATCGACCGGCACGTCTCGCCAGCCGAGCAGCACCTGACCCTCGGCCCGCACCGCACGCTCCATCTCCTGGATGCAGGCGACGCGCGAGGCATGTTCCTTCGGCAGGAAGATCATGCCGACGCCGTACTCGCCCGGCGGCGGCAGCTCGACACCGAGTGCGGCCATTTCGGCACGGTAGTACTCGTCCGGGATCTGGATCAGGATGCCCGCGCCGTCGCCCATCAGCTTGTCGGCGCCAACCGCGCCGCGGTGGTCGAGGTTCTCGAGGATCTTCAGGCCCTGGGCAACGATGCTGTGGGCCTTCTGCCCCTTGATGTGCACAACAAAGCCGACACCGCAGGCGTCGTGCTCCTGACCAGCCTGGTACAGGCCTTGCTGCGCTGCGGCGGCGATCTCGTCGCGCGTGGTTTCTGGGATCGAGAGGGCTGGGTCGGCGTGGTGCATGACGCGCTCCGAATCTGAGGCAATCGGAGGAGGATACTGCACCGCAGCAATGCTCTCAAGCAGTTTCTCAGATTATCGGGCCCTAATTTATGAACCTATCGAGAAGCATGAATTAAATTGGGGCCATATCAAATGGCACGTCGTGGCCGCCCTCGCGTGCGAGGCCGAACCGGGCGCCGGCTTTGTTGTTCGAGTGACTGCAGGAAGCTCGTCGAGCCCAGCGGCCAACCGAGGCGAGCCGAATCCATGATGGACCGAACGTCTCGATCGTCGAGCAGGGTTTCGCTGTCGCGTGCATGCCGCGCCTGACGATCGAAGGGTGTGTTGCCGAGTTGCCAGTACGCCGCGTGCTCGGTGACGACGGGGTCGACCTTGCGACCGACGTGGTGCGCCGCGCTGGACCAGGGCCAGTCGGCAGCGCGCGCCACCAGGCCGTTGCGCACCGGGCTTTGCTCGATCAATCGGACGCACGCCAGCAAGTGTTCCGCCGGATCGACGATCGTCGAACGGTACCGACCCTCCCACGGCGTGCCGCTGCGCTGGTGGCGATGGTTGAGGGCTTTCACGTAGCGGCGACCGAGCGCCTGCATGAAGCGAGACACCGACCCCGAGCGCAGCGGCGTCGCCAGCAGCAACACGCCATCGTCCACCAGCGCATAGGCGTGCAGGGCGACTTTCGCCTCGCGCGACGACTCGAGTAGTGCTGCCACGTACCGCTGACGATCTTCATCGTCGACGAAGGGCGGGAGCGCGTCGCGGGCGCGCTGTATGACGAGATGCAGGTGCCCTTCGAGATCGAGTCGGGGAAGTCGAGCCATCGGCGGCCATGGATGCGTGTTGAACGGCTGCAGATGGTATGCGCCGCCCGTCCTGCGGGCTCGCCCTTTCGTCCCGGAGGCGCAGCGCCCGGGCCGACGCGTTGCTAAATTTCGGTCCCGTCGATCCAATCCGCCCCACCAGTTCACCCTCATGGCTCCCACCGTCTTCGCCGCAGGCGCTCCGCTGCCCGGCCGACTCTTCGCGTGTTTGCTTGCGGCCGTGATCCTGAACGCGGGCGCCATCGGGATGGTCAGCCAGGCCCTGCCTGAACGCGGCGGCGTCGCACCCATCGCGGACGCACCGCAGCGTGGCTCAATGGTGCTGGTTGCGCCGACGACAACGCCAACGACTGCGCCGTTCAATGCGCCGCTTCCGGCAGACACTCATTCGACGCAGCCGTCGGCGCTGACTCATCGGTCTGACGCAGACCCGCCGAGAGCGCGCACGACCACCGCGCCGCTCGACCCCCATCAGCCCGTCAAGTTCTACCCGTTCCGCGAAGTGGACGACGCCGCATACCCGGAGTCAGACTGGAACCTGGACGTCGACACACTCGACCGTCTCGGCGTCGGGCGCCTCGTGTTCGAGGTCATGGTGAGCGAACGCGGCCGGGTGGTGGGGTGCACCGTGCTCGAGCCTGCCGATGCGCCTGAGGATGTCAAACGCGATCTCGAGAAGCGGCTCAGCGACACCCCGTTCCTTCCCGCCGTGCGGGCGGGGCAACTGGTGGCCAGCGTGCGCCGCATCGAACTGGTCGTCGACGACGCGCCACCCCCACAGACGGGCGACGACGCCACAAGCTTGCCCGCTCATCGGCCGTAACGCGCCGCTGATCGAATGGTCGCGTCGAACTGTGCGCTTTTCCTTCCACTGCCATCCACGCACCCGCATACTTTGTTCAACCCAATGCGCCAATGGCACCCGACGACATGTGCAACGCCCCTCTTGCCCGTTCCGCCTTCCGACCACGAGTGACCAGGCTCCAGCGTGGCTTCACGCTGATCGAGGTCATGATCGTGGTGGCCATCGTTTCCATCTTGGCGGCTGTGGCGATACCGAGCTACCGCGACTACATCCTGCGCGGGCAGCTTGTCGATGGCACGACCATTCTGTCGGTCGTGCGCGCGGACATGGAGCGCTACTACCAAGACAACCGCCAATACACCAACGTCGGCGTTTTCGTCTCTCCGTGCAACAGCGTCGACCCGAAACCGCGAACGCAAGGGAATTTCACTGTGACCTGCGCTGGCGCCGACCTCGCCGCCAACAGTTTCAAGTTGACGGCGACGGGCATCAATGGAGCCGCAGGCTTCTCCTTCACGATCAACGAGAAGGACCAGAAGACTACGGCGACGGTCGGCAGTTCCTGGCCCATGCCAAGCCCCAACACCTGCTGGGCGATGAAACGGGGGCAGGTGTGCAACTGATCGCCGCACTGTCACCGCGCGCCACGGGGTGCGCCCGCAGAGTGCGTGGCTTCACGCTGATCGAGCTCGCGGTCGCCATCACCCTGTTGGGCATTCTGATCGGGCTGGGCCTGCCGTCGTTCATGTCCTGGATCCGCAACTCGCAGGTTCGCAGCGTGGCTGAATCGCTGCAGAACGGCATTCGCCGTGCCCAGACCGAAGCGGTACGGTTGAATCAGACAGTCGTGTTCTCGCTGACGAACGTGGCACCTGGGCTGAATGCCCCGGCCGTGGCCAACGGCAGCAACTGGTCGATCCAGAGCATTCAGCAGTTCGCCGACCCGACCCGGCCACCGGTCTTCCTGACCGGCGGCTCGCTCACGGACGTTGCTTCCAGCATGTCCATCACGGGTCCGGTAGCCCTGTGCTTCAACACCAACGGACGACTGATTGTTCCGGCAGTCCCGACCGGCGTTCCCGGCGCGGTCTGCACCGCGGGCAAGCAACAGTTCGACATCAAGCGCGCCGCGACGATTGACACGACCACCGACCGCCAGCTGCGCGTCCTGGTGGCTGTCGGCGGACAGGTCCACATGTGTGACCTGGGTCGCCCGACGTTGTCCGATGCGTCTCCTGACGGGTGCCCGCCATGATCACAACAAGGCAAACTTCCTCGAAGCGCTTGCGCCAATCCGGCATGTCCCTCATCGAGGTGCTGGTCGCGATTCTGATTTTTTCGTTCGGCATTGCCGGCCTGATCGGCCTTCAGGCACGAGCGATGCAGTATTCGACGAGCGCCGAAGACACCACGCGGGCAGCCTTGCTCGCGAGCGAGCTGTCGTCGACGATCGTCCTCAATCAGCCGAACCCGCGGGCGGCGATCGTCATCCCCGCCGCGGCTTACGCAGCGTGGCAAGTCCGCGTGGCCGACCCCACCACCGGCGGCCTGCCCAACGGCACCGGCATCGTGACCGGTATCAATGCCAACAGTGCCAACATCACGATTACCTGGCAAGCGCCCAGCGCCGCGGCCGGGTCGCAACGCAACCAGTACGTCACCCAGGTCATCGTGCCATGAGCCCGCACCGCATTCACCGCCGCCCCGCGTGCGGCTTCTCGCTGATCGAGTTGCTGGTCTCGATGGTGATCGCGCTCGTCGTCACGCTGGCGATCACCGCCGTCCTCACGCGCAGCGAAGGCAGCAAGCGCGCCACGACGTCGGTCAACGACGCCAACCAGACCGGCGCCTATCTCGCCTACGCATTGGATCGCTCGATTCGCAGCGCAGGCTCCGGATTCGCGCAGAACTGGCCGGACGTGGTCGGCTGCCGCATCGACGCGTCGCTCTCAGGCGCGACGGTGTTGCCGTCGCCAGCACTCCCCGTACCGTTCGCAAACGTGCCGCCCGGGCTGCGTCTCGCGCCCGTGATCATCGGCAAGAATCTGGCGGTCGACACCGCCGGGCAAGTGCACGGCGACGTTCTCACCGTCATGAGCGGCAACTCGGGCGTGAGTGAAATGCCGCAGAAAGTGCTGCCCAACTCGGCCACGCCGACGACGCTGCGCATCACGAACACGATGGGCTACGCCAACAATGATCTGGTGCTGGTGGCTGATTCCGGTGTCGATGGTGGACGCCCCGGCTGCATGCTGCAGCAACTCGCGCCCGCCGGGGGCGTCAATACCGACCAGCTGGTCTTCACCGGTGCCGACTACTCGCGAAGCAACGGCAGCGTGTTCGGCCTCACGGCGTTCGGCAACAACGCGGTCGCGATCCAGATGGGCAGCGCGCCCGCCAACCCGCCGCAGATGCTGCTGTACGGCGTCGGCGACGACAGCACGCTGGTCAGCTATGACCTCTTGAGAATCCCGGGCATCAACACCCCTCCGACACCCATCGCCGACGGTGTCATCGAGATGCGCGCGCTGTATGGCATCGACACGACCGTGCCCTCGCCTGTGCCGGTGGACACGACCCTGGCAACGCCCGTCGCCAGCAGGATTGGCGCCTGGATCGATCCCGGTGATCCGGTCCAGGGCTACACGCAGGCGCAACTCACCACTGGCAGCGCCATCGCTCAGTCGAACCTGCGTCGGATCGTCGCCATCCGCGTCGGGCTCATTCTGCGCAGTTCGTTGCAGGAACGCGCAAGCGACCGCTACTACGGCAGCGATCCTGGTGCGCTTCCGACGACGACATTGACGCTGTTCGGCGACCTGCCTGCGGCGCTGAGGCAGACCCGGAACATCGTCGGCACCGACAACCTGTACCGCTACCGCACCTTTGAATTCACCATCCCTTTGCGCAACGTCCTGTTCGCGCCCTGACACATGAAACACCATCACTACGTAACGAAGGCATCGCGCCAGCGCGGTGTGGTGCTGTTGTTCAGCCTGATCGCACTGGTCGTGCTGCTGATCGCGGCGGTGGCGTTGATGCGCTCGTTCAACACTTCCATGTTCATGTCGGGCAACATCGCCTTCAAGCGCGACCTGCAGAACCAAGGGGAACGCGCGGCCACCAAGGTGCTGGCGAGCTTTCGGGCCGGAATGCCGCTGGAGACCGACGCGGCTCGCTCAGCGGATCTGAAGACGAGCAACTACAGCGCGACAAGGCTGCCCAGCAATGCGCAGGGCATCCCGAACGCACTTCAGAGCGACGCCGCATTCCTGGCAAAGGGCGTCGTCACGAACGATATCGACGGCACAAACGAACCTTCATTGCTGCGTCAAGGCGTCTCGGTCCGCTACCTCGTCGATCGGATGGCAATCGCCGCCGGCCCATGCGACGACCCCACGACGTGCCTGATGACGACCTCCAGCAACCCTGCCGGTGGCAGTTCGTCCCAATGGCGCAGCCCGACGCGCTCCGTGAGCGGCGGCGGCGCTGCGGGCGTGAAGGCGATCGTCACGGACACCCCCGTCTATCGATTGACGGTGCGTGTCACCGGCCCGCGCGACACACAGGCGTTCTACCAGACAACGTTCACGGCTCCCTGACAAGCGGCAGCCACAGCCACAGAGCACATTCATCATGATGACGAAGATTCAACTGGCATCCGACCGAACCTTCAGCATTGCTGGGGCGCTCGCCATGGCCGTGTGCAGTATCGCCACGCTGGCGCCGACCGCGCAGGCGCAGACGACGCTGTCGGACGGACCGATTTTCGCGACGCAAGCGGTGCCTGGCAACGTCGCGCTGCCACTGTCGGTCGAGTGGCCAACCGTCCAGCGCCAAGCCCACACAGCCGCGTACAGCCCCGCAGCCGAGTTCTTGGGTTACTTCGATCCGAAGAAGTGCTACACGTACAAGTACGACGGCTCCGACACGGCACTGCGGCCCACCGACGTGACGAAGGTGACCTATTTTCAACCTGCGGGTCTGGCCGCTGCACACGTTTGCGTGGGCCAATGGAGCGGTAACTTTCTCAACTGGGCGATGACTCACACGATCGATCCGTTTCGATGGGCACTGACTGGAGGCTTCCGCGTCGTCGATACGCCGACCTTGACCATTCTCGAAAATGCCTGGAGCGACAGCCACACGGGCCTCTTCCCGGACCGAAGCATTTCGGCGGCACTCGCCACGGGCGCGACACCCTTCAACTTTGCCCTGAGCGTGCGCATCGACGGTCTCGGCAACAAGATGCGCTTTACCGGCACGGGCAACCTCGGCAACGCGCCAACGGCCTACACGGGGTCAGGCGGCGTCGTTGCAGGCACGACGTATGACGTCTTCACCCGCGCTAGGGTTTGTGATGGCTCGTCAGGGACGGGGGGGGTCGAGTCGAATTGTGTGGTGTATGGCAGCAACTGGAAGCCAGAGGGGCTGATTCAACAATACGCCAACAAGATGCGCTTCAGCGTCTTCGGTTATCTCCGTGACTCCAGCCCGACCCGAGACGGTGGGGTGCTGCGCGCGAGACAGAAGTTTGTCGGGCCCACGAGTCCGGTGCCCGGCTCGGCCGCGGTCACCAACGGCGCCTCGGAATGGGATCCCGCGACCGGCGTTTTCGTGCGCAACCCGGACGCGACAGACGCAACGGCGACGAACACGGCGTTCGCACCCAGTGTCAACGTGATCGACAGCGGCGTGATGAATTACCTCAACAAGTTCGGCGAGCTGTCGCCCGTGCTCGGCGCGTCTGCCTACAAAGACTACGACCCGGTCAGCGAGCTTTACTACGCCGCCGTGCGCTACTTCAAGAACTTGGGCAACGTGCCCGAGTACTCGAACATGACGGGGTCGACAGCGGCAGCCAAGACGACCTTGCTGGATGGCTTCCCGGTGATCACCAGCTGGACGGACCCCATCCAGTACTCGTGCCAGCGCAACTTCGTTCTCGGCATCGGCGACATCTATACCTGGAACGACAAGAACCTTCCGGGCGCTGGCACCGGAACGGTGGACGAGCCGACCAAGCCGCCCGCTGTCTTGTCGGACGGCACCGTCAACGCCGTGACGGCGACCAACAAGGCCTTCGCGCTCGAGGGTCTCGGGACGCCGAACTGGAGCAGCTATTCGGGCCGCAGCAATTCCGCGGGCATTGTCGGCCTAGCCTACGACTCGCACACCAAGGATATCCGGACCGACCTCCCCGGCCTGCAGACGATCGACACGTACTGGGTCGATGTGCTTGAACAGCCCTTCGTCGCGAACAACCAGTACTACCTGGCGGCCAAGTACGGTGGCTTCACCATGCCGGCGGGTTACGACACCTACGGGAACTCGACGGCGCTGACCGCATCGTGGTGGCACACGCCAACGGGCTCGCCCGATACCAACACGGTTGGGGCGCAACTGCGCCCGGACAACTACTTCACTGGTGGCAAGCCCGATCTGATGATCGCAGGCCTCAATGCCGCCTTCTCGAAGATCGCGTCTCAGCTGACCGCGTACACCACCTCGTTTTCAACCTCTCTGCCCCAGGTGGCGCAAGCAGGCAACGCCAGCTACAGCAGCCTGTACGACCCCAACAACTGGACCGGCGAGGTCGTCGCCAGCACGCTGTCGTTCGACCTGGTGACCGGCCAGCCCTCGTTGACGCAAAACTGGAAGTTCACAGACCGGCTCACCACGCAACTTGCAGGCACAGGATGGACCACTGCAGGCAAACGCCGCGTCGTGACCTGGAACGGCACGACAGGTGCGCAGTTCTGTTCAGGCACGCCGAGTTGCACAACGCCGCTCACGGCCGCCCAGCTCACGGCGCTCAACACAGGCTATATCGCCGGCAACGACAGCGCGAACTACCTCAACTACCTGCGCGGTGACAAGTTGAACGAGCAAGGCACCGTCGGAGGCACGATGGCCTACCGGACACGGGCCAAGGCCCTGGGTGACATCGTCGGCTCCAAGTCGAGTGTCGTCGGCCCGCCCAGCCTGCCGCTGTCGGATGCAACGAATCCCGGGTATGCGGCCTTCAGGGCGGCATGGTCGGCCCGCCCGACGATCGTGTACATCGGCGCCAACGACGGAATGATGCATGCGATTCACGGTGATCTGACCAGCCTGACCACGCCGCCGGGCGGCACGGAATTGTTCGCCTACGTGCCGTCGGCGCTGTTTCAGGGCCCGACTGGCACACCCAACGTCAATGGCCTCGCGTCGCTGGGCAATCCGTCGTTCCAGCATCACTTCATGGTAAACGCCACGCCGGTCGTCTTTGACGTCGACATGGCGCGCACCGTTGGCAGCAGCGGTGCGCCGAATTGGCGTTCGATCCTGGTCGGTGGTTTGGGCAAAGGCGGCCGCAGCTATTACGCGATCGATGTGACCGACCCCATCGGCATGTACAACGGCGGCGAGGCTGCGGTTGCGAGCAAGGTGCTCTGGGAGTTCACGGACCCGGATCTGGGCTACACCTTCGGCGAACCGGTCGTTGCGAAGACGCTCAAGTACGGTTGGGTCGTGATCATTCCGTCCGGCTACAACAACGCCGATGGTGTCGGACGCCTGTTCATCCTCAACGCGCGTACCGGCACCTTGCTCGAAAAGATTTCCACCGGAACGGGATCGCCAGCCAACAGCGCTGGGCTGGCCCATGCCAACGGATATGTGACGGACTATTCCGACGGCACGATCGATGCCGTTTACGCAGGCGATCTGCTGGGCAATGTCTGGCGCCTGGACCTCACCGCCACGAGTGGCGCCTACCCGGCACCGACCAAGCTGGCTTCACTGATGGATCCGAGCGTCTCGCCGAAGCCGCAGCCGATCACTGCGCGCCCCTTGATAGAGATCCACCCGACGATGAAGAAGCGCTTCGTGTTGGTGGGCACGGGCCGCTTGCTTGACAGCAGCGACATCTCCAACGTCCAGCCACAGACTTTCTACACGATTGCCGATGGGAGCGCCGGGCGCTTCAACCTCGCGGCCGATCTGCCGTCGGGCGTCACCTTCCCGATCACACGTGCGAAGCTGATCGAGAACACCAACGGGCTGGTCGGCGTGACCGACGATCCGGCGAAACCAATGGGCTGGTACGAAGATCTGGGCCTGACTTCGCCCGGCGTCGGTGCCGGCTGGCGCGTGGCGTCGGATGCAACCTCGGTGCTGAATCAGGTCGCGTGGGCGGCGATCCTGCCCAGCGGCGACGCGTGCAACCCCTCCGGGACCAGCCGTGTCTATGCACGTGACTTCGGCACTGCCGCGAGCTCGATAGGAACCAAGGTTGGATCCACGTTCACGCCGATGCTCTACAAGGACGTGGGAGGGCTGGTAACCGACCTGAGGTATCTGAGCGTCAACGGCAAGGCGGTACTGATCTCGGGAACAGACTCGGGCGAACTGAAGACGCTCGACATCACGCCCGCAGGTATTCCAGGCATCCGGCGCCTGAACTGGCGCGAGTTGCAGACCGTCGAGTGAGACCGAAGGCCTACGCCGAAAACGGCGTAGACCCTATCAAACGCTCGTGCTCGCGCAGCGCAAAGCGATCGGTCATGCCTGCGATGTAGTCGGCGATATCGTGCTTGGCAGGCAGCTCGGCGGGCTGGGCACGATACGCTTCAAAGAGCGCCTGCACCACTCGTTTGGCGCCATCGGTGGTCGCCACGACACGCGGATGCCGGTAGAGCGCCTGCCGCAAGAAGGTCTTGACCTGCTTCACGTCGGCCCGCATGCGCGGGCTCGATGCGATCAGCGGCGGCAGTGCCCTCACTTCGTCGACGGTCGCCGGCGAGTGCGCCCGAATTTGCACTCGCGACGTGTCGATCACGTCGTACACCTGCGCCGAGAGCATGCGACGAATCGTCTCGTACAGAAGCCGCTTGCCGTCGAGAGATGGTCGTTCGCGCAGGGCCTCGGAATGAAAGCGCTCGAACAGAGTCAACGCCAACAGTTGCTCGTATTCGATCAGCCCCGATCGCACGCCGTCGTCGATGTCATGCGCGTTGTAGGCAATCTCATCGGCGATGTCGCAGACCTGAGCCTCCAGACTCGGACGCGAGTGCGCCAGGAAGCGGCGCCCGACGCCACCCGGCTCTTGACGCTCGAGCTCTTCGGCATGGCGGCGTGAACAGTGCTTCAGGATGCCCTCGCGCGTTTCGAAGGTGAGATTCAGACCGTCGAATGCCGCGTAGCGCTCTTCGAGCACATCGACGACGCGCAGGCTCTGGAAGTTGTGTTCGAAGCCGTCCGAGAGCGGGTCGACGCCGCGAAGGCATTCGTTCAGGGCATCCTGACCGGCATGGCCAAACGGCGTGTGTCCGAGGTCGTGCGCCAGTGAGATCGCTTCGCACAGGTCCTCGTTCAGGCCCATGGTCCGAGCAATCGAACGAGCCAGCTGGGCAACCTCGAGCGAGTGCGTCAAACGGGTGCGGAACAGGTCGCCTTCGTGGTTTAGGAACACCTGCGTCTTGTAGACCAGACGGCGAAAAGCCGTGCTGTGAACTATGCGGTCGCGATCGCGCTGAAAGTCGTCGCGGGTCGGGGCCGGACTCTCGGTGTGGCGACGCCCTTGCGTCTGCGCCGGATCGCTGGCCCAGGCCTTCAGCGCCATTGTGCTGCCTCGGCTAGCGCGTGTGCGCGTCCAGCACGCCCGCGACCAGTGCATCGTCTGCACCACGAACACCGGCGCGGCCGGGGGACTCGATCACCACGAAGCGTATGGCGCCGGCGCGCGACTTCTTGTCATGCCGCATCAATTCGAGATAGCGAGGTGCGCCCAGACGCGGACCAACCACCGGCAGGCCGGCGCGTTCGATGATGCGCTGGATCCGTTGGGCATAGGCCGCATCGATGAGCCCCATGCGGGCGGACAGTTCGGCGCCCATCACCATGCCGCAGCCGACCGCCTCGCCGTGCAGCCACTCGCCATATCCGAGCCCCGTCTCGATCGCGTGTCCGAACGTGTGGCCGAAGTTGAGAATCTCGCGCAGTCCGGCCTCCCGCTCGTCCTTGCCCACCACCCAGGCCTTGATCTCGCACGACCGCTTGATCGCATGGGCGAGCGCCTGCTTGTCACGGGCTTTGAGCGCGTCAAGGTTGATCTCGATCCAGTCGAGGAACGCAGCGTCGGCGATCGGACCGTACTTGATCACTTCGGCAAGACCAGCGATCAGTTCGCGCTCCGGCAGCGTGTCCAGGGTCGCGAGATCGGCGACGACCAGCAGCGGCTGGTTGAACACGCCGATCATGTTCTTGCCGAGCGGATGGTTGATCGCGGTCTTCCCGCCGACTGACGAATCGACCTGCGCCAAGAGGGTCGTCGGCACCTGCACATAAGCCACGCCGCGCATGTAGCAGGCGGCAGCGAACCCCGTCATGTCACCGATCACGCCGCCGCCGAGAGCAAAGAGCGTGGTCCGTCGATCGCATCCGGACGCGAGCAGTGCGTCGAAAATACTATTCAGGGTTTCCCAATCCTTGTGCGATTCGCCGTCGGGCAACTCGATCACCCGCACCTGCTCGAAATGGACGCCCAGCGCAGTTGCCAATCTTGCAGCCAACAGCGGCGCGACAGTCGTATTGCTGACGATGACGGCCGTCGTGCTGGCTGGCAGATCGGCATACACCGAAGAATCGTCGAGCAGGCCGACGCCCACGCGGATGTCGTAGCTGCGATCGGCGAGCTCGATGCGGATACTATGCTTGGCGACGGATTTCATGCGCCCAGTGTACGGGCGAGGCCGGGATCACCGAATGATCACTGGCGCGCACCGTCCGGCGGGTCAATCGGCGACGGCACGGCGGAGGGGTCGACGAGTCCGGCCAGTTCAAGTTGCATGAGGATCATGTTGACAAGTGCCGGCACCGAGGGACGCCCCGTCTCGACAACGAAGGTCGCCGTCTGGCAGTACAGGTGATCTCGCGTGCTGTAGAGATCGCGCAGGCGCGCGAGCGGGTCGGCGACCTGAAGCAAAGGGCGCTTCGAATCGTGGCGAAGCCTGCGAAACAATTCCTCGGGTGAGGAACGGAGGTAGACGCAGACCGTGTGCTCCCGCAGCACCTGGCGGTTGGCCTCGCGCAGTACAACGCCACCGCCTGTCGCGATGACGCCCGCCTGCTCGAAGACGAGCTCGCGCAGCACCGAAGCCTCGATCTCTCGGAAGCGTTCTTCACCCTCGTGCTCAAAGAAACTTCGGATCGAGCGCCCGATGCGGTCCTCGATCGTCGCGTCCGTGTCGACGAACGGCAGCCCGAGTCGTCGTCCCAAGTGTCGCCCTACGGTGGACTTGCCACCGCCAGGCATGCCGATCAGGCTGATTGTGCTCGTCTTCGCTGCCGTCAGTTGGGAAGCAGACAACTCGAACCGACTCCGTACGGACTCAGGACGAAGGCCGGCGCTGAGTCGGTCTTCGTCAGCGCTGTCGCGTCGACCGGCACCGGCGCCACGAGGTAGCTGGCGCGACCTTCGGAGCCCGCGACACCCGACGCAGCGACGGTGATCAACGCATCGACCCAGCTGCCGTGGTCCTGCGCATATTCGATCTGCAGCACGGCCGTACCGTCCGCCCCCGTGGTCGTGGAGGTCACTTGGGCTCCGGCCGAGTTGACGAACGACACCACCACGTCCGACTTGCGCGGCCACAGTTGACCATCGCCGTTCAGGTCTTCCCCACCGTCGAGCGTGCCATTGCGATTGCTGTCTTCGTTCGCGCAGACCGCCCGGAGATTCTGTTGCCACCGGGTGGCTCCGACGGGAAGCGTGTAATCGCCCTTGCGATAGTTCAGCAGGTCGAGCGACGCCACCACCGTCGCGTCCGCCTTCGGGTTGCCAGCGGCGTCTGCGACCGTCACGACGTACTGCTTCACATACGTCAGCGTCTTGACAATGATGAGGCCGTTGGTGCCGATGGCCACGCTCAAGGGCTCACCGCTGACCGTCAACGTCACGACTTTGGAGTTCGTGCAATTGACAAGACCCGGATCATTGTCCGTCACGCCGTAGCAGACTCGAACGGTGACCCCGTCAGTCGGGCTGGAGCGCGTGCCGGGGAAGAACTGCGTCGTCACGACGCCGTTGACATCGCTGTACAACACGCCGGCGCCGGCCGCAAATGTGCCACCGATGGAATTCGGATCACCGTTGAGATCGAATCGGGCGCGGACGTTGGCCAAAGGTTGATTGCTGGCGCCGAGGAACAACGCGCGGATGACCGATTGATGTGTCGTACTTCCCGTGGTGTTGACTGCGACCACGCTCGGGTTCGCTGACACCGACGCCGAGGCAATCGTACCGACGACCGCTGGCACCGTATTGACAGGCTGCACGCTCACGGTCTGCAGATCGGTGACGCCGCCCACGCTGGCCGACACCTGGAACGACCCCGCGCCGCTCGGCGCGGTGTACGAATAGGTGTACGCGCCGGCAGCATCGGTGACGCCCGTCGCTGTTGCGGGGGTCAGGCCGGTCGCGGCGATCTGGATAGCCTGATTGACCATCGCCTTGCCTGCCTGGTCCACGACCAGATACTGAACCTGGCCGGTGGCACCCGGAGCGGTCACTGCAGGAACCAGGGTGGCGGACACCTTCGTGCCGCTCACCAGGATCGTCGCGGATTTGCTGACGCCGCCGGACACTGCCGACAGCGTGATCACGCGATTGGATTGATCGCCGCCCGCGCCCAGGCTTGCCGTGACGGTACCGTCGGTTCCGGTCACCGCGCCTGAGACGCCGGTGAGGACAGCGCCGTTGTCGGCCGACAGGGTGACCTTGACGCCCGCCAAAGTGTTGCGCGATGAATCAAGTGCGGTGATCGTGACTGCGACCGTCGCACTCGCGGTGTTGGGCAGAGACGTCGGGGTCGTCGCGATGAGCAGGTCCGCCGCAGTCGGTTGCGGATTGGGATTGAACACCGAGGTGCCAGCATCCCCGCTGCCGCCGCATGACGCGACCAGCAGGATCAACAACAACGATGCGATTCGTTTGAACATGGTCATCTCTGGATCGAATTGTGTTTGGCCAACGGTCGCGTCAGATCAGCGCGCGGCCGAGCGGTCGGTGACGACCTTGGGCGTCAGGAAGATCAGCATTTCGGTCTTGGAACTGGACTTGGTGCGCGTCTTGAACAGGTTGCCCAGGTACGGCACGTCGCCGAGCCAAGGCACCTTGGTCACGTCTTCACGATCGCTCAATTCGAAGATGCCGCCGATCACGACTGTGCCGCCATTCTCCACGAGCACCTGGGTCTGAACCGATTTCGTGTTGATCGACGGCGTGCCCGCGAACACGGTGCCGATGCTGTCCTTGTTCACTTCCACGTCCATGATCACGTTGCCCTCGGGCGTGATCTGCGGCGTGACCTCGAGCTTGAGCACCGCTTCAACGAACGAAATGTTCGTATTGCCCGCAGTCGACGCCTGGAGATACGGGATTCGCGTGCCCTGCTTGATGACGGCCTTGACGTGATCGGCCGTGATCAGACGCGGACTCGACACCACCTTGCCCTTGCCATCGGCCTCCAGCGCCGACAGTTCGAGATTGAGGAATCGGTTCGCACCGGCACTGAACAGCGAGAGCGCGAGGGATGCGGCGTTGAAGCCGCCTTGGGCCGAAGCCGGCAGGTTGACGAAATTCGTGTTGCCGAAATCCAGCGTACCCGTCGTCTGCAGGGTCTGCGATCCGACAGCGTTGAGGTTGCCGCCGACAGACACCCGGTTGTCACCGCCCACCGACCAACCAGGAACGCCACCTTGCTGGGCGCGCAAGTCGCTCACTCCAAGCTTGACGCCGAGCGATCGACCGAAGGTATCGTCCGCGATCACGACACGCGCTTCGATCAAGACCTGCCGCACCGGGACGTCGATCTTGGCGATCATGTCCTGGATTTCCTGCAGCTTGGAAGGAACGTCCGTCACGAACAACTGGTTGGTCCGTGTCTCGTAGATCACGCTGCCGCGCGCCGACAAGATGCGCGAGTTCGTGCCGCCACCTGCGGAACCGCCACCGCCGCCGCCGCCGCCGGAAGACTGGCCGGCCAGCCCTGGCGCCACGTCGGCTGCCTTCGCATAGTTCAGTTGAAACGCTTGCGTGCGCAATGGCTCCAATGCGGCGATCTGAGCTTTCGCTTCAAGCTCGACCTTCTCCTTCGCGTTGAGTTCATCCTTCGGCGCGATCAGGATCACGTTGCCCGACTTGCGAAGCCCCAGGCCCTTGGCCTGCAGGATGATGTCCAGCGCCTGATCCCACGGAACATCTTTCAGGCGCAAGGTGACATTGCCTGTCACGGTGTCACTGGTGACGACGTTGAAGTTGGTGAAGTCGGCGATGACCTGGAGCAGCGCGCGAACTTCGATGTTCTGGAAGTTCAGCGACAGTTTCTCGCCGGCGTATCCGGTGCCCTGGGTCAACTTGTTGGGATCGACCTTCTGCGGACGCACTTCGAGCACGAACTGGTTGTCGCTCTGGTAGGCACTGTGCTCCCAGTTGCCCTTGGGCTCGACCAGCATGCGCACGCGATCCCCGCTTTGGGAAGTGGTGACGCTCTGGATCGGTGTGCCGAAATCCGTCACGTCGAGTCGACGACGAAGGTTGTCGGGCAACGTGGAGCGGAGGAATTCGACCACCAAGGTCTGGCCCTGCTGGCGGATGTCGACGCCGACCTGGTTGCTCGGCAGGTCGACGATCACGCGACCCGCGCCGTCGCTGCCGCGGCGGAAATCAATGGCCTGCAATGACTGCGCACTGCGATTCAGGCTGGGCGCAAAGTGAACCGTGTCGGCGGCGGAAGCGGGCTTCGCAGGCGCAGCGGCGACGCTGGTGGTCGCCGTCGTGACCGCGGCCTCGGGTGGCAAGCCGGTGTCCAGCATCACCAGCAGCACCTTCCCCTGGATCTCGGCACGATAGTTTGCGGGCTTCTTGAGGTTGAGAACGATCCGCGTGCGCTCGCCGCCCTGCGCGATGTTCACCGAACGCAGATTGCCCTGATTGACCTCGACGCTGTTCTTGCCGAGCCCGTTGACGACCCCCGGCAGATCGATCGCGATGCGCGGCGGCGTCTGCACGGCGAAGCCGGCGGGCACGACGGACAACGGCTCGGACATCTCGACCCGAATCACTTCGGAGCCCGCTTGCTGACTACTGTTGATCGACTGGATCGCGTTCTGCGCGAACGACGTCGCGCACGCGCCGAGCGACAACGCGAGCGCCAAGGCACGGGAGCGCCACTTAGCTGTCATCTGATTCTCCTGATTGCTCTTCATCGCGCCTTCTCCTGAAGCTGGAGGGCGCTGGCGCGCTCGATCCATTCGCCGGCCGCATCCTGAACGATTTCCCTGAGGGACACGTCGGTCTCGGAGATCTTGGTGATCTTCCCGTAGTTCTGACCGACATAGTCACCCTGCTTGACTTGGTAGAGCAGGTTGTCGACCCGCAACAGCGCGTACGGGCGACCCGCTTTCATCACGCTGCCCACCATGGACATGCTGTCCAGTGGGTAGGCCTCGAGCGGTTCCTTGCGGCGATTGAGCTCGGCCGCCAACATCGAATTGGGCTGCCGCTCTTGCTGCTTGAGCGCCACCGTGAGCTTCTGGCTGCTGAACGGCTCCACGCCGCCGAGCGCCAGATAGGCCTGCGGGTTGAACTTCTTCGGCGGAGACAGCGGCTGCACGTTGGGTTTGACTTCGCGACGCTGCTGATCCATCCACTGCGACAGTTCCTGCTGGTCGCCACTGCAGCCGGCGAGTGCGATGGCCACAGCGCCCGCGGCCACGAGCCATCGTTGAGGTGCCGGTTTGGCCATCATTTCTTCGCCCCCCCAGCAGCTGCGGCCTTGGCCTTGGCGTTGTTCTTGCGGATTTCTTCGACCTCGTTGGCATCGAGATAGCGGTAGGTGCGCGCGGTGGCCTCCATGCCCAAGGCTCCCGAAGAGTCACGGGGCGCGGCCTTGATGTCCAGGTTGTGCAGCGTGACGATGCGTGACAGGTTCGCGATGTCGCCAGCGAACGCGCCAATGTCGTGGTACCGACCCGAGACCTTGATCGAGATCGGCAACTCTGCGTAGTAATCTTTGACCACGACCTGCCCAGGCTTGAACAACTCGAACTGCAGCCCACGACCCAGCCCCGCCTGATTGATGTCAGAGAGGAGCGCGTCCATTTCCGCCTTGCCCGGCAGCTGCTTCTCGAGCTGAGTCACGTACTCCTCGACCTGCAGTTTCTGCTTGCGCAACTCCGCAAGATTCACCGCCTGCCCGAGCTTGTTGCGGTAGTCGGCCTTGCGCGTCGGCTCCTTGCCACGCTCCGTGTCGAGTTCGTCGTGCGCGCTGGAGAGCAGCAGGAACCACCCCAGCACGATCATGATGACCGCCACAAAGGCCCATGTCAGGATCTTGGGCAACATGGGCCACTGGCCCGGCTCGTTCGGGTTGAGGCTGCGGAATTGCGATGCCGCGCCTTCAAAGACCGAATTGAGATCGACGTTGATCGCCTTGGATTTGGTCGCCATGTCAGGCCTTCTTCGGGGCTGCTGCGGCCGCGCCGCTCGCCGGTGCACTGGCCGGAGCAGCACCCTCGGCAACGGCCGGTGCTCGGTCCTGAGGGCGCTTCACGGTGACGCGCACCGTGAAATCGAACAGGCGCTTTTGCTCCTTGTTCGCCGCGGTGAGGATCGCCGCCTTGCTCTCGACAAGGTCCGGCGACACGAGCCACTCGGAGTTGTAGGCCGTGTTGCGCAGGAATTCCGATACGCGCTCCTGCGTCTGCGCGATGCCGGTGACGGTGAGCACCTGACCGTCTTGCTTCACGCCCGTGAAGTACATGCCCTCGGGCGTCTGCTTCACGAGTTCGTTCAGGATATGAACCGGCAGATTGCGGTCGATCTGCAGATCCTCGACCGCCTTCTGCCGTGCCGTCAGCGAAGCAATCTCGGCCTTCAGCGTGGCGATGTCCTTGATCTCTTTTTCGAGCTTCGCGATCTCGGTCGACAGGAACTGGTTGCGCTCCTGCTGCGCCGATTTCATCTGATCGACGACCACGTACCAGCCCCCCACGATGGCCAGGCCAGCCGCCGCCGCCAGACCCAGGCCGGCGAAGAACGCGATCTTCTTGCGTTTGCGCTTCTCTTCCCGATGCGGGAGCAGATTGATCAAGATCACTGCAGGAACCTCCGCATCGCCAGACCGCAGGCCGTCAGGTATGACGGCGCTTCGCGGCGCAGCTTGCTTTCACGCACGGCCGAGCCGAGCTTCATGTTCTCGAACGGGTTGACCACCATCGAGGCGAAGCCGGTCAACTCTGTCACGCGGTCCTTCAGGCCCGGCAAGGTGGCCGTGCCACCGGCGAGCATCACGTAGTGAACCTTGTGATGCGGCGTGCTGGTGAAGAAGTACTGGAGCGCGCGACCGATTTCTTGCGACAGGCTGTCGACGAACGGGGCCAGCAGCGTGGCCTCGTAATCGTCGGGCAGGTCGGCGGCAAGCTTCTTTTGCTCCGCCTCCTCGTACGAGAAACCGTACTGGCGCGAGATCAGCTGGGTCAGCTGCGAGCCGCCGAAGGCCTGATCACGGTCGTAGAGCATCTCGTCGTCACGAAGGACCTTGAGGCTGGTCGTGTCGGCGCCGATCTCGAACAGCGCGACCAACGCATCCTTGCCTTCGTTCGGCAGCGTCGCGACCACACGGCTCATCGCCAGGCGCGACGCGTGCGATTCGATGTCGAGGACCGCCGGTTTCAAGCCGGCCGCTTCGGCGAGGCCCTGTCGATCCTGCACTCGATCCTTGCGCGATGCGGCAATCAGCACCTCGACGTCGCCCACCGACGTGGGGCTCGGACCGATCACGCAGAAATCCAGACTCACTTCGTCCAGCGAGAACGGGATGTACTGATTGGCCTCGGCTTCGACCTGAAGCTCGAGTTCCTCTTCGCGCAGGCCCGCCGGGAGCATGATCTTCTTGGTGATGACGGCCGACTGCGGCATCGCCATCACCACGTGCCGAGTCTTGGTGCCGCTCTTGGAGACGACCCGCTTCACCGCTTCGGCGACTTCGTCGAACTTCTCGATCTGGCCGTCGGTGATCCAACCCTTCTCGAAGCTCTCGACGCCAAAACGCTCGACCACATACTCGCCCGTGGCCGTCTGAGCCAGCTCGACGAGCTTGACGCTGGACGAACTGATATCCAGCCCGATCATCGGCGGATGCTTGCGGCCCAACAAGGTGTCTAGGAAGCTCACGACGCCTTTCCCCCAGCTGTAAAGAACGGTGCTGGATTGTTAATAAGTTACTTCAATGCTAGCAGTAAAGCCTTTGAGCCACAAAGCAAATTCCCAATTTGAACTTGGCGACTCGTTGCAAAACTCACACGCTGCACAGGCCTTCTTCGACCCTCTCGGGTCAACCCTGAGCTGCCGTTACAAACAGATGCTTCGGCTGCCGGATCGGCTGATACGCGCAAATCTTGTGCCGTGGTCCCGCTTTCTATAATGGTCACTTCCAACGTTGGAGTCCCATGAGCGAATCCGAGCGCGTGGCCAAGCGGCCCGCCGATGGCAAGGGCCACAGTTCCGCATCGACCTTGCCTGCATGGGCCCGCTGGCTCAGCCGCAGCGCGCTCTGGCTCGCGGGCTTGGCTGCAGCCGCAGTGCTGACGGTCGTCATCCTGGTCGGCATCGCCCTGGCGGTGGCTTACCCGAACCTGCCCGAGATCAGCGGGTTGATGGACTACCGGCCCAAGCTGCCGATGCGCATCTTCTCGTCCGATGGCGTGCTGCTCGGTGAGTATGGCGAAGAACGTCGTAATTTCGTCCCGCTCGGACAAATTCCGAAAGTCATGCAGGAGGCAGTCCTCGCCTCGGAGGACTCGCGCTTCTACGAGCACAGCGGCGTCGACATCAAGGGTGTCGTGCGGGCCGGCCTGGCGCAGTTCAACCGCTCGCGCAGCCAGGGCGCGTCGACGATCACGATGCAGGTCGCGCGCAACTTCTACCTGTCCACAGAGAAGACCTACACCCGCAAGATCTACGAGATGCTGCTCGCGTTCAAGATGGAGAGCGTGCTCAGCAAGGACCAGATCCTCGAGGTCTACATGAACCAGATCTTTCTGGGCCAGCGTGCGTACGGGTTCGCGTCCGCCAGCGAAATCTACTTCGGCAAGCCACTGAAGGACATCTCCATCGCCGAGGCCGCCATGCTCGCCGGGCTGCCTCAGGCGCCGTCGGCCTACAACCCGATCAACAACCCGGACCGGGCCAAGAGTGGTCAGTTGCGCATTCTCGAGCGGATGGTCGACAACGGCTACATCACGCCGGCGCAGCGCGACACGGCGCGCGCGGAGACGCTGCGGTACCGCGCGGCGTCGGATGTGGCCGTGCATGCCGAGTACGTCGCCGAGGCCGCCCGGCAGCTGATCTTCACGCAATATGGCGACGAGGCCTACACGCGCGGCCTCAATGTCTACTTGACGCTGAAGTCCGCCGATCAGATGGTGGCCTATCGCGCATTGCGCAAAGGCATCATGGACTACGAACGCAGGCAGGTGTACCGCGGGCCGGAGGACTACGTCGATCTGCCGGCGAACCCCAAGGAAGTGGACGCACGCATCGCGGAGGCACTGCAGGATCACCCGGACAACGACGAACTCAAGGCCGCGATCGCCATCGAAGCCGGGCCGAAGAAGGTGGTGGCGGTGCTGCAGTCCGGCGAGGTCATCACCGTCACCGGCGACGGCCTCAAGCCTGTCGCCTCAGGCCTGGCCGTCAAGGGCAACCCCAAGACGCAGATCCGCCCGGGCGCGGTGGTCCGGCTGATACGGAACGTGGGCAAAGATGGCAAGCCCGGCGACTGGAGCGTCACGCAGCAACCCGAGGTCGAAGGCGCATTCGTGGCGATCGATCCGCGCACGGGCGCCGTGCGGGCGATGGTCGGCGGTTTCGATTACTCCAAGAGCAAGTTCAACCATGTCACGCAGGCATGGCGCCAGCCGGGCTCGAGCTTCAAGCCGTTCATCTACTCGGCCGCGCTGGAGAAGGGCTTCACGCCCGCGACCGTGATCAACGACGCGCCACTGTTCTTCGACGCCGGCTCCACCGGCAGCCAGCCCTGGGAGCCGAAGAACTACGACGGCAAGTTCGAAGGGCCGATGACGCTGCGGCGTGGCCTCGAACGCTCGAAGAACATGATCTCGATCCGCATCCTGCAGTCGATCGGTGCGCCGTATGCGCAGAGCTGGATCACCCGCTTCGGCTTCGATGCCGACAAGCACCCCGCCTACCTGCCGATGGCGTTGGGCACCGGCTCCGTCACGCCGATGCAGATGGCGTCGGCGTACAGCGTGTTTGCGAGTGGCGGCTACCGCGTCAACCCGATGCTGATCAGCAGGATCACCGACTCCAAGGGCAAGCTGCTCAACGAGTCCACGCCGCAGGTACTGAACGAATCGATGCGCACGCTGGACGCGCGCAATGCCTTCGTCATGGACAGCCTGCTGCAGTCGGTCGCACTGCGCGGCACTGCAGCAGCGGCGCGGCGGGCGTTGAACCGCCCGGACGTGTACGGCAAGACCGGCACGACCAACGATTCGATCGACACCTGGTTCGCCGGCTTTCAGCCGAGCCTGGTCGCGATCGTCTGGATCGGCTATGACACGCCGCGCAAGCTGGGCGACAACGAAACCGGTGGCGGCCTGTCGTTGCCGATCTGGATCGAGTACATGAAGCACGCGCTCAACGGCGTGCCGGTTGAACAGTATCCGGTGCCCGAAGGCGTGCTGAACGTCGGCGACGAATGGTTCTACGACGAGTATGCGCACGGCGCCGGCGTGAGCAGCCTGGGCCTGGACGACAAGATGCCCAAGCCGCCGGATGAAGAGGAGCGCAAGAGCATTCTCGATCTCTTCAAGCGCTAGGCTGACGTGAAGCGTAGCGCTTGCGCCGCCTGATCGCTGGCGCACGCAGACAAGGCGTCGAACAGCTCCCTGCCGTCACGCGTGTCGCGCCAAGCCGTGCCGTCGAACTTGTAGTGGAACCCGCCCGAGCGCGCCGCGAGCCAGATCTCGTGCAGCGGCGGCTGCGTGTTCACGATGATCTTGCTGCCGTTCGGGAAGCTCATCTCCAGCAGGCCGCCCGTGCGCTGCGTGTCGATGTCGACCACGTCGTCTTGCAGCCATGCGTCCACGCGGGCCTCGATGCTCGCGAGCACGGCGCTCGCCTTCGCGTGATATTCGAGGTCGGTCATGGTCGATAGAATCCTGTCATGTTGCAGCGCAAGACGAGTGTAGCGGCGCGCCTGAAGGCTGCGCTGGCAGTGGGTGCATGGCTGGTGGTGGCCCTGCCGCTGGCCGGTTGCGGCCAGAAGGGCCCGTTGAGCTTGCCCAAGCCCGCACCACCCGCTTCCTCACCCGCTTCCGCACCATGACCTTGCCCGGCTCGCCTCACCTTGCCTTTCGCGCCGACGCGCTGTTCATCGAAGACTGCCCTGTGGCCGATCTGGCGCGCCGCTTCGGCACGCCGCTCTACGTGTATTCGCGCGCCGCGATGTTGAGCGCACTCGGCGCCTATCAGCGCGCGCTGGTCGGCCGCGATCACCTTGTCTGCTACGCGATGAAGGCCAACTCGACCCTTGCGGTCCTGCAGACCTTCGCGCAGGCGGGCTGCGGGTTCGACATCGTGTCGGGCGGCGAGCTCGAGCGCGTGCTGGCGATCGGCGTGCCCGCATCGAAGATCGTGTTCTCCGGCGTCGGCAAGACGCGCGCCGAGATGAAGCGAGCGCTCGAGGTCGGCGTGATGTGTTTCAACGTCGAGAGCGAAGCCGAACTGGGCGTGCTGTCGCAGGTCGCGACCGGTGTCGGCGAAACAGCGCGCGTGAGCCTGCGCATCAACCCCGACGTCGATGCCGGCACCCACCCCTACATCTCGACCGGCCTGAAGGGCAACAAGTTCGGCATCGCCCATGAGCGCGCGCTCGCATGCTATGTGCAAGCGGCCGCACTGCCCGGGCTGGAAGTCGTCGGCATCGACTGCCACATCGGCTCGCAGATCACCGAGATCGGCCCCTACCTGGATGCACTCGATCGCCTGCTCGATCTGGTCGATTCCATCGAGGCGCGCGGCATCAAGATCCACCACCTCGATCTCGGCGGTGGCCTCGGCATCACGTACACGGACGAGACACCGCCGTCGGCGGAGGCGCTGGTGAAGAGCCTGCTCGAGCGCATCGACGCGCGCGGGCATGGGCACCGCAAGATCATGTTCGAACCCGGGCGTTCGCTGGTCGGCAATGCAGGCGTTCTGGTGAGCGAAGTGCTGTACGTGAAGCCCGGCGAGCAGAAGAATTTCTGCATCGTCGACGCGGCGATGAATGACCTGATGCGCCCCGCGATGTACGAGGCCTGGATGCGTATCGTCGCTTGCGAGTTGCGCGACGAGCCCGAAATGATCTGCGACGTCGTCGGCCCGATCTGTGAATCGGGCGACTGGCTCGGCCGCGATCGCGCGCTGGCGGTGCACGCCGGCGACTTCGTCGCGGTCTTGTCTGCCGGCGCCTACGGCATGAGCATGGCGAGCAACTACAACACGCGCGGACGAGCAGCCGAGGTGATGGTCTCTGGCGCCCAGGCCTGGCTGATTCGCGACCGGGAACAGGTCACCGACCTGTTCCGCGGCGAGCACCTGTTGCCGCTGAACTAGATCCTGCCCTCTTCGACCGCGTGGCACGCGATCAGCGCGCCACCGAAGGTCTGCAGTGGCGGCCGCTCCAGCTTGCAACGATCGTTCGCATGCGGGCAGCGTGGGTGGAAACTGCAGCCGGTCGGGGGGTTCAGCGGGTTCGGCACCTCGCCCTGAACGGGCGTGCGCGAGCGGCCGCTCATGTGGATGTCGGGGATCGCATCGAGCAGCATCCGCGTGTACGGGTGCCGCGGCCGTTCGAACAGGTCGGCCTTGTCGGCCAGCTCGACCACGCGGCCGAGGTACATCACGCCGACCTGGTCGCTGACATGGCGCACGACCGCCAGGTTGTGCGAGATGAAGAGATACGTCAGCCCCTGCTTGCGCTGCAGGTCCTTCATGATGTTGAGCACCTGCGCCTGCACGGACACGTCGAGCGCTGAGGTCGGCTCGTCGCAGACGAGGAACGCGGGCTGCGTCGCCAGCGCGCGGGCGATCGAGATGCGCTGGCGCTGGCCCCCCGAGAACTGGTGCGGAAACTTCTCGACATCCGCAGCCGCCAGGCCGACCGATTGCAGCAACTCGGCCACGCGCTCCTTCAATTCGCGTTTGCGGTCACCCGACTTGCCGACGAGCCCATGCTCCTTGAGCGGCTCGCCGACGATGTCGGCCACCTTCCAGCGCGGGTTCAGGCTCGCATACGGATCCTGAAAGATCATCTGCATGCGCTGACGCAGCGTCCGCGACTGCGCGGATCGAAAGCCCGCCGCCGTGTCGGCCCCGTCGAACGACATGCGGCCCCTGGTGGGCGGATACAGGCCCACCAGCAGACGCGCAACCGTGCTCTTGCCGCAACCCGATTCACCGACGAGGGCGAGGGTCTTGCCCCGCTGGATCGAGAAGCTCACGCCATCGACCGCGTGGACGAACTGCCGCGGCTTGCGCTCGACGACGCGATTGAGCCACGGGGCCGACACATCGAAGACCTTCGCGAGATCGTGGACTTCGACCAGGGCGCTCATCAGGCAAGCTCCCGAACAGCCGCCGCATGCAGCCAGCACGCAGCCCGGGTCGGCCCCGCCGGGAGCAAGTCCGGCCGCTCGACCCGGCAGCGCGCGAAGGCGCGCTCGCAGCGCGGATTGAACGCGCAACCGTTCGGGATCGCGGTCAGCCGCGGCATCGAACCATCGATCTGCAGCAGGCGTTCACGGTCTTCGTCCATCGCCGGGATCGACCCCATCAGCCCGACCGTGTACGGATGCGCGGGCGAGTGGATCACGTCGCGCACCGGGCCGATTTCGGCGACGCGCCCGGCATACATCACGGCGACACGGTCGCAGGTCTCGGCGATCACGCCCATGTCGTGCGTGATCAGCATCA
>JBDTVC010000046.1:0-25139 GCA_040007475.1 Burkholderiales bacterium
GGGCAGATCACCGACGCGCTGTTCGAGGTCGGTGGGCAGTACCGGCGCAGCATGTGAGGCAGCTTTGATGACCCGACAGATCGTGCGCGACATGAAACGCCACCTTGCGACCGGCACGAAGCCGAGCGCGGACCCGTCCGAGAAGCGTCTGGCCAGCGCATCGGCACTCGCTCTGCTCGAGCGCAGCATCGGCTTCGGCCACGCCAGGCTGGCGGTGATCCGGCTGTCGATCGCAGCGCACGCCGGCGCCGACATCCCGCCGGCCCACCGGGCCTATTGCGAAGAGGCTGCCCGGCGCAGCCAGGACGCCGCGCTGCAGGCGCTGTGGATCGCGGCGGGCGAGGCCGCGACGCGACGGGCCGTCGCGCACTGACGCGGCCTGCGGCACTCACCCGATCCACTTCAAACGACATCCAGCACCATGAGCATTCAACACATCGGCGTGATCGGCGCCGGCACGATGGGAAACGGCATCGCACAGGTCTGCGCGATCGCGGGCCTGAACGTCACGATGGTCGACGTCTCCGATGCGGCCGTGCAGCGTGGCCTGGCGACCTTGCAGGGCAGCCTCGACCGGCTCGTCAAGAAGGACAAGCTGACGCCGGCCGACCGCGCCGCGGCGGTGGCGCGCGTCACAGGCTCGACGCGCTACGAAGATCTGCGGGGCGCTCAGCTCGTGATCGAGGCCGCGACCGAGAACCTCGAACTCAAGCTGCGCATCCTGCGCCAGACCGATGCGCTGGTCGGCCCGGAGACGGTGATCGCGACCAACACCTCGTCGATCTCGATCACGCAACTGGCCGCGGTGGTGAACGCGCCGCGGCGCGTCATCGGCCTGCACTTCTTCAACCCGGTGCCGATGATGGCGCTGCTGGAGATCATCCGCGGCCTGCAGACCTCGGACGCGACCCACGCGCTCGCGGTCGAGTTCGCGCGGGCGATCGGCAAGACACCGATCAGCGTGAAGAACAACCCGGGCTTCGTCGTCAACCGCATCCTGTGCCCGATGATCAACGAGGCGATCTTCGTGCTCGCCGAGGGCCTGGCCAGCGCCGAGGACATCGACACCGGCATGACACTGGGCTGCAACCAGCCGATCGGGCCGCTCGCGCTGGCCGACATGATCGGCCTGGACACGATGCTGGCGGTGATGCAGGTCTTCTGCGACGGCTTCAACGACCCGAAGTACCGCCCGGCCCCGCTGCTCAAGGAAATGGTCGCTGCCGGCCGCCTGGGCCGCAAGAGCGGCCGCGGCTTCTACGCCTACGACTGATCGGGCCCGAGCCGCCAGCGCGTCGCTCGCGCGGATCGGCCCTGCGCGGCCGGGCCGGATCGCCCCGCGGCCGGTGGCCTTAGCGCACAACACACCGCCACGTATTGATAAGGGTCAACGATAGTAGTCGCCCGAAAGTGCCTGCGCTATTCTAGAAAAAAACGAACAAGCCCGTTTGTTACTAAGACAGCTTGAACCCGGCGGGATGCCCGAAGACAGCCCGCTCCACAGACACCACAGGAGACAAAGACGTGAGACAGAAGATCGAGAAGTCGGCACGCGCGCGCATGCCGCTGTCAGTGATCGGCGCTGCGATGGCGGCTTCGCTGCATGCGCCCGCCAACGCGTTCCCCATCGATTTGGGCATCGCCGATGGCGAGCTGCGTTTCGACAACACGATTCGCTACAACGCCGGCTGGCGTGCCGAACAGCGCGACCCGGTGCTCGGCGACAGCTGGGGCCTGCAGGGTGGCGAGTACAAGTTCGACCGGGGTTCCCTGATCACCAACCGCGTCGACCTGCTGACCGAGCTCGACTTCGTCTACAAGAAGAGCTACGGCTTTCGCGTTTCGGCAGCCTCGTGGTACGACGCGGCCTACAACAACAAGGTCGACGGCAACCCGGCCTACCAGGCCGCCGGCCTGGGCACCGCGTATCCGGGCAACGTCTACACCCACGCCGTCTCGCGCTACTACACGCACTCGGGCGAATTCCTCGACGCCTTCGTGTTCGGCCGCGTGAACCTGGGCACCGACAGCCCGCTCGACCTGAAGCTCGGTCGGCATACCGTGATCTATGGCGAGTCGCTGTTCACGCCGATTCATGGCGCCTCGTATTCGCAGGGGCCGGTCGACTTCCGCAAGGCCCTGGCCACGCCGGGTGTCGAGGCCAAGGAGCTGTTCCTGCCGCTCAACCAGCTGTCGGCGCATTGGCAGCTCAGTGACAACCTGTCGCTCAACGGCCAGTACTTCCTCGAATGGAAGCCCTACCGCATCTATGAAGGCGGCACCTACTTCACCTATGCCGACCCGTTCTTCCAGGGGGGCACCAACTACCTCGGGATCCCGTTCAGTGGCGACGTGAGCACCGGCCCGGACGCCACACCGAAGAACAGCGGCAACTGGGGCCTGAACCTCAAGTGGTCGCCGACCTGGATCAACGGCACCGCCGGCCTCACGGTGCGCAAGTTCGACGACAAGGTGATGAGCGTGCTGAGCCCGGGCGGCGCCTTCACCGAACTGCACAACGCCTACGCGAAGGACGTCAAGCTCGTCGGCCTGAGCTACGCCACGCAGCTCGGCGGCATCTCGTTCGGCTCGGAAATCGTGTACCGCCAGAACACCGCGCTGAACACCGCGTTCGGGTCGCCGACGATCGCCCGCGGCAACAGCATCCATGCGTTGGTGAATGCAGTGGCGTACATCGGCAAGACCCCGCTGTTCGACTCCTCGACCGTGCTGGCCGAAATCACCTACAGCAAGGTACGCAAGGTCGACGCGGCCACCGCCGGCAGCTTCAGCCATGTCGACTACAACTGCCCGGTCGGCGGCAAGGATGCGGGCTGCTCGACCGACTCGGCCTGGGGGCTGTCGTTGTCGGCCACGCCGACCTGGTTCCAGGTGCTGCCGAGCGTCGACGTGACGATGCCGATGTCGTACAGCCGCGGCCTGAAGGGCAACTCGCCGGTGCCGTTCGGCGGCAACGAGGGCAGCGGCCAATGGAGCCTGGGCGTCGGCGCCGACGTGAAGGCCAAGTACAAGTTCGACCTCGCCTACAACGACTACTTCGGGAGCTACACCGCCGGGCCTAACCCGTTCGCTGCGGTGCCCGGCATCGGCGCGTCGCAGATGGCGTACTCGAACGGCGGCAATGCGATCCTTCATGATCGCGGCTGGCTGTCGTTCACCTTCAAGACCACATTCTAAGAACCGACTGGAGACATCGAGATGATGCGCAAGATCCACATCGCGGCCGCCGTGGCGATCGCCTTCGCCGGCCCGGCCGGCGCCGCGGCCTCGGCCGACGAGGTCAAGTCGCTCGGCACGACCCACACGCCGTGGGGAGCCGAGAAGGCCGGCAACAAGGACGGCACGATCCCGGCCTACACCGGCCCGGTCGCGCCGCCGGCCGGCTACGACCCGAAGAACCCGGGCCACCGGCCCGACCCGTTCGCCGCCGAGAAGCCGCTGTTCTCGATCGACGCGAAGAACATGGACCAGTACGCGGCCAAGCTCAGCGAAGGCATCAAGGCCGCGATGAAGAAGTACCCGAGCTACCGGATCGATGTCTATCCGAGCCACCGGACCGCGAACTATCCGAAGTGGTACCTCGACAACACGCTGAAGAACGCCACCGGCGGCTGCAAGACCGCCCACGACGGCCTGCTGCTGACGGGCTGCTACGGCGGCCTGCCGTTCCCGTTCCCGAAGACTGGCAGCGAGGTCATGTGGAACCGGCAACTGAAGTTCGATGCCTCCGCGGCGATGTCACCGAACATGACCGGCACGGTCGTCGACACGCAGGGCAACCGCACCGTCACCGGCATCGGCACGATGTGGTTTCAGTACGATATCTTCGACCCCGCACGCACCACGCCGATCGGCGATCAGGAGATCTTCACCCGGCTGCGCATCGACTACAACGAGCCGGCGCGCAAGGCCGGCGAGAAGCTGATCGTGCATGACTCGATCGACAACATGAACGTCGGTCGGCGCGCCTGGTCGTACCTGCCCGGCATGCGCCGCGTCAAGCTCGCACCCGACATCGCCTACGACACGCCGAGCCCGACCGGCGGTGGCGCCGGCACGGTCGACGAAGCGGCGGTGTTCTACGGCAGCCTGGACCGCTACGACTTCAAGCTGGTCGGCAAGAAGGAACTCTTCATCCCGTACAACGACTACAAGGTCCGGGATCCGAAGCAGTGCCCGAGCGCGGTCGCGATGAACGTGAAAAACCACCTGAACCCCGATTGCGTGCGCTGGGAACTGCACCGGGTCTGGGAAGTGAAGGCAGTGCTGAAGCCCGGCAAGCGCCACGTCTATCCGAACCGCACGATCTACTGGGACGAGGACCTGCCCGGCGTGGGCATTGCCGACAACTACGACTCCAGCGGCCAGATCTTCCGCGTGACGCATTCCCTGCCGATCGCGTTCTACGAAACCGCGGGCCACTCGACCGACGAATGGGTCACGATGGATCTGGCCACCGGCAACTATGCTCGGCAGGAAGACGTGACCGACAAGGGCGGCTGGGTCGTGATCCCGTTCAAGCCGGCGTCGTTCTACGCATCCGAGTCGCTGGCCGGCGAAGGCGTCCGATAGACCGGATCGACAGGCAACCTTGCATGCGGCCCGCGTCGGGCCGCATGCCGTTTCAGCCAGGGGCAATCAGCATGGCCACACGTCATCGCTCCATGCTCGCGGTCATGGCCGCCGGCCTGGTGTTTTCAGTCGCCGCCAACGCGTCGCCGTTCCAGAACCCGCAAGACCTGCCCGCGCTCGCGAGCGACCAGGCAGCCCGCAGCCCGCTGCTGGCGGTGACGCATGCCGGCACGCGCGTCGTCGCGGTCGGGCTGCGCGGCCACATCGTGTACTCCGACGATGCCGGCGCTCACTGGATGCAGGCGGTGGTGCCGGTGAGCAGCGATCTGCTCGCGGTCTCGTTCCCGTCGCCGCGCCAGGGCTGGGCCGTCGGCCACGGCGGCGTGGTGCTGCACAGCGCCGATGGCGGCGCGACCTGGCGCCGCCAGCTCGACGGCCGTCAGGCGGCCGAGATCGCGCTGCGCCACTACGAATCGCGCACGTCATCGGATGCGTCCGCGGACACCCAGCTCAAACGCGAGAAGCGCCTCGTGGCCGACGGTGGCACGCAGGCCTTCCTCGATGTGCACTTCGACAGCGACACCAGTGGCTACATCGTCGGCACCTTCAATCGCATCTACCGCACCACCGACGCCGGCGCGACCTGGACGCCGTGGATGGACCACACCGACAACCCGAACGAGCTGCACTTCTACGCGATGCGCGGCAGCGCCGGCGGCCTGTACCTGGCCGGCGAGCAAGGCATGGTCTGGCGGCTCGACCCCACGACCCAGCGCTTCGTGGCGATCCCGACACCGTACAAGGGCACCTTGTTCGGGCTCGTGACCGACGGCCCCGACACGCTGCTGGCCTTCGGCATGCGCGGCAGCCTGTTCCGCAGCGCCGATCAGGGCCGCAGCTGGGCCCGCGTGGCCACCACCAGTGCGGCCGGCATCACCGCCGGTACCGCGCTGGCCGACGGCAGCGTGCTGCTGGTCACCCAGGCCGGAGGCATCGAGCTCAGCCGCGACCACGGCCAGACCTTCGCCGCGCTCAAGACCTCGCAGCCGATGTCGTACTTCGGTGTCACCGCGCTCGGCGACAGGCGCATCGGCGTGGTCGGCGCCGAAGGCGTGCGACTCGAATCGATCCGCCACGACGCTCCCGCGGCCGACAGCCTCAAGCCGCGGCTCTGACGCCGCCGCGCCCTTCCACAACGACCTGCACCGCGACATCCCGATGGACGACAGTCACCACGCCAGCGCCCCCGTCATCCAAGACCCGAAGGACTTCGACCACGCGTCGGGCAGCCTGGTCGAGCGGCTGGTGTTCAACCACCGGCTGCTGCTGATCATCGCCTGCGCGCTGGTCACGGCCTTCTGTGCCTTCCAGCTGCGCGGGCTGGTGGTCAGTGCGAGCTTCGACAAGATGCTCCCGCACAGCCAGCCCTACATCAAGAACTACCTCGAGAACCGCGGCCAGCTGCGCGGCCTGGGCGACTCGGTGCGGGTCGTCGTCGAGGCGCCCGACGGCGACATCTTCAACCCGGGCTACCTCGCGACGCTGGCCAAGATCAACGACGAGATCTTCATCCTGCCGGGTGTCGACCGGGCCTGGATGAAGTCGATCTTCACGCCAGTGGTGCGCTGGGTCGAGGTCACCGAAGAGGGCTTCACCGGCGGGCCGGTGCTCCCCAACGACTTCAACGGCTCGCCGAAGTCGATCGACGACCTCCGCATCAACATCGCACGCGCCGGCGTGGTCGGCAGCCTGGTGGCCAACGACTACAAGTCCAGCATGATCGTGATCCCGCTGCTCGCCGCCGATGCGCAGGGCCAGCCGATCGACTACCACCAGCTGTCGGCAGCGCTCGAGAAGATCCGCGATCACTACACCGCCGGCCCCGCCGGCACCCCGCCGGTGCGGATGTATGTGATCGGCTTCGCGAAGCTGGCCGGCGACCTGATCGACGGGCTGCAGAAGGTCATGACCTTCTTCCTCGTCGCCGCCGCGGTCGCCACGCTGGTGATCTTCGGCTTCACACGTTGCGTGCGCAGCACGGCGCTGGTACTCGCCTGCTCGATCGTCGCGGTGATCTGGCAGCTCGGCATCGTCGTGACGCTCGGCTACGGCCTCGATCCGTTCTCCATCCTCGTGCCTTTCCTGGTGTTCGCGATCGGCGTCAGCCACGGCGCGCAGAAGATGAACGGCATCATGCAGGACGTCGGGCGCGGCACGCACCAATGGGTCGCGGCGCGCTACACGTTCCGGCGCCTGTTCCTCGCCGGCATGACCGCGCTGCTCGCCGATGCGGTCGGCTTCGCGGTGCTGATGGTGATCGACATCCCGGTGATCCGCGAACTCGCGCTGACGGCGAGCCTGGGCGTCGCGGTGCTGATCTTCACCAACCTGCTGCTGCTGCCGGTGCTGCTGTCGTACTTCGGCGTGAGCGCGGTCGCGGCGCAGCGCAGCCTGCGGGATGAACGCGAGGCGGATGGTCGGCGTGGCTTCGGCGCACTGTGGCGCGCGCTTGACCGCTTCACCGAGAGGCGCTGGGCCAGCGCGGCGATCGCGGTCGCGGTGCTGCTCGGCGTGGCCGGCTTCGTCTACAGCGGCAACCTCAAGGTCGGCGACCTCGATGCCGGCGCACCCGAGCTGCGGCCAGACTCGCGCTACAACCGCGACAACGCCTACATCACCGCCAACTACGGCATCTCGAGCGATGTGTTCGCGGTGATGGTCAAGACCGACCCCGACAAGTGCCGCAGCTTCGAGACGCTGACCGAGACCGACCGCCTGAGCTGGACATTGGCGCAGGTGCCGGGCGTGCAGCGCGTTCTGTCGCTGGCCGACACCGTGCGCGCCTACACCGCCGGCGGCTTCGAGGGCAATCCGAAGTGGATGACGGTCAGCGACAACCAGAGCCTGATCGACGCGCAGGTCAGCAACGCGCTGAGCTGGAACTCCGAGTTCATCAACACCCAGTGCTCGCTGCTGCCGGTGATGGCCTACCTCGCCGACCACAAGGCCGAGACGCTCGACCGCGTCGTCAACGCGGCGAGCGCGTTCGCCGCGGCGCACGACACCGCCGACCGCAAGTTCCTGCTCGCCGCCGGCAGCGCCGGCGTCGATGCCGCGACCAACATCGTCGTCCGGCAAGCCAACCGCACGATGCTGCTCTATGTGTACGGCGCGGTGATCCTGCTGTGCGCGATCACCTTCCGCAGCTGGCGCGCGGTCGTGGTCGCGGTGCTGCCGCTGGTGCTGACCTCGATCCTCGCGGAGGCGCTGATGGTTCGCCTGGGCATCGGCGTGAAGGTCGCGACCTTGCCGGTGGTCGCGCTCGGCGTGGGCATCGGTGTCGACTACGCGCTCTACCTGCTGAGCGTGCAGCTCGCGCAGCAGCGCCTGGGCTGCAGCCTGGCCGAAGCCTATCGGCGCGCGGTCGCGTTCACCGGCAAGGTGGTCGGCCTGGTCGGCGTGACGCTGGCCGCCGGTGTCGTCACCTGGGTCTGGTCGCCCATCAAGTTCCAGGCCGACATGGGCATCCTGCTGACCTTCATGTTCATCTGGAACATGCTCGGTGCGCTGATCCTGATCCCGGCGTTGTCGCACTTCCTGCTGCAGGGCGAAGCCGGCCGCCAGGCGGCGCCGAGCGCGCCCGATGCGGGCGGTCTGGCGACGGCCTGACGGCCCGACGCGCAGCCTCAGCGGCGTGAGGCCGGCCGGCTCGCGGGGCGATCGTCGGCGAACAACTCGCACACGACGCCGCGCAACCATTGGTTCGCGGGCGAGCGGTGCGCCTTGGCGTGCCAGAAGGCATTGATCGTCACCTCGGGCAGTGCCACGGGGTGCGGCAGCGAGGTCAGCCCGAAGGGTTCGGCCAGCTGCTTGGCGAGGCGTTCGGGCACGGTGGCCACCAGGTCGGTGGTCTGCAGGATGTGACCGACGCCCACGAAGTGCGGCACCGTCAGCCGCACGGTGCGCTCGATGCCGGCGCGCCGGATGAGGTCGTCGACCTTGCCGTGGCCGGTGCCGGCAGACACGACGACCAGGTGCTCGGTGGCGCGAAAGTCCGCCAGCGTGAGTCGCTTCTTGTCGAGCGCATGACCGCGCCGGAACAGGCAGACATAGCGCTGCTGGAACAGGCGCCGCTGGAAGAACCCGGCCTTGAGCTGGGGCAGCAGGCCGATCGCCAGATCGACCTTGCCCGATTCCATGTCGTCGCGCAGGTTCACCGCGGTGTTGCGCACCGTGCTCAGCGTGATGCCGGGCGCCTCGCGCCGCAGCCGCTCTGACAGCGCCGGCAGGAAGACGATCTCGCCGATGTCGGTCATGCCGATCGTCACGGCCTGCTTGGCACTGGCCGGGTCGAAGCGCAGCTGCTGGTTCAACCCGCTGTGGATCATGCCCAGCGCATAGCCCACCGGTTCGGCCAGCAGCTCTGCAAACGGCGTCGGCACCATACCGGCCGGCGTGCGCAGAAAGAGTTCGTCGCCGAACTGCTTGCGCAACTTGGCGAGCGTGTTGCTGACCGCCGGCTGGGTCAGGCCGAGCTTGTCGGCCACCTTCGAGACGCGGCGCTCGATCATCAGCTGCTGGAACAGCACGAGCTGGTTCAGATCGATGTCGGTCAGCTCCATGCCGGTGCCTCGTTATCACTGTCTGTGATGTGAAACATTCAAGAGATCGTATTGGCTGATTGGCGCAAGCCGACGACGATACGCCCATCGCCACTCAATCGCATCGGGCCCACCCATGGAAGTGCTTGTTCAGCCGCTGAACCGGATCATCCGGGTCGAGGCCGGCGCGAACCTGCTCCAAGCGCTGCAGGCGGCGCAGGTGCCCATGTCGTACTCGTGCATGGCCGGTCGCTGCGGGACGTGCCGCTGCCGACTCATCGACGGCGAGGTGCTCGAAGACGGCCGGGAGCAGCGGCGCCCGCTGGACTCGGCCGACGACTACGTGCTCGCCTGCCGCACCTTCATCACCGAATCGTGCACGATCGAGATCCCCGAGCCTGACGAGATCGTCGTGCACCCGGCGCGCATCGTGAAGGCCACGGTCACCGCGATCGAGGACCAGACCCACGACATCAAGCGCCTGGTGCTCAAGCCGGCCAAGCCCCTCGAGTTCTCGCCCGGCCAGTACGCGCAACTGCAGTTCACGCCGGAGCATGTGCGGCCGTATTCGATGGCCGGCCTGGCCACTGACGGCCAGCTCGAGTTTCACGTGCGCCTCGTGCCGGACGGCCGCGTCACCGGCTACATCGCCGGCGCGCTGAAGGTCGGGGACAGCGTGCGCGTGAGTGGCCCGCTGGGGTCGGCCTACCTGCGTCGCCGGCACGAGGGGCCGATGCTGTGCGTGGCCGGTGGCACCGGGCTGGCGCCGATCCTGTCGATCGTGCGGGGGGCCATCGCCGGGGGCATGACGAACCCGATCCACGTCTACGTCGGCGTGCGCTCGTCGCGCGACGTCTACGGGCTGGCCTGGCTGCAGCAACTCCAGCGCGAGCACCCCGCCCTGACCGTGCACGTTGTCGTCACCTCCGGCGGTGACCCGGCGCGGCAACGCTGCGGCATGGTCACCGAGGCGATCGAGCAGGACTTCACCGAGTTGAGCGGCTGGCGCGCCTACCAGTGCGGCTCGCCGCCGATGGTCGAGGCGTCGACGCTGCTGGTCCGCCGCATGGGGATCGCCCCGAAACACATCCACGCCGATGCGTTCTATGCGCAGGGCACTTGAGGAGACATCGATGCACGCCGCCACCCTGCCCCCCGACGCGCTGCGCCAACGCGCCGACTTCTACGAACGTATCGGCCAGCGCCACATGACACCGCTGTGGGAGGTGCTCGGCGCCCTGGTGCCGCCGCAGCCGCGCTCGCCGGTGCAGCCGGCGCTGTGGTGCTACGCGGAGCTGCGCGAGCAAGTCATGGAAGCGGGCCGGCTGATCACCGCCGAAGAAGCCGAGCGCCGCGTGCTGATCCTCGAGAACCCGGCACTGCGGGGCCAGTCGTGCATCACTCAGTCGCTCTACGCCGGGCTGCAGCTGATCATGCCCGGCGAGGTGGCCCCGGCGCACCGCCACACCCAGTCGGCGCTGCGCCTCGTGCTCGACGGCGAAGGCGCCTACACCGCCGTGGATGGCGAGCGCACCACGATGCACCGCGGTGACTTCATCATCACCCCCGCATGGACCTGGCACGAGCATGGCAACCTCGGCGACCAGCCGGTGGTGTGGCTCGATGGGCTGGACATCCCCATCGTGCGCTTTCTCGACGCCGGCTTCTCCGAAAGGAGCGCGCAGCCTTCACAGCAGACGCTGCGGCCCGAGGGCGATGCGCTGGCCCGCTACGGCTCGAACATGGTGCCGATGGACTACGCGCCGAAGCCGGCCGACCCCACCCGCGTGTTCGTCTACCCGTTCGAGCGCACGAAGGCGGCGCTCAACGGCATCGCGCATGGCACACCCGACGCGCACGATGGCTTCAAGCTGCGCTATGTGAACCCGGCGACCGGCGCCGCGCCGATGCCGACGATGGGCGCCTTCGCCCAGCTGCTGCCGGCCGGCTTCGAGACCCGCCCGTCGCGCTGCACCGACGGCACCGTGCACGTCTGCCTCGAAGGCGGCGGCGAGGTGCGCGTCGGCGAGCAGAGCTGGCGTTTCCAGGAGAACGACGTCTTCGTCGTGCCCTCGTGGCACGCGCTGACGCTGCGCGCCGATCGCGAGTCGCTGCTGTTCAGCTTTTCGGACCGACCGGTGCAGCAGGCCCTCGGCCTGTGGCGCAGCGAGCGCCTGTGAACCCGATCTCATCCCCACCCGACACCGAGGAGCACCCATGAAGCTCGCCATCGAAGCCCCGCCACTGCACACACTCACCGTTGCCGGGCGCAACGAGCGCTTCCCCGTCAACCGCGTCTTCTGCGTCGGCCGCAACTACGCCGCCCATGCGCGCGAGATGGGCAAGGACCCGGACCGCGAAGCGCCGTTCTTCTTCATGAAGCCGGCGAACGCCGTCGTCGATGCCACCGCGCCGACGAGCGTGCCCTACCCGCCGATGACGAAGAACTACCACCACGAGATCGAGCTCGTCGTGGCCCTGGCGCGCGGCGGGCGCGACATCCCGATCGCCGCCGCACTCGAGCACGTCTACGGCTACGCGGTGGGCCTGGACATGACGCGCCGTGACCTGCAACTCGACGCGCGCGACAAGGGCCGGCCGTGGGAATTCGGCAAGTCGTTCGCGTCGTCTGCGCCGATCGGGCTGCTGCACCGCGCGGCCGACATCGGCCACCCGCCAAGCGCCGCCATCAGCCTCAGCGTGAACGGCCAGCCGCGCCAAGCGTCCGACATCTCCAAGCTCATCTGGTCGGTGGCCGAATGCATCGCCTACCTGTCGGAATACGAGACGCTGGAACCCGGCGACATCATCATGACCGGCACGCCCGAAGGCGTGAACGCGGTGGTCGCCGGCGACACGATGCACGGCGCGATCGCCGGGCTCGGTGAGATCCAGGTGACGATCGAGGCCAGGCCATGAGCAGCACCTCGACCGTCTTCCCGACCGAGGCACGCTGGGAAGGCGACGGCACCCACCGCATCCCGTTCGTGGCCTACACCGACGAAGACCTCTACAAGCGCGAACTCGAACGCTTCTTCTACAAGGCCCACTGGTGCTATGTCGGCCTCGAGGCCGAGGTACCGAACCCGGGCGACTACAAGCGCACGGCGATCGGCGAGCGATCGGTGATCCTGACGCGTGATGCCGATGGCGCGCTCAGCGTGGTCGAGAACGTCTGTGCCCACCGCGGCATGCGTTTCTGCCGCGAGCGGCATGGCAACCGCAAGGAGTTCGTCTGCCCGTACCACCAGTGGACGTACACGCTCAAGGGTGACCTGCAAGGCGTGCCGTTCCGCCGCGGCGTCAAGCAGGACGGCCAAGTCCATGGCGGCATGCCGGCCGACTTCAAGACGGCCGACCACGGGCTGACAAGACTGAAGGTCGCCACCCGCGGCGGCGTCGTCTTCGCGTCGTTCGATCACGAGGTCGAATCGCTGGAAGACTTCCTGGGCCCGACCATCCTCGGCTACTTCGATCGCCTCTTCAATGGCCGCAAGCTGAGGGTCCTGGGCTACAACCGCCAGCGCATCCCGGGCAACTGGAAGCTGATGCAGGAGAACATCAAGGACCCGTACCACCCCGGCCTGCTGCACACCTGGTTCGTCACCTTCGGTCTCTGGCGTGCCGACAACAAGTCGCAGCTGCGCATGGACGACAAGCATCGCCACGCCGCGATGATCTCGACACGCGGCAGCGCCGGCGCGTCGGCGCAGGTAACCCAGGTGGCGAGCTTCAAGGAGAGCATGCAGCTCAACGACCCGAGCTTTCTGGACATCGTGCCCGAGCCCTGGTGGGGTGGCCCGACGCCGCTGGGCCGCCCCGAGGCGTCGGACGCCCCCTCGGGGGGCAGCGAAGCGCGCGAAGCGCCGAGCGTGGGGGCGCCTGTTCCTACGGCGGTGATGACGACGATCTTTCCGAGCGTGATCCTGCAGCAGCAGGTCAACAGCGTGTCGACGCGGCACATCCAGCCCAGCGGCCATGGCAGCTTCGACTTCGTCTGGACGCACTTCGGCTTCGACGACGACACCGAGGAGATGACGCAGCGTCGCCTGCGGCAGGCCAACCTGTTCGGCCCGGCCGGCTTCGTCTCGGCCGACGACGGCGAGGTGATCGAGTTCTCGCAGCAGGCCTTCGAGAGCAAGCCCTTCCACCGCACGCTGGCCGAGCTGGGCGGGCACACGGTCGAGGACACCGAGCACATGGTGACCGAGACGCTGATCCGCGGCATGTACCGCTACTGGCGCGACGTGATGGAGGCCTGAATCGTGACGACCCCCATGACGCCCACCATCCGCTTCGAGGACTGGCTCGCGCTGACCCAGCTCTATGCCGACTACGCCAGCGCCGTCGATTCCGGCGACTGGGACCTGTGGCCCGAGTTCTTCACCGACGACTGCGTCTACCGGCTGCAGCCGCGCGAGAACCACGAGCGCGGCTTCCCGCTCGCCACGCTCTCGTTCACGAGCAAGGGCATGTTGAAGGACCGCGTCTACGGCATCAAGGAGACGCTGTTCCACGACCCGTACTACCAACGCCACGTGGTCGGCATGCCGGTGCTGCGCGAAGTGACCGACGGCCGCTGGCGCTGCGAGGCGAACTACGCGGTGTTCCGCACCAAGCTGTCCGAGGCGTCGACCGTGTTCAACACCGGCCGCACCCTCGACACCATCGTGCAGACGCCGGCGGGGCTGAAGTTCGCCTCGCGCGAATGCATCTACGACACCGAGATGATCCCGAACTCGATCATCTACCCGATCTGAGGCCAGCACCATGAGCGACATCATGAGCGACACGAATTGGGTCGATGCCCTCGCCGCCGCCGACCTGCCGACCGACGATGTCGTCGGCCTGTCGGTGGCCGGCCTCGACATCGCGATCTACACCGTCGGCGACGCGCTGTACGCCACCGACAACCTTTGCACGCACGGCCATGCGCGGCTGTGCGACGGTTTCCTCGACGGCCACGAGATCGAATGCCCGCTGCACCAGGGCAAGTTCGACGTGCGCGACGGCCAGCCGACGTGTGCGCCGGTGGTCGAAGCGCTGCGAAGCTACCCGATCAAGGTCGAGGGGTCACGCGTCTTCGTGCAGATCGCCCAGGCATGAAGCTTCACGGATTCATCGGCAGCGCGACCTCGCGGCCCCGCGCGTCGGTTTGGCGATCAAGCCCCATCCGGTCGAGCACCCGCGCCCAGCGGACAATCCGGCGCGCTTCGCGCGGCGGTTCGCCCCGATCCAGCGCCGCCCACACGCCCACCGTGTCGAAGCTGATCAGCACGCGCAGGTCCGGCCGCTCTGCCAACGGGCGAATGTCGTCGAGCAGGTTGTCAAGAATCAGTTCACCGCCGGGGATGGTGGCCGAAGGCAGGTAGGCCAGCACCATGTGCGACCGCCACACGTCGCCGGTGCCACCCATCAGCACCATGACGTGTGCGATGCGCAGCTGTGCCGCCGGCAGCCCGGCGGACAGCAGCGCGAAGTACTTCGCGATCGCGTAATCCTCGCAGTCCCCGGCGCCGCGAGAGAGCAACTCGCCGGGGGTGGCCCAGTGATCCGCACGCCCCCCATTGAGCGCGTCCTCCGCGAAGACGATGCGGTGATTCAGCGTCTGGTTGATCTCGATCAACGGCGCCGGCACGTCGATCTCGTCATGCGCCGCGGCCGGTTGGCACAGCACACAGGCCCACAGCACCCATGCCGCCCTGCAGGGGTGGTGCTGCGTGCGAACCACCGTCGTCATGCCAAGAATTCTGTGCACGTCGCACGGCACCTGCCCTCCCTAGCTCGTGGGAGCTTTCAGGGGCCGCTGACGCTACAGTGGGGCGCGGGGTGATGGCGTCGCCGTCACCGTTCGACACCTCGTTGGAGCCACACCATGCCCTATGTCCATCGCACGGCCCTCGGTGAGATCGACAGCCTGCATCGCGGGCCGTTGCCCGGCGCCAGTGAGTTTCTCGACAACGGCCACCCGGATGTGCAGCGCTTCATCGGCAACAGCGCTGGCGACAACGCTGCTGACAACGGCTTCAGTCGGCTCGACACCGACTTCATTCGCGTTCTCGAGGACGTGATCGACGCCTTGATCATGAAGAACCTTCTCGCGATCACCGACCTTCCCGAGAGTGCCCAGGCCAAGTTGGTGGCGCGCAAGAGTTTTCGCGATCAGATGGGCGCCAAGGTGCTTCGCTTGTTCTCGAGCACCGGGTTCTCGGAGGTCATCGATGACACCGGATTTGGCACGCTCTGACGACCGCACGCTCAGGGCAACGGCATCCCGATCACTTGCGCGACGTTGCGCTGGAAGTCCTGCAGCGCGACCTCGTTGCGGCCCAGCACGACGCGAAAGCCCGCGGGTGCCTGTGCGAGGTTGGCCCAGGCGCGGCTCGCGGCCGTGAAGTCCTCGGTCTGCACGACATGCGCGGTCGCGTCGTAGGCCTGTTCGAGTTCGGCGCGGTGTTCGGGCGAGTCGTGTTCGCGCTGCGCATAGACCGCGAAGTGCACGCGCGTCTCGCCCACGCCGGCGCCCGGGAAGATGCGGAACACCTGCGTGTACGAGCGCCCGCCGCCGACCGAGCCGATGAAGAACATCGTGTTCGGGAACACGAAATGCAGCGCGCTGTACTCCTCCTCGGGCCACGCCGATTCGGGCTGGCCGGCCAGCAGCGTCTGCGCCTTGCTCGGGAAGACCAGCCGGTAGTGGCGATCGAGGGCTTCGTAGCAGCCGATGTTGGACGTGAAGAACGGCGCCAGCGTCTCGCGGTGCAGCGCGGCGAAGTGGTACGACTCGCCGTAGGTGTCCATCACGTACTTCCAGTTGGCCGCGGCCGGCAGTACCCCGCTCTTGACCGGCAGCGCGCCGCCGAGTTCGAGCTGGGCGAGTTCGGGCCCGAGACGGCCCAGGTGCGCCTCGATGTCGAGCGCCTCGCCGCCCGGCCTCGGCTGTACGAAGACCATGCCATGCCATTCGGCCACCGGCACGCGGATCAACTCGCGTTCGGCGAACGCGATGCCCTCGAAGCCTTCGCGCCCCGGCACACCCTTCAGCGCGCCGTCCAGCGTGAAGCTCCAGGCGTGAAACGGGCAGCTGATGACGGGCCGGCGCGCGGCCTCGACCACCAGGCGGGCGCCGCGGTGCGTGCACATGTTCAGGAAGGCATTGAGCCGGCCGTCCTGCCCGCGCACGATCAGGATAGGCGCGCCGGCCTCGTCGAACAGCCGCATGTCGCCAGCCTGCAGGATGTCGCCTGACAGGCAGGCGAGCACCGGCCGGTCGTGGAACAGCGCGCGCCTCTCGGCCGCGAAACGCGCTGCATCGGTGTAGACCGAGGCGCCGATCGGCAAGGGCTGCTCGGCCATGTCGGTCGTGCCGCCGGCCGCGACATGGGCCACCATGCGGCGGACCAGCTCGGCGCCGACGGTGCGGCGGCGCGCCTTCCAGTCGACCGCCACGTTCGCTTCATTCATCGTCTTGTCTCCTTGAGGCGGACCGCCCGGCGCGGCGCGCGAACGGATCCAGATACGTCGGATATACAAACCGACGTGATCGTTTGTTTTTACAGCACTCCGGGCCGGCTGCCAAGGGCGTGGACCCTGATGGATCGGTCGCTGCGTGCGTCCTAACATTTCGAGACCTCACTTCAGGAGACCATCGAATGGGCATTCATCTTCAAGCGACCCTCGAGATCGAGGCCGTGGGCTTCGAGCGGTTCCTTGCGACCATGGGCGAGGCCGTGCCGATCCTGGAAGGGGTCGGCTGGAAGCTGGCCGGCGCCTACATGCACTGCACCGGCCGGCTCCACACCGTCGTCGACCTGTGGCAGCTCGAGGACTACAACCACTACGAGCGCGGCATGCACGCGCTGATGGGCCACGCGCGCTTCCCGGCGCTGCGCCAGGCGCTTGCCGAGACCGTGCGCAACGAGACGCTGGTGTTCCTGCAGCCGCTCAGTTACGCGCGCTGACGTGGCCGCATCACTGCCCGACCGATGTAAGGGTCAACGATAGTTGGCAGAGCCTAGCTTCATCGCTAATCTAAAACAAACGAGCACGCTGGTTTGTTTAATGAACGTCACAAGACACGGAGGACATCGATGGAACGCATGACGGGCAAGGTCGCCGTGATCACCGGCGCGGCCGCCGGCCTCGGCGAAGCCGACGCGATCGCGCTCGCCCGCGAGGGTGCCGCGGTGGTCGTGACCGATGTCGACGAGGATGCCGGCCGCCGCGTCGCCGCGCAGGTCGGCGGGCTGTTCGTGCGCCACGACGTGCGCAGCGCCGACGACTGGCGCGAAGTGATCGCGACCACGCTGAAACACCACGGCCGGATCGACGTGCTCGTCAACAACGCGGGCATCGTGTTCCCGTCCGACATCGAGACGACCACGCTCGAGCAGTACCGCCTGATCAATGCGATCCATGCCGAAGGCACCTTCCTCGGCTGCCAGTTCGCGGTCGAGGCGATGAAGGAAGCCGGCGGCTCGATCATCAACATGGCGTCGATCACCGCGCTGCGCGGCTCGCCGCAGGTGCTGCCGTATGCCGCCGCGAAAGGCGCGATCCGCTCGCTCAGCCTCGCGGTCGCGGCGCATTGCCGCGACAAGGGCTACCCGATCCGCTGCAACGCGGTCTTCCCCGGCGTGATGGCGACCAAGCTGGTCGTCTCGATCGTCGGCGAGAACTTCCCCGGCGCGGGCCATCCTGACGATGTCGCGGCCATGGTGCTGTTCCTCGCGTCCGACGAGTCGCGCTTCGTCACCGGCAGCGAGTTCGTCGTCGACAACGGCGCGACCGCCCGCCTGGCCGCTTGACCGACCGCACTGCCCTCCCCCACCCGGAACCTCCCATGACCGCACCCCAATCCCTGATCGCGCAGCTCGGCAACGTGATGCAGATCGCCTTCGTGCCGAAGGACTTCGACGCCGCACTGCGCCACTGGACCGGCACGATGGGCGTCGGCCCGTTCTTCGTGATGGAGCACGTCAGCCTGCTGAACACCAGGCACGACGGCCAACCGGTCGAGATCGACTTCTCGATCGCGCTCTCGTACTGGGGCGACCTGCAGGTCGAGCTGGTCCGGCAGCACAACGACGCCCCGTCGATCTACAAGGCCTGGCACGACGAGGGCCGTGACGGCCTGCACCACGTGTGCGTCGTCGTCGACGACATCGCGCGCGCCCGCACCGTCTGCGCCGCGGCCGGAGCACGCGTCGCGCAAGAGGCCGAGGTCGCCGGTGGCGGCGAGGTGATCTACGTCGACACCGGCGCCGGCCCCGGCAGCCTGGTCGAGATCATCCAGCTGCCGCAGAGCACGCTCGACGGCTTCACCTGGATGCGCGAGCAATGCCGCCAGTGGGACGGCAGCGACCCGGTGCGCAAGCTGGGCTGAGCGGCTGACACGAGACCAACGACCATGACCGACACCACCGCCGCGGCCACCACCACGCCCACCCACCCGAAGCGCATCGACTGCGTGCTGGTGGCCTCGGGCAAGTACCACGACATCGACTTCGCCCGCCTCGAGCTGCTGAAGCTGCTCGCCGAGGACGAGCGCGTGCGCGTGCGGGTGTTCGAGGACTACGCCAACCTCGACGCGATCCGCGCCGCGGACTTCCTCGTCACCTACACATGCGACGTCATCCCGAGCCTGGCGCAGCAGGAGGCGCTGCGTGCGTGGGTCGAGGGCGGCGGTCGCTGGCTCGCGCTGCACGGCACCAACTCGATCCTGCGTTTTCTCGCCAGCGGCCTGGTCGATTCGCCGGCCTGGGCGCCGCACCTGATGGAGACGCTGGGCACGCAGTTCATCGCGCATCCGCCGATCGCGCCGTATCGCGTCGAGGTCGCCGACCCGAAGCACCCGCTGGTGCGTGGCATCGAGCCGTTCGAGACCAGCGACGAGCTCTACCTGTCCGACGTGCACGCCGATCTGCATGTGCTGCTCGACACCGAATTCGCCGGCGACGCCACCGGCTTCGTGCGCGAGCACTGGGCCGCCGCGCGCCACCCGGTGATGTACCTGCGCCGGCTCGGCCAGGGCGCGGTGCTGTACCTGACGCTCGGCCATTGCCGCGGCCACTACGACCTGCAGCCGCTGATGGACTACTACCCCGAGGTCGACCGCTGCGCCTGGGACCTGCCGGTCTTCCACGAGCTGCTGCGGCGCAGCCTGGTCTGGGCGCACACCCCCACCTCGACGGCGTCCTGACAACGCATCCCCAGAGCACCCCGGTGCGCGCCCGCGCACTTCGATCGACCCCCACGACACACAGGAGCACACCATGGAACTCGGACTTCGCGGCAAGAAAGTCATCATCAACGGCGGCAGCCGCGGCATCGGCCGCGCGGCGCTCGACCTCTACGCCGCCGAAGGCTGCGACATCGCGTTCTTCTCGCGCGACGCGAAGCGCGTCGACGAGACGATCACCGCGCTGTCGAAGTCCGGCGGCAAGGTCTTTGGAGACGCCTTCGACATGAACGACGGCGCGGCCTACCAGGCCTGGCTGAAGAACGCGGCCGAGCGCCTCGGCGGCTGTGACATCTTCATCCACAACGCCAGCTCGTCGGGCGCGCAGGCCACGACCGACTGGGACGTGACCTACCGGCTCGACATGATGGGCGCCGTCAACGGCTGCCAGACGCTGGAGCCGGCGCTCGAGGCCTCGGGCAGCGGCTCGGTGATCCTGATGTCGAGCACCGCGGCGGTCGAGACCTTCATCTACCCGCAGGCCTTCAACGCCATCAAGGCCGCGATCCTGACCTACGGCAAGCAGCTGTCGCAGCTGTGGGCGGCCAAGGGCATCCGCGTCAACATGATCTCGCCCGGCCCGGTCGAGTACCCGGGCGGCAACTGGTCGGTGATCAAGGACGCGGTGCCCGATCTCTACAAGAAGACCTTGTCCGAGATGCCGCTCGGCCGCTTCGGCGCGCCAGAGGACGTGGCCCGCTCGATGGTTTTCCTGTCGAGCCCGATGGCCTCGTACATCACCGGCACGAACCTGGTGATCGACGGCGGCTACACCAAGCGCGTGCAGTTCTGACGCTGACGGGAGCCACCACATGAAGCTGCACAACTCGATCGGACCCAACCCGCGCGTGGTCCGCATGTTCGCCGCCGAAAAGGGCATCGCGCTGACCTTGAGCGAGGTCGACATCATGACCGGCGAGAACCGCCGGCAGCCCTTTCTGGCGATCAACCCGGCCGGTAGCACGCCGGTGCTGATGCTCGATTCGGGCGAGGCGATCGCCGAGACCACCGCGATCTGCGAGTACCTCGAAGAGAAGCACCCGACGCCGGCGCTGATCGGCGCCACGCCCGAGGCGCGCGCCCGCACGCGCATGTGGACGCGCCGCGTCGACCTGAACATCGTGCAGCCGCTGACGCAGGGCTTTCGCTACGCCGAAGGCCTGCCGATGTTCAAGGACCGCGTCCGTTGCATCCCGCAGGCGGCCGACGACCTGAAGGCGACCACCCGCGAAGGCCTGGCCTGGCTCGAGAGCCTGATCGGCGAGCGGCCCTTCATCACCGGCGACGCGCCGAGCCTGGCCGACATCGTGCTGTTCAGCTTCGTCGAGTTCGGTGCGCTGGTCGGCCAGGGGCTGGACCCGGCCCATGTGCGGCTGGCCGCATGGCACGCGCGCATGGCCAAACGCGAGAGCGCGGCCGCATGACGACGGCAGCGCTCGCGCCGCGACTGCTGTGGTCCGACGCCTTGCTGCTCGGCCATGGCCCGATGGACCGCACCCACCGCGAGTTCGTCGAGATCGTCGACGCGATGCTGGTCGACGACGACACGCGCTTCGCCGACCATCTGGCCGCGTTCATCGTGCACGCGCAGGGCCACTTCGGTGACGAGGACCGCTGGATGGCCGAGAGCGGCTTTCCGGCGGCGGGCTGCCATGTCGACGAGCACGCCGCGGTGCTGCACTCGGCGCGCGAGGTGCAGGAGCGGGTGCGGGCCGGCGATATCGGCATCGGCCGCGAGTTCGCCGAAGAACTGGCGCGCTGGTTTCCGAGCCATGCGGCCCACCTCGATTCGGCCGTGTCCCATTGGCTGGTCAAGAAGAGTCACGGTGGCGCGCCGGTGGTGCTGCGTCGTGACGTGCTGCGTGCATCAGCCTGAGGGGCGGCCCAGGAGCGCGTCAGGATGGTGGCCTCACGGCGGAGTGATCCCGGCCGCGTGAGATCCTGAGTGGATGGCGGGTGGCGCCCCGAGCAAGCACGGTATCGCGCAGGCGTATCCAACGGCGCGGCGCCAGGCCAAGGGCCAGTCGACGCCTTGCCAGGGCCGTCGACGCGGCTGCGCATCAAAAGACGCCACCCAGCGTGCCCTGACGCTAGGGGCGGTCGCTCGACACTCTCTGTCGACCAGCCGCTTTCGACCCACAGCGGACTATCCCTCTGCGTGAGACCGGACATCCGATCCAGATCGTCGCTTCCAGCCCACCGTATGCCAATCGAAGGCGCTAGCCCCGCGGCACGGTGCCCTTGAAAGTCACTGCTGGGGCAGTGACGTGCCGTGAAGTCGTGCCACTTTGCCGCGCCAAAGCGGCATAGATACAGGCCCCGCAGTGATGGCGCGAGAGATGGTGTTCAATACAGGTGTTGATCTTTCGATCTAAATCGTCCGCGCCGGGCCAGAATCGGGGGTCGCCATAGCGCGTAGAGCAACATGACCCCCGCCCCCCATCCCCCCGATGAAGCCGCCCGGCTTGCCTCCCTGCGCGCGTTGGAGGTGCTCGACACCGCTACGGAACAGGAGTTCGATGCGCTGGTGAAGGCCGCAGCGGCTGTCTGCGGCGTACCCATCTCGCTCATCAGCTTGGTTGATGCGCAGCGGCAGTGGTTCAAAGCGAACATCGGCTTGCCTGGAGTGAGCGAAACCCCCAGAGACCTTGCGTTCTGTGCGCACGCCATCCTTGACGACGCATTGTTCGAGGTATCTGACGCCACGCAAGATAGCCGCTTCGCCGACAACCCGCTGGTGACGAGCCAGCCCGACATTCGCTTCTATGCCGGAGCGCCCATTCGCATGAGCGATGGAATGCGCGTTGGCACCTTGTGCGTCATTGATCGTCAGCCGAGGCAATTGACCGACTCGCAACGTGATGTTCTCCGGCACCTCTCCGTGGCCGCTTCTCACGCGCTGGAGGGGCGCGCAGCGATGCAAAGGTTGCAGCAGGCGGTCGACCGACAGGCGGAAAGCGCCTATGACTTGCGCCTAGTGGTCGACAACGTTCCGGCCATGTTGGCCTACTGGAACCGCGACCTGACTTGCCGCTTCGCAAATCGAGCCTACGAACAGTGGTTTGGCGTGACGCCGGAGTCTCTTGTCGGCACGCACATCAAGGACCTTCTCGGGCCTGAACTCTTTGCGCTGAACAAGCCCTTCATGGACGCGGTATTGGCTGGAGAGCCGCAGTCCTTCGAACGCCTTGTCCCTGGGCCTAACGGAACCAACCGCCCTTCGTTGGCCAATTACATGCCCGACATACTCGACGGCGAGGTGCGCGGGTTCCTCGTCCACGTCGGTGACGTGACTCCGCTGAAGAATGCCGAAGCAGCCCTCCACGCGGAGATGGCCGAGCGGCAAAGAGCACATGAGCAGTTGCGCCAAAGCAATGTGCGCCTGGGTGAAGCGCAGCGTCTCGGACGCATTGGCAGTTGGTCCTGGCAAGTGGCAGCGGACATCACGACTTGGTCAGACGAGTTGTTTCGCATCTTCGGTCGTGAACCCAGCGGCCCGGCGCCGAGCTTTGCCGAACATTCGGCTTTGTATGGCGCGGAGAGTTTCTCGCGCTTGAAGACGGCTGTCGAGACAGCCATGCGAACCGAGCAACCCTACGCGCTGGAGCTCGACTTTCTTCGTGCCGATGGCTCGGCAGGCTGGCTCGATGCCCGTGGCGAGGCAGTGCGCGACGCAGAGGGCCGGGTGATCCGTCTGCGAGGCACGGTGCAGGACATCAGCGAACGCCGCAAGCTGAGCGCCGAGCTGGCCAAGCAGCACCAGTTGCTTCGTGTCACGCTTCAGTCCATTGGGGACGCGGTCATCACGACCGACGAAACCGGCCGGATCAATTGGTTGAACCCGGTCGCAGAACGAATGACTGGTTGGCTCAACAGCGAAGCTGCCGGACGCCCCGTTGCCCAGGTGTTCCACATCGTCCACGAGGAGACCCGAAAGCCAAGCCCATGCCCGGTCGATGCTTGTCTGAGTCAGGGCTCTGTCGCTGCCCTCGCCAGCCGCACCGTGCTCGTTTCCCGAGCCGGCATCGAGTTCGGCATCGAAGACTCCGCTGCGCCGATTCGCAACGAGCATGGGGAACTGCTCGGCGTCGTGCTGGTTTTCCACGACGTCAGCGAACAGCGGCGGCTGAGTGGTGAGATGAACCATCGCGCCAGCCACGATGCCTTGACGGGATTGATCAATCGCGCCGAGTTCGAAGCCCGGCTCCAGCGCGCACTTGACAAGTCACACGACGAAGGGTCGGAGCATGCCCTGATGTTCATTGACCTCGACCAGTTCAAGCTGGTCAATGATGCGTGTGGGCACTCCGCAGGCGACGCACTGCTGCAACAGGTTTCGAAGCTGCTGGGTGAGACCGTGCGAGGCAGAGACACGTTGGCACGACTCGGCGGGGACGAGTTCGCTGTCATTCTGGAGCACTGCACGACGAGTCAGGCACAGCGTGTTGCCCAGCAGATTTGCGACCGCCTCGACGAGTTCAGGTTCCTACACGGCGAACGCAGGTTCAGGATCGGCGCAAGCATCGGCCTCGTGCCATTGGACCGCCGTTGGAACTCTTCGGCGACCGTGCTGCAGGCCGCGGACGCATCTTGCTACGCGGCCAAGGAAGCCGGCCGCAACCGCGTTCACGTGTGGCACGACACCGACGCTGCAATGCTTGCACGCAACGGCGAGACGCAATGGGCCTCACGCCTGGAGCATGCTCTGGACGAGGGCCGATTCGTGCTTTACGCGCAGCGAATTCTTCCAATCGGGACTGCAACGGACACGATCCATGCCGAGGTGCTGTTGCGCATGGTCGACGACGACGGGAGCCTGATCTCCCCCGGCGCCTTCCTGCCGGCAGCGGAGCGTTTCCATTTTTGCTCCCGAATCGACCGCTGGGTTCTTGGTCGATCCATCGCCTTGCTGACGGGTCGAGGTGACTTGTCTTCCATCGATACGTTGTGCGTCAATCTGTCGGGGCAATCTATCGGAGACAAGGTGTTTCATCGCGATGCCATCGACAAACTCGCTGCCGCGGGACCGGCCGTTTGCCAGTGCGTCTGCCTCGAAATCACTGAAACTGCCGCCATCACGAACATGACCGACGCAGCCATCTTCATCGAAGAGGTCCGCGCCCTTGGGGTGCGCATCGCGCTCGACGATTTCGGTGCCGGCGCCTCGTCGTTCGGGTATCTCAAGTCCCTCAAAGTTGACCTGTTGAAAATCGATGGTCAGTTCGTTCGGGATGTGATCGATGACCCGCTCGATGACGCCGCGGTGCGCTGTTTCGTTGACGTCGCGCGCGTGGTTGGCGTGAAGACGGTGGCCGAGTTTGTGGACAAGCCCGAAGTACTCGCGCGGATGAAAGAAGTCGGTGTCGACTACGTGCAAGGCTTCCTCTTGCACCGGCCTGAGCCCATTGAGTTGGTACTCGACTTCGCCCTGTCCTGAGCTGTGGAGAAGTGCTGCCGGAACCCGGCCGGAATCGCTTGAGGAAGTGCCTCATCGACCAGTCGGGTGCAGCGAGAAGCTCAGGACATCCTTGATCGTCAGCTTCCGCGTGGCGAGACGAGGGGCCGCTTGTGGCCGACAGAAGTCGACGTCGATCGTCAACTCACGACCCCGAACTGACATCCACGGCGCTGAATTCATCGCCCCGAAGCAGCCAGTCAGTTCCGTGCCGAGCGCCCCGAAGGAGGCCGTGCGCGGCCGACCCCAT
>JBDTVC010000047.1:0-25136 GCA_040007475.1 Burkholderiales bacterium
CGCCTCGGCCAGATCCTGCTGAACCTGGGCAACAACGCGGTCAAGTTCACCGAGCACGGCGACGTCACGATCGCGATCACGGAGACAGCGCGCGAAGCCGATCGGGTGACGCTGCACTTCGAGGTGCGGGACACGGGCATCGGCCTCACGGCCGACGCGCGCGATCGCCTGTTTCAGCCCTTCACCCAGGCCGACGCATCGACGAGTCGGCGCTTCGGCGGCACCGGGCTCGGCCTGGCGATCTGCCGCCACCTCGTCGAGACCATGGGTGGCCGGATCGGTGTCGACAGCGAACCAGGCGGGGGCAGCCGCTTCCACTTCAGCCTGCCCTTCACGCTCCAGCCGCGCGCCGAAGTCTCGCCACGCCACGCGGTCGGCGACCTGCGCGAGGCGCGGCTGCTCGTTGTCGACGACCACCCCGTGGCGCGCGAGCTGCTGTGCGCGCTGGCGACGTCGTTCGGTCTCGCGGTCGAATCGGCGCCGGACGGGCCTTCGGCACTGGAGGCAGTGGCACGCGCCGACGCCAGCGACCGGCCGTTCCGGCTGCTGCTGCTCGACTGGCGCATGCCGGGCATGGATGGCATCGAGTGCCTGGCGCGGCTGTCACGCGGCGGTGGCCGGCATGCGCCACCGACGGTCCTGATGGTCACTGCCTTCAACCACGATGAGGCCGAACGCCAGCTGAAGCAGCGCCGGCTGCAGGTCGCCGCGCTGCTGCCGAAGCCGGTGACGCCATCGTCGCTGCTGGACGCCTGCGCCATCGCGCTCGGCCAGCCGGAGGTCGGGCATCGCCGCATCGAGCAGCGCCAGGAGCTGCTTCAGGCACGCCAGGCCGGGCTCGCCGGCGCACGCATCCTGCTCGTCGAGGACAACAGCATCAATCAGGAACTGGCGCGAGACCTGCTCAAGCGTGCCGGCATCGTCGTCAGCGTTGCCAACGACGGCCAGGAAGCGTTGAACGTGCTCGAACGCGGGAACTTCGACGCCGTGCTGATGGACTGCCAGATGCCGATCATGGACGGCTACGCGGCCACGCGCGCGCTGCGCCGCCGCCGCGAATGGGCGAACCTGCCCGTCATCGCGATGACGGCCAACGCCATGGCCGGCGACCGCGAGAAGGTGATCGAGGCCGGCATGAACGACCACATCGCCAAGCCGATCCGGGTCGAGGACCTGTTCGCCACGCTCGCGCGCTGGATCCGACCGGCCGCGCCGGGGCATCACCACCACGGCAGCGGGCGCCCTGGCCTGCCCGGCGTCGACATCCGCGCCGGTGTGGCCGCCATGATGGGCGACGAGGCGCTGTACTGGCGGCTGGTGGGCATGTTCCGCGACCGCGAGGCCGATTTCGTGGTCCGCTTCCGCCGCGCACGCGGGGCCGGCGACCACGAAGCCGCCACGCGTTGCGCCCACGACCTGAAGAGCGTCGCGGGCAGCCTCGGCATGCCGACACTGCAGTCCGCCGCCGCGGCGCTCGAGGCGGCCAGTGCGAACGGCGGTGTGGACGCCACGATCGAGGCGCTGCTCGAGAGCACCGTCCGCGTGCTCGACCCGATGCTCGCTGCACTGCAGGCCGAAACCCCGCCTGCCACGCCGCAGCCCGAACAGGTACCGTCGGTCATCTGACGCGCGCGCCGATCCACGTTCGCGTGCTGCACAAAAGCAGGCAAGATCGACCCATCGGGCACGGGCCATGCGGGTCCGGCGGCCCGTCAGTCACCAACTCGGGAGTTCCTATGTACCCATGGCTCTGGTTCTGGGCGCCGCAGATCCACCTTCCGTTGAGCGGGAGCCTCGCCCAGAACATCGAACCCAACACGACCTGGTTCTCCGACCTGATCAAGCCGCCGGCGGGTGACGCGCGCATCGAAGAGAAGGCGTTCGCTGTCGCCTCGTACGGCAAGCAACTGGGGCAGATCACCGACGTCCTGCTCGAACTGGCGAAGCACGCTGAACTCGCATCCCCGGAGGCCACGGAAGCGCTGGAGAGCCTGCGCCGGATCAAGGCATCGGTGGAGGCCATCAAGAACGCCGAGCACGCGTCGACTGCCGCTCGTCTGGTCTCGGAGGTCGACGCTGCCCGACAGCGTGGCGGCGCTCGCTTCACGAGCCTGTCCGAGCAACTTCTCCCACTGCTCGCCGGGGCGGCGCCTGCCGCTTCTGTCAAGCAGGCGCGTCGGCGGCGGCCTGCCTGAGTCGAGCGGAGCGGCCATGTCGATCGATCCACAGCACACCTACGTCCATCTGGCGCACGATGGCGCCGCGACCGAGCTGCGCGGCGGGCCTGCTTTCTGGGAGATGCCCGAGGCCGAGATGAACCGCTACGGCGAGGGGTGGCTCATCTCCGAGTTCGAGTTCTCGACGGACTGGGCGAACTGGGAGATGCACCCGAACGCGGACGAGTTCGTCTATCTGCTGTCCGGGTCGATCGAACTGCTGCTCGAGGAGACCACCGGCATCCGCAAGGTGGCGCTGCGCGACCGCGGAGCCGTGGTGGTGCCGCGCGGCATCTGGCACACCGCGAAGGTCGCTGCGCCGAGCCGCGTGCTGCACGTCACGCACGGCGCAGGCACCGAGCTTCGCCCGGCCTGAGGCCGACTCGCACGGCCCGTCACGCCACTGTCATCGCCACACGCGATGATCCGTGGCGGGCCGGCCGCGCTGCTCGCGGCGCCGCATCCACCGCGAGCGCGCGAGGGCGATGACCTCGAACAACCCCCACAGCAGGCTGCCGGCGATCACCGCGGCCGACTGCGCGATCCGAGGGCGGCTGACTTGATGATTCATGGCGTGATCCCGAATGCACGTTGATGCCTGGACCTTAGTCCGCACGTGTGACGACTTCGTGTCGCGTGCGGATGCCCTGCCCGAACTGCTCGAACTCGACGCACTGGCCGCGCTGGCCGGCACCGCGCTCACGCGTCGCCTTCTCTGCGAGGTGCCGCTCGGCGAGCACGTGCTCCCGGTGCATGCCTTCATGCTCGGCAGCGACAAACCCGATGCGCCCGCCGTGGGCTTCTTCGGCGGCGTCCATGGCCTGGAGCGCATCGGCGCCGAGGTCGTCATTGCCTACCTGCGCAGCCTGGTGATGCGCTTGCGGTGGGACGACACGCTGCACCGCCAGCTCGAAACCCTGCGCCTGGTGTTCGTGCCGCTGGTCAACCCCGGTGGCTTCGTCCAGAACACGCGCGCCAACCCGAACGGCGTGGACCTGATGCGCAATGCGCCCGTCGATGCGCTCGAGCGCGTGCCCTGGCTGATCGGCGGGCAACGCATCAGTGCCGCGCTGCCCTGGTACCGCGGCGCGGCCGGTGCGCCGATGCAGGTCGAGAGCGAGGCGCTGTGCCGGCTCGTGCACGACGAGCTGCTGGGCCGCCCGTTCAGCATCGCGGTGGATTGCCACTCGGGCTTCGGCTTGCACGACCGCGTGTGGTTCCCGTTCGCGCACTCGGCGCGACCGATCGAGCGGCTGCCCGAGATCCATGCAATGTGCGAGACGATGGACGAGACGCTGCTGCACCATCGCTACATCGTCGAGCCGCAGAGCCACCAGTACCTCGCGCATGGCGACCTGTGGGATCACCTCTACCTCGGCGCGCCGCCCGACACGGTCTTCCTGCCGTTCACGCTGGAGATGGGCTCATGGCTGTGGGTCCGCAAGAACCCGCGCCAGCTGTTCTCGCGGCACGGCATCTTCAACCCGATGATCGCGCACCGCCAGCAGCGCGTCGTGCGGCGCCACCTCGGTTGGCTGGATTTCATCGCCCGTGCCGCCGGCAGCCATCAGCGGTGGCTGCCGGCCGGTTCGCAGCGCGAGCGCCATCGCGAACTGGCGATGGCGCGCTGGCACGGTGGGGCGCAGCGATGACCCAGTGGGTGTTGCTGCGCGGGCTCACACGGGGCAGCGGGCACTGGGCCGGCTTCCCGATGCTGCTGCAGGAGCGACTCGGCGCGACGCGGGTCGTGACGCTCGATCTGCCGGGCAACGGATTGCTGCATGGCCTTCGCAGCCCGACGCGCATCGGGGCGATGACCGAGAGCGCGATCGCCCAGCTGGGCACGCTCGGCGTCGATCCGCCCTACCACCTGCTCGCGGTGTCGATGGGCGCAATGGTGGCGGTGGACTGGGCGACGCATGCGCCCGCGTCGGTGGCAGGCTGCGTGCTGATCAACACGAGCCTGCGCCCGTTCAACCCGTGGTGGCAGCGGCTGCGGCCATCCGCAGGTGCCGCATTGATCCGCGACGCATGGCTGCCGACGAATGCGACACAACGCGAGGCAGCCGTGCTGCGCTGGACCAGCCGCGAGCCCGCAGCGACCGCGTCGGTGCTGGCCCCGTGGGCCGCGCTGCGCACCGAGCAACCCGTGTCGCGCGCGAACGCGCTGCGGCAACTGATGGCCGCCGCGCGCTTTCGGGCACCGACACAAGCGCCCGCGATGCCCGTGCTGGTGCTCGGCAGCGAGCACGATGCACTGGTCGATCCACGCTGTTCGATGGCACTGGCCGAACGCTGGCGCGCCGCGATCGCGATGCACCCGTCAGCCGGTCACGACCTCACGCTGGATGACGGGCCATGGGTCGCCGACCAAGTGGCGCGTTGGCTGAGCCGGGCTCACCTCGGCAGGAACGCCGTCACGGTCTCGGACAGCGGCGTCGTCGCGCGGCCGAGCAACCGGCTCAGCTGCCGGCTGTCGTCGAACAGCGCGCCCTTCGCGGCCTGCGCATCCGAGTCAGCGATCAACGCGGCCACCGGCGCCGGCAGGCCGGCCCCGAGCAGCGCGGCTTCGTAGTCCGCCTTCGACAGGCTGCGCGGCGCGATCGCCTTGCCGGACTGGCGCGAGATCTCCGCGGCCAGCTCGACCAGCGTCCACGCATGGTCGCCCGCGAGTTCGTAGACCTGACCGGCCTGGCCGTCGCGCAGCAGGACCGTGGCCGCCGCCTGCGCGTAGTCGCGGCGTGCGGCAGAGGCCACCCGCCCGTCGGCCGACGCCCCGAACAGCGCACCATGCGCGAGCGCAGCAGGGACGCCGGCCGCGTGGTTCTCGGTGTACCAGCCGTTGCGCAGCAGCACGGTCGGCAGGCCGGAGGCCTTCAGCATCTGCTCGGTCTGGCGATGTTCCTCGGCGATGCCGAGTGTCGAGCGGTCGGCGTGAAGCACGCTGGTGTAGGCGACCAAGCCCACGCGCGCGGCCTTCGCGGCGTCTATCACCGCGCCGTGCTGTGCGGCGCGCCGGCCGATCTCGCTGGACGAGATCAGCAGCAGCTTGTCGACGCCGGCGAGTGCCGCCGCGAGGCTCGCGGGTTGCTCGTAGTCGGCCACGCGGATCTGCACGCCGCGCGCGGCGAGGTCGGCGGCCTTCGAGGCCGAGCGCACGATCGCGACGATCTGCGCAGGCGCAACGGATTCGAGCAGGGCGTCGATGACGAGGCGGCCCAGTTGGCCGGTGGCTCCGGTGATGGCGTACATATCGAGTTCTCCGTGGGTGAATCCGTGAAGGGAGCCGCCAGCTTATCGCTTACACTTACGATTAGTAAGTACGTACAAAACAGTAAGTACATGGAGGCCCCCATGCGCCAACCCCGGATCAGCCGAACGCGCGAGTCGTCAGTGGAGCGTCGCCTTGAACGGGGCGACGTATTCAGCGTCGCGTGCCCGTCGCGCGAGGTGATGCGCCACGTCACCAGCAGCTGGGGCGTGCTGGCGTTGATCGCGCTGCAGGCCGGCACGCATCGCTTCAGCGACCTGCGCCGCAAGATCAGCGGCGTCAGCGAACGCATGCTCGCGCAGACGCTGACCGCGCTCGCGCACGAGGGGCTGGTCGAGCGCAATGCGCTGCCGGTCGTGCCGCCGCACGTGGAATACACGCTCACGCCGCTGGGGCGGCAGGCCGCCCGGCGAGTGGCCACGCTGGCCAACTGGATCGAGGACAACATCGGCCCGATCCTCGCGGCGCGCGGCGCCAGCGAGCATGCCCAGCGGCAAGCCGCGGCACGGCTGCCTGCATCGTCGACGCCCGTCGGCCGGGGTCGGATTCACAGGTTGTGATCCCGCGCGAGCGGGTGGCCGATCAACCCGCGTTCGGGTTGATCAGCATCTTGGCCCCGGTGTTGCGCGGGCCATAGGCGCCGATCGCCTCGAGCGTCAACGCCTCCGGCAGCGACAGGGTGCGCGCGTAGTGGCTCGCGAACGTGGTGTGCAGTTCGGCGACGACGCGCTGCTTCAGCCGATCCGCCACCTCGGCGCCGATGCGCTGCAGGAACGGGAACAGCAGCCACCCGCCCACGCCCCAGGTCATGCCGAAGCTGCGCTGGATCTCGGTGGGCCCGGTGTCGAGGCCACCGTAGATGTAGACCTGCTTGTGCACGTTGCTGCCGTAGCGGCTGTATTCGGTGGCGTGGCGCGCGATCGCGGCCTCCATCGCCGTGAGGATCTGGCCGGCCAGGCGGCCGCCGCCAATGGCGTCGAACGCGATCGTGGCCTTCGTCGCGACCAATGCTTCGGTCAGGTCGGCCACGAACGAGTCGGCGCTGCTGTCGCAGACATGGGCGGCGCCCTGGCTGCGCAGCAGCGCGGCCTGCTCGGGCTTGCGCACGATGTTCACGAGACCGATGCCATCGGCCTGGCAGATCCGGTTCAGCATCTGCCCGAGGTTCGATGCGGCCGCGGTGTGCACGAGCGCGGTGTGGCCATCGCGGCGCATCGTCTCCGTCATGCCGAGCGCGGTGAGCGGGTTCACGAAGCACGAGGCGCCCGCCGCGGCGGAGGTGCCTTCGGGCAATGGCAGGCACGCCGAGGCCGGCAGCGTGCGATGCTGGCTGTACATCGCGCCGCCCAGCATCGCGACCGTCCGCCCCAGCAGCGATTGCGCGAGCGCGGAACTGCCAGCCGCCACCACGGTGCCCGCGCCCTCGTTGCCCGCCGGCAGCGACTGGCCGACTCGCGGCTTCATCGCCGCCATCGCGCCTGCCGGCACGCTCGCGGTGACGACCGGGCGATCGGGCACACCGCCGGCCACCGCGGTGCGCATGTCAGCGGCGCCGAACAGCAGACCGATGTCGGACGGGTTGATCGGCGTCGCCTCGACGCGCACGACGACCTCGTCGGGTTGCGGCGCCGGCACGGCGGTGTCGACGAGCGACAGCTGCAGCTGCCCCTCGGCGGTGATCAACGAGCGCAGTTGCAGGCTGCTCTGGGGTGCGGGCATGGCGTGTCTCCGGATGTGCGAAGCGGGATTCGCGGTGGCGGATTGTGGCCACGAGTGCCCCTGGCGCGCACGGTACGCGACCATTGGCCCTGACGACGACGCCAAGGCGACTGCGCCGCTGGCCGCCGCCGGCGACACTCCGACAGGTCGACCACGCCAACCTCCTCCGGGACGCCCCCATGAACCGTTTCCTTGCCCATTGCGGCGCCCGTTATCCGATCGTGCAGGCCCCGATGGGCTGGATCGCGCGCAGCGCCCTGGCCTCGGCGGTGTCGCGTGCCGGTGGCCTGGGCATCATCGAGACCTCATCCGGCGAGACGGCCAACTGCCAGCGCGAGATCCGCACGATGGTGGACAGCGGTCTGCCGTTCGGCGTGAACCTGCCGATCCGGTTCCTGAAGGACGACGCGATGCTGCGCTTCGTCTGCGAGTCGGGCATCCGCTTCGTGACGACCTCGGCCGGCAGCCCGGCCAAGTTCATCGCGCCGCTCCACTCCGCAGGCATCGTCGTCTACCACGCGGTGCCGACGCTGGACACGGCGCTGAAATGCGTAGACGCCGGTATCGACGGGCTTGTCGTCGAGGGCGCCGAGGGCGGTGGCTTCAAGAACCCCGAGGAGGTCAGCACGCTCGTGCTGCTGCAGGCCATCCGCGAGCGCGTCGATGTGCCGCTGATCGCGGCGGGCGGCATCGTCGACGGCCGCGGCATGGCCGCCGCGTTCGCGCTCGGGGCCGAGGGCATCCAGATGGGCACGCGCTTCGTGGCCAGCACCGAGAGCCCGGTGCATGCGCACTACAAGAACGCGATCGTCTCGGCCGAGGCCACCGGCACCTGGGTGCTGAACAAGCGGGCCACGCCCTGCATCCGCGCGTTGAAGACCGACTACACCGAGCCAATGCACGCGTCCGGCCTGCTCGCCGCCGACGCGTTCGCCGGCATCCAGCAGGTGTACTTCGGCGGCGACATGAACGCGGCCCCGGCGCTGGCGGGGCAGTCCGCCGGGTTGATCCACGCGGTCAGGTCGGTCGAGTCCATCATCGACGACACGGTGGCGGAGTTCTTCGCCATCAGCGAGCGCATGGCCGGCATGGCGGCCGAACGACGATTCGGCTGAGCGGCCCACCTGTGCGACGACTGGTCATCCGGCCGGATGAATCTCCATACGTGCGGCAGAGGTACCGGGACGACCGGATGGTAAGGTCGCAGCACTGGCCGTGATGCGGCCGACGTGGCGTTCGCGACGATGATCGGCACCGTGAACGCCAGCGCCCCGGTCATCGCGATCCAGGCGCTTGCCGGTGTCGACGGCCAGCTGCGGACACCGTACCACTGCGTCGAGGCCATCTCGACCGACGGCTAGGGGCTTGCCATCAACGCGTTCAACATCGTTCGACGGAACCCGATCCTGCTGCTGGTGGCGTGCGTCGTGGCACTGTCCACCACGCTGATCGGCGAAAGCTCCTACTGGCAGTCGGCGCACGTGTTGAACGAACTCGGCGCCTTGCGCGCAGGGAGCACCAGCGTGCAGGAGTTGCGGGCCACCGCGGTCGACAGCCAGACGAACATCCACCGCACCTTGCTGCTCAATCGTCTGGGCGTTGGCGCCCTGAGCCTGGCCGGCCTGGTGACGCTGTTCATGTACCTGCGCCAGAGCCTGGCGCTTGAGGTGCAGGCCGAGTTCGACAAGCAGGAGCGCCAGCGCATCGTGCAGGTCGAGCGCGATCGGCTCGAGGTCGAAGTGACGCGCCGCACGGCGCAGCTGGTGAAGCTGACACACCACATCGAAACGGCGCGCGAAGAAGAGCGCGCCCGGCTGGCACGCGATCTTCACGATGAGATGGGTGCCGTGCTGACGTCGGCCAAGCTCGACGCCGCGCGCCTCAAGGCCCGCCTGGTCGACGCGCCCCCTGAGGTCCTGGAGCGCCTGGCTCATCTGGCGGCCGCGCTGAACAGCGGCATCGCGCTGACGCGCTCGATCATCGAGAACATGCACCCGTCGGCGCTGAGCAATCTGGGCCTGGCGGTAACGCTGGAGATCCTCGCGCGTGACTTCGCCAAGAGTTCCGGCGTTGAGGTGCTCTGTGCGCTGACACCGGTTCGCCTCGGGGCGGACGCGGAACTGGTCGCCTACCGCGTGGTGCAGGAGGCGATCACCAACGTCAGCAAGTACGCGAAGGCGCGCCACCTCTGGCTGACCTTGACCGCCGAAGCGGGGCAGGCCGAACTGTCAGTGCGAGACGACGGCATCGGCTTCGACACGAGCGCGGCACCGACGTCCGCTTACGGACTGGTGGGGATGCGATTTCGAGTCGAGGCCGAGCGCGGCACACTGTCGGTGATTTCGGCGCCGGGCCGGGGCACGTTGATCCGGGTGCGGATCCCCGAGGTCACGCGGGCATAGCGCCGCACGCGCCGTGCCTGCGTCGGCGGTGGTCACGGACGCGCCCACACCCTGTTCACTCGGGGTGCCGCGCATACACTGGCACCGTATCGGCTGTGAGGCTCCGGGATGACGACGTCTATCGAAGACGGTTCGCTGGCACGTTTTCGGGACGAAGCGCGCGCGATCCGCGACCGCGCGGACTGGAGAATCTTCGCCCTGCTCTGCACCGCATCGTTGGCGGTCACGCTGCTGTTCTCGATCGTGATCCTGACGCTCAGGCCGAACTCGCCGCTGCTGTGGCCGAACGCACTGGCGTTCGTGACCATCGTGGGGACCACGCTGTGGACCCGCCGCACGCAGCGCGTCCCCGCGGGCATCGCCGTGCTCGCGACCGTGATGATCGTCGGCATCTCCGGTGTCATCCTGGTGCAGCGCGGCAGCAATGCGCCGGCAGTGCTCTATGGGCTCACGACCGTCACGGTCCTGTTCTTCGCCGACCGGTCGCGTCTCGGCGCGCGCCTCGGGGCCTGGCTGATCGTGTGGACGGGTGCGGTGACGTGGGCCGCGCAGACCGGCCGATTCGGAATCGACGCGCCCAACCCGCTCGGCGCCGACAACGCGCGCATGCTGGCGCTCATTGTCGCGGCCGCGCTGATCGGCCTGGCCGCACGGGTCGGCCTGCAGCGCCGCCGCGGCCTGGACGCGTTGCTCGAACGCGCGCTGCAGTTCACCGCAGCGGAGCGCGACGCGGCGCAGCGCCTCGCCGAGCGCCGCGCACGCACGGTGGCCGAGATCGGCCACGAGATCCGCACGCCGATGACAGGCATCGTCGGCGCGACGCAGTTGCTGTCGCAGCAGGCGATGTCGCCGATCCAGCGGCAGCTGCTCTCGATCCAGCGCCAGAGCGTCGAACGGCTTCTGCACCTCGTGACGGCGGTGCTCGACGAGGCCAAGGCCGAGTCGGGACAGATGGCGCTGCGCAGCGCGCCGTATCCGCTGCGCACCCTCACCGCCGAGGTCACCGAGCTGTTTGCACCACAGGCGCACCGCAAGGGTGTCGAGATCATCTGGACGGCCGAGCCCTCGCTGCCGAACGGCGTTGTCGGCGACGCGATGCGCATGCGCCAGATCCTGTCGAACCTCGTGTCCAACGCCGTGAAGTTCACCGACCACGGATCAGTGCACGTGCACATGTTTCTCACCGGCCCCGCGCAGATGCGCATCGAGGTGCGCGACACCGGCCGCGGCATACCGGCCGCGCGCCAGGAGGCGATCTTCGAGCGCTTCGTCAGCGACACGCGCGACGATGAACAGACGCACAGCACGGGGCTGGGCCTGCCGATCTGCCGCGAGCTCGCGCGGGGCATGGGCGGGCGGATCACCGTCAGCAGCCGGCTGGCCGAGGGCAGTTGCTTCGCTTTGGAGATGCCCTGCGTCCCGGCGCTCACGGATTCGGCGGAGCATCGCCTGCCCGAGCGCCCGCCTCCGGGCCGCCTGTGGGTGATCGGCGCGAGCGCACCGCTCGCGACGCAGCTGCGCTTCATCTTCACTGACATGGAGATCGACGCTCGCTTCATCGATCGCCTGCCGACCGAGGCCGAGTGGGCCGAGGATGGCGCGCCGGCGCAGGCGCTGATGGTCGACATCTGGGTCGGCCACGGGCGCTGCGTCGAGTTGCTGCCGGAGGTGCTCGACGCGGTGCGGCGCAACGGCCGGCGCGTCATCGTCATCAACAACGTCGCGCAGGACGCGGCGCTGGGCGTGCTCGACGACGTCTGGCAGGTCTTCAGGCCGCCGCGCTGGACCTCGTTGCGCGAAGCGCTCACCTGGGCCTTCAGCGGCACCAGCCATGACGCGCCGCTCAGGCCCGCGCGGCCGACGGCCTTGCGGGTGCTGCTCGTCGATGACAACGCGGTCAACCAGATCGTTGGCAAGGCGATGCTCGAACTGCTGGGCACGGAGGTGCTCTCGGTCAGCGGCGGGCAGGCGGCGATCGACGAGGCGCTGCTCCGCCGTTTCGACCTGATCCTCATGGACCTGCAGATGCCCGAGATGGACGGCTACGAGGCCACTCGACGGCTGCGCGACGCCGAGTCGCGCCTGGGCCGCGCGCGCACGCCCGTCGTCGCCGTCACCGGCCAGGTCGACGGCGAAGTGCAGGCCGCCTGCCGCGCCGCCGGCATGGAGTCGGTGCTGATCAAGCCCTACACGGTCGACCAGATGCGCGTCGTGATCGACACGCACTCCGTCGGAACGACTGCATAGGCCGTCACCACGCACGCGCGGGCACACTTGACGGTCCTCGTGTCGCAGATCACCGCGTCCTCGGTGCACGCACAGATCGAGTGAAGAACGACTTAAGAAAACGCCGCATGGGGACGTTGTTTCGAGGGTGAGGGTCGTCTGCGCAACGCCACGCGCTCGATGCGGCAATGTTGATAGTTGTCATGGCGGAGTGCGCCGGGAAGGTTCCTGATCAGATTGATTGCCCAGGAGACCACGCCATGCGCCGCTCGAACGACCCCGATGCACGAATCAATGCCAAGGCCTGGCAAGCGCTTCTGGCCTCGGCCACGCTGTTCCTCAGTTGCCTGCCTGGAATCGCACAGGCGATCCCGGCATTCAACCGCCAGACCGGACAGAACTGCGTGGCGTGCCACGCGGGCGGGCAGTTCCCCGAACTGACACCCTATGGCCGGATCTTCAAGCTGACCGGCTACACGATCGGCCAGCGCGCGCTGCCGATCTCGGCGATGGCAGTGGCCAGCCTGTCCAATGTTGCCGACACGTCGAAGAGCGACGACCCGGCGGCCGACTTCCAGAAGAACAGCAAGGTCATCTTCGCCACCGCGAGCCTGCTCGTGGGCGGCAAGGTGACCGACAACATCGGCGGGTTCGCGCAGGTCACCTACGACCCCTACGCCACGCAGGATGCCAATGGCAACTTCCATGGTCACAGCAACGCCGACAACATCGACCTGCGCTACGCGGACCGGTTTATCAACGTCGACCGTGACCTGATCTTCGGCGTGAGCGTCAACAACAATCCGTCCGTGTCCGACCCCTGGAACACGGCCGGCGCGTGGATACAGTATGTGCCGGTGCCCAGCCCCACCAGCAGCCGCTTCATCGACGGCAACTCGCCGTACCCGGGCTTCGCCTCGGGCGGCAACATTGCCGGGATCAGCGCGTACGCGTTCTTGAACAAGACCTGGTACGCGGAGTTTGGTGGGTACAGCACGTCGCGCGGCGTCACGTCGTTCATGAGTGCAGGCATCGACAGCGCGGACAAGACGAGACTGCGGGGCTTCAATCCGTACTGGCGGCTGGCCTACAACCGCGAATGGGGGGCACACAGCCTGATGCTCGGAACTTCGGGCATGGTGGCCCGGGTCTATGACCCGTCGCTCGACCCGGTCGACACGCACCACTTCACCGACCTCGCGATCGATGCGCAGTACCAGTATCTGCTGGACCCGCATTCGGTGACGGCGCAGTTCGTCTACACGAGCAATCGCCACCGCTATCCGGGCGCGTTGGCCAACCAAGCGGTCGCGTTCGTCGACGCTGCCGGCAACCCGGTGGCCAACACCAACGATATCGACACCAACCATTTGCTGCGCGCGAAGCTGACCTATGTGTACCAGGCCAAGTACGGCGGCAGCGTGGGGCTGTTCAACCTGACCGGCAGCACGAACACCGCAAACCTGACGGCAGGCCTGGACCCCGACACGCTGACGATCAACCCGGACCCGGCGGCCACCGCACCGTCGACCCGCGCCGTGGATGGCAACCGCACCGGCAGCCCAGCGACGCGCGGAGCGACGCTCGAGGTCTTCTGGACGCCGGTTCAGTACCTTCGCATTGGTGCGCAGTACACGGCGTACACGCGCTTCAATGGCGCCGCCTCCAACTACGACGGCTTCGGGCGCAACGCGCACGACAACAACTCGCTGTTCATCTATACCTGGCTGGCGTACTGAGCGCCCGCATGACATTGATGCTGCCCTGGAGGACAACGCCATGAAATCGATGACCTTGACCCCGCTGCTGGCTGTTGCCGCTGCGGTGCTGACGCTGGGCTGCTCCAACATCGAGCGCTCGCGCGACTTGGCCAATCCGAACGTTTCGGCAACGACGATGGCACAACAAGTCTGCTCGAACTGCCACGGTCTCACGGGTAACGCAGTGTCGCCAAACTTCCCGAACCTGGCCGGTCAGGTCGAGCCCTACGTCATCGCGCAACTCAGCGAGTTCAAGAGCCACGGCCGGCACGACCCCGCCGGCTTCGAGTACATGTGGGGCCTGAGCCGCAGCCTGACCGACGACCAGATCAAGGGGCTGGCGGCCTACTACGCTGCACAGGCCCCGGCCGCGCAAGGGCCTGAAGGCGATCAGAGCCGGATCGGCGCCGGCAAGGCGCTCTTCGAGACGGGTGTGGCGGACAAGGGCGTGCCCGCATGCACCGGTTGTCATGGCGATCACGGGCAAGGCAACGCCACCTTCCCGCGCCTGGCCGGACAGCATGCCGACTATCTCGTCAAGCAATTGGTGGTGTTCCAGCGCACCGACGAACGGCCGCAAGGCAGCATCATGAAGACGGTCGCGCATGAACTCACGCGGCAGAACATCGACGATGTTGCAAGCTACCTGCAGACGGTCCCGGGGTCATAGTGTCAAACGAGGCGCAAGTGGCGGAGAGAAACGCGGCCGTGCGCATGAACTCACTTCCGTGGCAGATGCGAAGGCACCGCAGTGGAACGGCATTCACCAGCCCCGACATCGGGGACCATCCCCGCGAGTGGCCGGTGACCGGATCGGTCGAGTCCTTCACGAATGCTGCGTCCGCAACGCGGGTCGACGCTGCGCGCCCCCACGATCGGGGGATTCGGCCACCCCTCCCCGTTGCCCATACTTCACTGCAATAAGGGAGTGATCGCTATGAACCTCGAGCAGTTGATGGGTCGCTATTTCCGCCTGCAGCAGGAGCTGTCCATCGCCTACCGGCAACAGCCGTGGCAGAACACCCGCATCGACCGCCTCGCGGACGATCTGTCGTCCACCGAGCGCGACATCGCGGCGCTGCAGGCGGGGCGGGCGCGGCCGATCCCTCAGCCGCGGCAACGCGCCGCCTGAGCCCCGCCGCTCAGGCGAGCGCCGCCGCGAGCGGATGCCGGAGCAGGCCGGCGTTCGTGGGCGGCTCGACGGTCATGTCCGGCGAGCCCTGCATCCGGCCGCGGCCGAAGAGGCGGCGCGTTTCCGGGGAGTGGCGTCGTTCGACGCGGAAGACCGGCGTACCCGAGTGGAGCTCGGCGGCGACTTCGGGATCTCGCTCGTTCGATGCGTCGAACGCGAAGTCGGCGATGATCATCGCCGAGGCGGTGTCCAGCCCGTTGCGGCACAACATCATCCGGTACGCGAACCGCTTGATCCACTCGGGTCGCGGGTACACATCAGCAAGGGTGATTCCGTCCATCGGTGACTCCTTCAAGACTCTGTGCCTCGAGTGTGGGCGGCCGCGCGACGCGGGTCTGTAGGAGAACGTCCGCTCCGGTCCCCGGACGATGCCGACGCTGTCGGCTCAGAACCCCACGGCCTGACCGTCGCGCCGTGAATCGCTGGCCGCGACATAGCCCTCTTCGCGGTCATCCGAGAGCCGCCAGATGAACTGCCCGGAGCCGTAGTCCATGTACGAGTCCGCGACCGACTCGACCTGGTGGCCTCGCTCGCGCAGCCCCGCCACGAGCGTCGGTGCCATCGTCGATTCGAAGTCGATCGTCAGCCCGGTGGCCACCTTCCAGCGCGGCGCATCGCACGCCGCCTGCGGCTGCTGTCCATAGCGCAGCAAGCGCATCAAGGTCTGCACATGGCCCTGCGGCTGCATGTTGCCACCCATCACGCCGAAGCTCATCTGCGGCTGCCCGTTCTTCGACAGGAAGCCGGGGATGATGGTGTGGAACGGTCGCTTGCCACCCGCCACAACGTTCGGGTGCGAGGGATCGGTCGTGAAGCAGTGGCCGCGGTTCTGCAGGCTCACGCCGGTGCCCGGTACGACGACACCACTGCCGAAGCCCATGTAGTTGGACTGGATCAGACTGACCATGCGCCCCTGCTCGTCTGCCGCCGTGAGGTAGATCGTGCCGCCCGACGGCGGAGTGCCGTGCTTGAAGTCGGTGGCGCGAGCCGGGTCGATCAGGCGCGCGCGTTCGCTGAGGTAGGCATCGGACAACAGGTCGGCCGCCGTCACCTGCGTCATCGCGCGCGCATCGGCGACCCAGCGGTAGGTATCGGCAAAGGCGAGCTTCATCGCCTCGATCTGCAGGTGCTGCGCGTCGATGCCGTCGACGGGGAAGCGCGCGATGTCGAGCTTCTCCAGCATGCCCAGCGCCATCAGCGCGGCGATGCCCTGCCCGTTCGGCGGGATCTGCTGCACCGTGTGGCCGGCGAACGCCATCTCGATCGGCGTGACCCATTCGGGGCGGTAGCCGTCGAGGTCGGCTGCCGTCATCGAGCCGCCGTTCGCCGCCGCGTGCGCGACCAACTGCGCCGCGATCTCGCCGCGGTAGAACGACTCGCCACGCGTCGCGCCGATGCTGCGCAGCGTCTGGCCGGCGGCCTTGAAGACAAAGCGCTCGCCCGGCGCTGGCGCCCGCCCGCGCGGCATGAAGGCCTCGGCGAAACCCGGCTGCGATTCGAGCAGCGGCACCTGGCGCGCCCACTTGTCGGCCACGATGCAGGCCACGCCGTGGCCTCGCTCGGCGAGCTCGATCGCCGGCTCGAGCAGGTCGGCGAACGGCAGCTGCCCGAAGCGCTCGGACAGCGCCGCCCAGCCGGCGACGGCGCCAGGCGTCGTCACCGTGTCCCAGCCGCGCACCGGCATCTGGCCGCCATGCTTGCGCCTGAAGTAGGCCGGATCCCAGGCCGCCGGCGCGACACCGGAGGAGTTCAGGCCGTGCAGCTTCTCGCCATCCCACAAGATCGCGAACAGGTCGCTTCCCAGACCGTTGGAGACCGGCTCGACGATCGTCAGCGCCGCCGCGGCCGCGATCGCGGCGTCGATCGCGTTGCCACCCTTGAGCAGCATGCGCAGCCCGGCCTGCGCCGCGAGCGGTTGTGAGGTCGAGACGATGTTGCGGGCCATCACCGGGCTGCGCACGGTGGGGTACGGGTTGTTCCAGTCGAATCTCATGGCGGACATCCTTTCTCTCGCAAGTATCGCCTCAGCCCTGCCGCCACAATGAACACATGCCATCGCGCCGAACACGCTCGATCGTCGTCAGCTGCGAGCACGGTGGCCGCGGCGTGCCGGGCGCCTACGCCGAGCTCTTCGCCGGCCGGGGCGACCTGCTGGAGAGCCACCGCGGCTGGGACCCGGGCTCGCTCAGGCTCGGTCGACAGATGGCCCTCGCGCTCGACGCGCCCTTCCACGCGTCGACGACGACTCGGTTGCTGGTTGACCTGAACCGGTCGATCGGCCACCCGCACCTCTTCTCCGAGGTCACGGGTGTGCTGCCGCGCGCCGCTCGGGATCACATCGTCGCGGCCCACTACCGGCCACACCGCGACCGCATCGAAGGTGAGATCACGCGGCGCATCGCCGACGGGTCGCCGGTCATCCACATCGCCTCGCACAGCTTCACGCCGGTGCTTGCCGGCGTGGTGCGGCGTGCCGACGTGGCCTGGCTCTACGACCCGAGGCGCGGTCGCGAGTCGGCGTTCGCACAACGCTGGATGGTGCAACTCGCCGCGCGTGCACCCGAGCTGCAGCTGCGGCGGAACTACCCCTACCAGGGCCGTGGCGACGGCCTGACCGCGCTGCTGCGCAAGCGCTTCGACGACGCGGAGTATCTCGGCATCGAGCTCGAGGTCAACCAGCGCTTCGTGGCGCAAGGCGGCGCCGTGTGGGCCGCGCTGCGTCGCGATCTGGTCGCGTCGCTCGGCGCTGTGCTGGCGGCGTGAGCGCGGTCACCACTCCAGCGCCGGCAACTCGTGAAAGACCTTGCGCGTGCCGGCGATCCAGTGCTGCTTGAGCGACTCGAAGTAGCCGTCACCGACATCGAATCGCCGCTTCATCGTCACGCTCAGGCTGTCGCGCGTGTAGCACAGCAGGTCGATCGGCATGCCCACCGAAAGGTTGCTGAGCATCGTCGAATCGAATGAGACGAGCACGCACTTGGTGGCGTCTTCGAGCGTCGCGCTCGGCGTCACGGCGAGGTCGAGGATGGGTTTGCCGTACTTGGCCTCGCCGGTCTGCAGAAAACTCGTGTCGGCGCCGGCCTCGATGAAGTTGCCTTCGGCATAGAGGCGAAAGAGCCGCATGTCCTCGCCGGCGATCTGGCCGCCGAGGATGAACGAGGCGTTGAACTTCAGGCCCCCGCCTTCGAGAAACGGGCCGTCGCGGCGCTCGATGTCGCGCATCGCGTCGGCCACCAGGTTCGCCACGTCGAACAGCGAGCCGACCGACCAGAGGTGGGGCGCTGCGCCGTCCGCGCGCTGGCGCAACAGGCTGATCACCGTCTGCGTGGCCGCCAGCCCGCCGGAGCTCAGCAGCACCAGCACGCGATCGCCGGTGCGCGCGAACACCGTCATCTTGCAGAAGCTCGCGTAGTTGTCCACGCCCGCATGGGTGCGCGAGTCACTCGCGAAAATCAGCCCTTCCTCGAGCTTGACGCCGACGCAGTAGGTCATCGCATCACCGGGTGGGTTCAGTTCACGCTGGTCACGTCGGCGCGGACCTGGAAGCTCTCGAGCGTATTCGGCCCGAAGGTGCTGGACAGCGCCACATCGCACGCATCGCGCCCGCGCGCGATCAGCACACGGCCGATGCGCGGCGTGTTGTTGCGCGCGTCGAAGGTGTACCAGCGGTCACCGAGCCACGCCTCGAACCAGCCGGCGAAATCCATCGCACCGTACGGCGGCTCGGTGCCGTAGTCGCCCAGATAGCCGGTGCAGTAGCGCGCCGGGATGTTCATGCAGCGGCACAGTGCGATGGCCAGGTGGGCGTAGTCGCGGCACACGCCCCGACCTTCGTTGTAGGCCTCCCACGCGGTGCGCGTGCGGCGTGCATGCTGGTAGCCGAACTCGATGTGCCGGTGCACGAAGTCGCAGATCGCCTGCACGCGCGCCCAGCCGGTCGGGCCGTGGCCGAAGCGCTGCCACGCGATCTCCGAGAGCTGATCGGTCTCGCAGTAGCGGCTGCCGAGCAGGTACACAAGTGTCGATTCCGGCAAGTACTCGACCGGGGTCTGCGTCGCATTCGGCACCACGATGTCGGGCAGTCCGCTGTCGTTCACCAGCGCATCGGTATGCAGCACGATGCGGCCCGCCGGGGCGACGAGGCGCGTGCACCAGTTGCCGAACATGTCCCGGTAGGTCGTCATCGGGATTGCCGGGTTGGTCACCAGGTGGTCCGGGCGCACCAGATCGGACGCCCGCGAGTAGTGGATGCTCAGCGCCAGGATCATCGGCGTTGGTTGCGGGCATTGGTAGGCCATGTCGAAGCCAACGCGGATCTGCATGGTCGTTTTCCTCAAGTGATCGGTGGGCCGCGCAAGCGCCGTGCCACCACCCCATTAGGCCGCCTTTCCCGCAGTCCGTGCGTCGGACACGGCGCCGCCCGCGCGCAGGCCGCGGCCGGGGTTCTAGGCGTCTGGCGCGAAGAATTCAACTCAGGATCGAGCGCGCTTTGCCGATATGAAGCAGGAGTTCTGCCCGCACGCGCGGCGCGTTCCCGGGGGGACTCGCGAGGTCATGGATGAGCACGCAAGCACTTCGCCGGGCGCATGGCACGGCGTCGCTGGAGGTCTATCAGCGGGTCTTCGAAGACTGCCCGGTTCAGGTCTCCCTGAGCCGGCTGTCGGACGGCGTGTTGCTGGACGCGAACCCGGGCTTTCAGCGCTTCTTCGGCTGCACGCGCGAAGAGGCGGTCGGCCGCTCGACGTTGAGTCTCGGCCTGTGGCCCTCCGCAGCGGAGCGAGAACGCTTCGTCGCCGAGCTGCGGCGCACCGGTTCGATCCACGCGTTCGCGTGCCATCTGGGCGGGCGCGGCAGTGAGACCCGCGCGGTCGAGATCTCGGGCAGCATCACCGAGGTCGATGGCGAGCAACTGCTCGTGGCGGTGGTGCGCGACGTGTCGGAACGACACCGCTCCGAGCACGCGCTCGCCGCGCAGCGTGCCGAGCTCGAACGGCTCGTCGAGCACCGCACTCAGGCGCTCCAGGTGGCCGACGAGGCCCTGGCCAGCGCGCACCGTCAGCTGATCGCGAGCGAGCGACAGGCGCGCCACGAAGCCCAGCATGACAGCCTCACCGGCCTGCCCAACCGCGCCCTGCTGCAGGATCGCCTGCAACAGGCCGTATCGCGCGCAGAGCGCGGGCAGGAAGGGCTGGCGCTGCTGTTCGTGAACCTCGACGGCTTCAAGCACATCAACGACTCGTACGGCCACCACGCAGGCGATGCGGTGCTTCGCATCATCGCCGAGCGGCTGCGCTGCTGCGTGCGCAAGGTCGACACCGTCGCGCGGCTGGACGGCGACCGATTCGTCGTCGCGCTCGGCGGCCTCAACGTCGAGGCCCACGCCGACGCGATCGCGCGCAAGATCATGCTTTCGCTCGCGCAGCCGGTGCTCGTCGAGCGACGCTCGCTGCGTGTACCCGCCTGCATCGGCATCGCCATCTACCCCGCCGACGGAACCCGCGTGGACACGCTGCTTCAGGCCGCGGACGCGGCGATGCACCACGCCAAGGCCCAGGGCAAGAACGGCATCCAGTTCCACAGCGCCGAGCTCCAGCTCGACGCGCGCAATCGCTTCGAGATGGAGAGCGAGCTGCGCGAGGCGCTCGCCGGTGAGCAGTTCGTCTTGCACTACCAGCCGCAGATCGACATGCGCGACGGCCGCGTGCTGGCGCTCGAGGCGCTCGTGCGCTGGCGGCATCCGACGCGCGGCATGGTTCCGCCACTGGAGTTCATCCCGCTCGCCGAGGACACGGGCCTGATCGTGCCGCTGGGCGAGTGGGTCGCGCGCGAGGCCTGCCGCGAACTGCGGCGCTGGCGACAGGAGGGGCACGTCGACCTGCGCGTCGCCGTGAACCTCTCGCCGCGGCAGATCTGGACGACCGGCTTCGTCGGCAGCGTGCAGGCGATGCTCGAGGAGTTCGAGCTGCCGGGCGAAGCCCTGGACATCGAGATCACCGAGAGCCTGCTGATGCAGCCCACCCCCGGAAACATTGCGACGCTCGAGCACCTCTCGGCGCTCGGCGTGCGGCTCTACATCGATGATTTCGGCACCGGCTACTCCAGCCTGGCGTACCTGAAGTCGTTCCCGATCCACGCCCTCAAGATCGACCGCTCGTTCGTGCGACACATCAGCGACAACGCCCGCGACATGACCATCACCAGCACGATCATCGCGATGGCGCGCCAGCTCCAGCTGCAGGTCATCGCCGAAGGGGTCGAGACCGAGGCGCAGGCGCGCCTGCTGCTCGAGCACGGCTGCGTGGTCGCGCAGGGCTATCTGTACGGCCGCCCGGTGAGCGCCACCGAGATCGACGAGGTGCTGGCGCGCACCCGGCGACCGTCGTTGGTGATGGAGGCAACGCCATGACCCGCCCTTCACTCGTCGGCTGGCTCCTGGGCCCGCCCGGGCGCCAGCGGGTGCGCGCCGTGCAATCGCTGCTCGCTCTCGCCGTGTTTGTCGTGTTCTCGGGGGTGCAGCACTTCGAGGTGACGCAGGGGTTGATCGACGCGGCGCAGTCCAACGCGTTGTCGGCCTTCAACATCATCGGCTCGCTGCTCTTCTTCCTCGCGATCCGCAGCGGCTGGAGTCAGCGCTTCGCATCGGACCCTTCGCTGACCTTCAGCCATTGCCTGTTCGGCATCGTCTCCACGACCCTGTCGTATGCGATCACCGGGCCGGCGCGCGGCGCGGTGATGGGCATCGTGTTGCTGGTCCTGGTGTTCGCGATGTTCGGGCTGTCGCCGCAGCGCATCCGCCTGCTCGCTGTGATCGCGTTCGTTCTGCTGGCCTCGACGATGGCGTGGCGCAGCCAGACGCTGCCGGCGCGCTATCCGGTCGCGGTCGAGCTCACTCACCTGATGTTCGCACTCGTCATCGTCGGATTCATCGCCGTGCTGTCACGCCGCATGGGGTCGATGCGCGATCGCCTCGTGCAGCAGAAGGCCGAGCTCACCGCCGCGCTCGAGCAGAACCGGCGCCTGGCCACGCTCGACGAATTGACCGGGCTCGTCAACCGCCGCCACATGAACACGGCGCTGTGCGCCGAGCACGAGCGGCAGCGCCGCGGCGCGGCGCCGATGAGCGTCGTGCTGATCGACATCGACCTCTTCAAGCGCATCAACGACCACTACGGTCACGCCGCCGGCGATCACGTTCTCAAGGTGTTCGCCGGTGTCGCGGTCGGCGACCTGCGCGCCTGCGACAGTGTCGGCCGCTGGGGTGGCGAGGAGTTTCTCGTGATGATGCCGGCGACCGACTCGGTGCAGGCGGCCGCGGCGATCGACCGGCTGCGCGCGCACGTCTCGGCGCTGTCATGGCCCGAGGTGGACGACGAGTTGCGTGTGAGCTTCTCGGCCGGCGTCGCCACCTGCCGCGTCGACGAGACGTTGGACAGCGTTGTCGAACGCGCCGATCAGGCGATGTACGGCGCCAAGACCACCGGCCGCAACCGCGTGCAGGTCTCCGATGCCGCGATGCAGTGCTCGTCAGCGTTGACTAGGGCGGCTTCGGCAACGGGCTCGCGGCCTTCGCCCGTTCTCGCCGCAGCATCTCGGCGATCAACTCCTGATACTGCTTCGTCGTCTCGGACTTGATCATCGACGGCCCGATCCCCGGCGGTACCCAGGTGTGCGGGATGTACTCACCGTGGTGGACGATCAGCGTCTGCGCGCCGTTCTCCTTCAGCCGCGTCGTGAAGGCATAGCTCTTGAAGTCGCCGCTGATCAGGTGTGACCTGATCTCCGTCTCGGGCACGAGCTCGACGGCCCGCACCGTGTGGAAGCTGAAGTGCAGGAACGCGCGCCGGGCCTCGCCGGTCTGCTCCACGTGCAGCGAATTGCCCTCGCGCTTGACGATCGCGCTGGCCTTGAGCGTCGACAGGTAGCTGGCCATGTGCTCGTAGTCGGTCAGCACCTCCCAGGCCTGCCGCGGGTCGACCGCAGCAGTCGCCTCGACATCGACGATGACGTACTCGCCGCGCTTCTCCACGCGCACGTCGATCGGCTGTGCGTTGCCCAGGCAGGGCCACAGCAGGAGCACGGCAAGGCTGGTGGCGCGGGTGACGAAGATCATGGCGGCGGGCAGGGACGTGGGCGGCCCGACGATAGGAGCGATCGGCCCTGAAGGCAAGCGATACCTGTGCCCCTGCGGTGGCGCGGCCGCACGGCACAATCGCGGCGATCCACACCATGTGCATCGCCCCTTGCATCACGCCTGACCATGCCCGCTGATGCCGCGATCGCGTTGTGGCTGGCCGCCCTGCGCCGTGGCGCGGATGCGGCCGAATTGCGCAGCCTGCCGACCCTGAACGATGAGGACGCGGCACGCGTGATGGCCTTGCTGCGCGACGCGCCCGCGCCGACGCCGCGCCGCAAGCCGACCACGCACACGACGCCGGAGGCGACCGTCCCCGGCCACCTGACCCCGCGCCTGAGCCTGCAGACGCTGACGCGCGGCGACGGCGTGCTCGGCCTGCGCGCGATGCAGGGCTTCGGCCCGCGCAGCACGCAGCTCACGGTAGCGCGCGTCGACTGGACCTACACGACCGCGAGCGGCCTGCACTGGGAGACCCCCGCCCCGACGCGCGTGTTGAACACCCGCGCGCCGCTCACGCAACTGCTGCGCGGCGCGTGGGACGCGCGCGTGCTGATGCAACGCGACCGCAGCGCCGAAGCCGACGCACGCGACGCGCTCGCGGCGACCGGCCTGCGGCCGCTGCCGATGGCCGCGATCCAGTGGCGCAACCGTGACGCGAGCGCAGGCCACGCCGAGTTGTGGTCGCTGCCCGAGGAGGGACAGTTCGGCGACTTCTGGGCCGAGCAGGTGCCGCGCCTGCAGGCGCTGGGCTGGTCGGTGGTCGTGCAGCCGGGCTTCGCGCACTTCAGCGTGCAGGTCGACCGCTGGCGCCTCGTGATCGACCCGGACACCGGCGCCGAGCGCGGGCGCGAGCTCGTCGAGCCGCTCGGCCAGCGCGTCCAGGCGCTGGCCGCGCTGCGCCAGCCGCCGCGCGAAGGCTCGTTCATGCTGAGCCTGGGCATCGACGTCGATGGCGAGACGCTCGACCTCGCGCCGCTGCTCGCCGACCTGCTCAAGCGCGATCACCGCTGGCTCGATGCGCGCGCAGTGGCGGCGATCCACGACAGCACGCTGATCACGCTGCGCGCGCCGGGAGGCCGGCGCATCGACGCACCGGCCGGGCCGCTGAAGGCGATCGTCGGCGCGATGCTGGACCTGCTCACCGACCCGCACCGCCGCGACGGCCCGCTGCACCTGTCGAGCTGGGAGGCGCAGCGCATCGATGCGATGCGCCTCACGCTGCTGGACACGCAGGCCGCGCGCGCCGGTGAACACGGCGCGTGGCAATTGCAGGGTGACGCGGGCCTGAGCGCACTCGCCGAGCGGCTGCGCGTCGCCGGCAGCCCGCCGCCGGTGGCCACGCCCTCGGGGCTCGGTCTGACGCTGCGGCCCTATCAGCTGCACGGCGTCGCGTGGCTGCAGTACCTGCGCGAGCACCGCCTCGCCGGCATCCTCGCCGACGACATGGGGCTGGGCAAGACCGCGCAGGTGCTCGCACACCTGCTGATCGAGAAGCACGCCGGCCGCCTCGACCAACCCGCGCTCGTCGTGCTGCCGACCTCGCTGATCGCGAACTGGCAGGCCGAAGCGGCCCGCAACGCACCGGGCCTGCGCGTGCTGACGCTGCAAGGCGCCGACCGCGCACGCCACTTCGCGCGCATCGCCGAGCACGACGTGGTGTTCACGACCTACCCGCTGCTGTGGCGTGACATCGACATGCTGCAGTCGCAGCCCTGGCACCTGTTGATCCTCGATGAGGCCCAGATGGTCAAGAACGCGGCGAGCCGCGCGGCCAACGCGCTGCGCCGGTTGAGCGCCCACCATCGCCTGTGCGTCACCGGCACGCCGCTGGAGAACCACCTCGGCGAACTCTGGGCGCAGTTCGACTTCCTGATGCCCGGCTTCCTCGGCGATGCGCGCACGTTCCAGCGCCAGTGGCGCAAGCCGATCGAGACCAACGGCGAGACCTTGCGTGCGCAGCTGCTCGCGCAACGCGTGCGGCCGTTCATCCTGCGGCGTCGCAAGGAAGACGTGGCAACCGAGCTGCCGCCCAAGACCGAGGTGATCCGCCACGTGCAATTGCAGGGCCAGCAGCGCGCGCTCTACGAGAGCGTGCGCGTCGCCGCCGACGAGCAGGTGCGGCGCGTGCTCGCGCGCCAGAGCTTTGCCGGCGCGCAGATCACGATCCTCGATGCGCTGCTGAAGCTGCGCCAGGTGTGCTGCGACCCGTGGCTCGT
>JBDTVC010000048.1:0-25008 GCA_040007475.1 Burkholderiales bacterium
TCGACGACTACATCGAGCGGCCGAAGCCGAACGGCTACCAGTCGCTGCACACCGTGGTGCTGGACGACTCGGGTCGTTCGGTGGAGGTGCAGATCCGCACGCAGGCCATGCACGAGCACGCCGAGCACGGCGTGGCCGCGCACTGGGCCTACAAGGACGCCGGCGTGAAGGGCTATGCCGGTGTGAGCGCCGATGCCGACAGCCAGGCGCGCATCGCCGAGGCGCGCAAGGCTGTCCTGCGACAGCTGCTGGCCTGGGAACGCGACACCGTCGCGCAGACGGTCAGCGAAGGCGCGCCGCCCGACGATCGCATCTACGTCTTCACGCCCGCCGCGACCGTCGTCGAGTTGACCGCGGGGGCCACGCCGATCGACTTCGCCTACGCGGTGCACACCGATCTCGGCCACCGCTGCCGCGGTGCCAAGGTCGACGGCGTGATGGTGCCGCTCAACACGGCGCTGCAGAGCGGCCAGACCGTCGACATCACGGCGGTCAAGGAGGGCGGCCCGTCGCTCGACTGGCTCAATGCCGAGCTCGGCTACATCAAGGGCGCCCGATCGAAGGCCAAGGTGCGCGCCTGGTTCAACGTGCTGGCGCAGAGCGCAACGGTGGCACGCGGCCGCGAGGCGGTCGAGAAGCTGCTGCAGCGCGAAGGCAAGACGGCGATCAAGCTCGACGACCTGGCCGCGCAGCTCGGCTTTCGCAACGCCGACGCGCTGTTCGAGGTCGTCGGCAAGGACGAGTTCTCGCTGCGCACGATCGAGACGCTGCTGCGCCCGGCGGAGCCGCTGCCGTCGCCCGACGAGCTGTTCACGCAGCGGCGCAACAACACCGAGGCGCCGTCGCCCAAGGGCGGCGTGCTGGTCGTCGGCGTCGAGTCGCTGATGACCAGCCTGGCGCGTTGCTGCCGGCCGGCGCCGCCCGACGCGATCGGGGGCTATGTCACGCGAGGCAAGGGCGTGGCCGTGCACCGCGCCGTGTGCAGCAACTTCCTGCAGATGGCCGCTCGCGCACCCGAGCGGGTGATCGCGGTGGCGTGGGGCGCCCCGCGTGGCGACAAGCCGGCGTTGTACCCGGTCGACGTGATGGTCGAGGCCGCAGACCGGCAGGGTCTGCTGCGAGATGTCTCCGAGCTCTTCGCCAAGGAGAAGATGAACGTCACCGGCGTCAAGACGCAAAGCGTCAAGGACACCGGGGGCGGCACCGCGTGGATGACGTTCACGATCGAGGTCGCCGACGCGGCGCGCCTGGCCCACGTGCTCGGCCTCGCCGGCCGCATCAGCGGCGTGCGTTCGGTGCGGCGAAAGTAGGGCGCCGAAACCTGGCTATAATCTGAGGCTTCGCAGGCGCGTAGCTCAGCTGGTTAGAGCACCACCTTGACATGGTGGGGGTCGTTGGTTCGAGTCCAATCGCGCCTACCAAATTTGGTAGCAACAACAAGCACCTGGCGGCAACGCCAGGTGCTTTTTTGTTGCGCCTCGGCGTTTGGCGCGATCGAACGGATGGGCATCGGGCACGGTACCGAGCCCGGCAAAGTCCGCTTCGATTCGCGACTCACCTTTGCATTCGGCAACCTCGCTGAGTGCGTCGCCGCACAGACCTTCGATCGTTCGGCGCGCACCGTGCCTGGAACGAACCCTTTCGCGGCCCGGTTCACCGCGCCGGTTGCTGCCGTTCCCGCGCGGCGTCGCAACCCATTTGACGAAGGCGATCTCCATGAGCTACCAAAGCATCAACCCGAATACCGGCAAGACCCTGAAGAGCTTCGAGCACCTCAGCAGCGCACAGCTCGAGAAGTCGCTCGCCACCGCCGACTCCTGCTTCCGCACGTGGAAGCAAACCAGCTACGCCGACCGCGCAGCCATCCTGAACAAGGCCGCGGCATCGATGCACGCGCATGTCGATGACTACGCCAAGCTGGCGACCCTGGAGATGGGCAAGCGAATCGACGAAGCACGCGGCGAAGTCAAGTTCAGCGCCGACATCCTGGCCTACTACGCGAAGAACGCCGAAGCCTTTCTGGCGCCGACGAAGCTGCATCCCAAGGTTGGTGAAGCCCACATGGAGAGCAGCCCGTTGGGCGTCCTCTTCTGCGTCGAGCCCTGGAATTTCCCCTACTACCAACTCGCACGCGTCGCCGGCCCGCAGCTGATGGCGGGCAACGTGCTGGTGGTCAAGCACGCCGGCTGCGTGCCGCAATGCGCGATCGCGTTCGAGAAGTTGCTGATCGACGCGGGTGCGCCCGCAGGCGCCTACACCAACCTGCTGATCTCGCACGAGCAGTCGGACCGCGTCATCGACGACCCGCGTGTCAAGGGCGTGGCGCTGACGGGCAGTGTGGTCGCCGGCCGCAAGATCGCTGCACGCGCCGGGCAGAACCTCAAGAAATCGTCGATGGAACTCGGCGGCAGCGACGCCTTCATCGTGCTCGACGACGCGGATCTGGACAAGACGATCCCGTGGGCGGTCTGGGGCCGCATGTTCAACGGTGGCCAGACCTGCTGCGCCGCGAAGCGCTTCATCGTGCTCGACTCGATCGCCGATTCGTTCCTCGCCAGGTTCAAGACCGCACTCGAAGCGCTGAAGCCCGGTGACCCGATGGCCGAATCGACGACGCACGGCCCCTTGTCGACCGAGGACGCGCTGGTGCAACTTCTCAAGCAGGTCGACGTGGCAGTGGCCCATGGCGCGAAAGTGTTGATGGGCGGCAAGCGCATCGACCGTCCCGGCTCGTTCATGCAGACCACGATCCTGACCGACATCGCCAAGGACAACCCTGCGTTCCGCGACGAGTTCTTCGGCCCGGTCGTCTCGTTCTACCGTGTCAAGAACGAGGACGACGCGATCGCGCTGGCCAACGATTCCGATTTCGGCCTCGGCGGCTCGGTGTGGACGAAGGACGTGGCGCGCGGCAAGCGCGTGGCCAGCCGTGTGGACACCGGGATGATGTTCATCAACAACATCGACTGGAGCGACGCCGAGCTGCCGTTCGGCGGCATCAAGGACTCGGGCTACGGGCGCGAGCTCGGCAACATGGGCATCCAGGAGTTCGTCAACAAGAAGCTGGTTCGCATCGCTCACCTCGATGCGCCGGTGTGACCGGCGCACAGCGTGCCGCGTGAGCCCCGCTACAAGGAGAACCGAACCATGTCCAACAAGATGCAAGCTGCCGTCGTCGAAGCCTTCGGCAAGCCCCTGAAGCTCCGGGAACTGGACATTCCCGTGCCCGGCCCCGGGCAAGTCCTCGTCAAGACCGAGGCCTGCGGCGTGTGCCACACCGACCTGCACGCCGCCAACGGCGACTGGCCGGCCAAACCTTCATTGCCCTTCATTCCCGGCCACGAAGGCATCGGCCGCGTCGTTGCGCTCGGTGCTGGCGTCACGGCGGTCAAGGAAGGCGACCGCGTCGGCGTGCCGTGGCTGTACTCGGCCTGCGGTCACTGCGAACACTGCCTCTCGGCCTGGGAGACCGTGTGCGCGCAAGCGCAGTTCGGCGGCTACACGAAGAACGGCGGCTTCGCCGAATACATCGTGGCCGACCCGAACTACGTGGCCCACGTGCTGGCAGGTCTGACCGCGCAGGACGCGGCGCCGCTCATCTGCGCCGGCGTCACCAGCTACAAGGGCATCAAGGAGACCGCAGCGAAGCCGGGCCAGTGGATCGTCGTGACGGGCATCGGTGGTCTCGGCCACCTGGCGGTCCAGTACGCCAAGGCGATGGGACTGCACGTCTGCGCCGTCGACATCGACGATGGCAAGCTCGCGCATGCGACGCGTCTCGGCGCCGATGCGGTCGTCAACGCCAAGACCGGCGACGCGATCCAGGCGGTCAGACAAGCGACCGACGGCGGGGCGCATGGCGTGCTGATCACCGCGCCTTCGCTTGCCGCCTTCAAGCAGGGCGTGGGCATGACGCGCAAGCGCGGGACCTGCGTGCTGGTCGGCCTGCCGCCGGGCGAGTTCCCGACACCGCTGTTCGACGTCGTGGCCAACTGCATCACGATCCGCGGCTCGTTCGTCGGCACCCGTCGGGACATGGCCGAAGCGCTGGCCTTCGCGGCCGAAGGCAAGGTCAAGGCCGACAGCGAGTTGCAGCCGCTCTCGGCGATCAACAACGTGTTCGAGCGGCTCACCAGTGGCGATGTCCCATCGCGCGTGGTGCTCGACTTCAGCGGCCACTGACCTCGCGAACCTCACCGCGCCAAAACCTCTGCGGGAACCAGCGCTCCAGGCAACCACTCATCGAATCAACCGTCCAGGGGCTCTTGATCGCCCCGGTCAGGCCACTGCCTGGGACGAGGCAGTCATCAAAGCTCGCCTGGACCGACGTGCAAGCCACGATGTGCGCTCGATGGTGGATGAGACTTTCGCGTTCGGCTTGGCGAATGTCGGCGGCCACGACCATCGCCGGCACGCAGGAGTTGCCGGCCTTCAGCAAGATGAGGTCGAAGCGGCTGGCTCCGACAAGAAGCACCGCGTTGGCGCCCGTCCATGCGTACCGCGGCGCAGCGCCCGGCGTTGACATCAGCACCACCGCCATCAGTCTGTGCAGCGCGAGATCGTCCACCACCAGGACGCGCAATGGCACGTCCTCAGGAAGGGAACCTCGAGAGGTACGGAGCGAGCCGACGGATGGTGCGCGAGCACATGACATGCAGCGAACCATCGCTCGGCCGCAAGTTGGCGTCTGTGCGGTAGCACGCGCACGCGCACGCGCTGCCCGCGCCGCGCCAGCGCGCGAAGGTGTTCTGCGTGGTCATTGCGCCTCGAACTCGTGGTCGATGGCTGCGATGCGCCCACGGAAGTACGGCGCCGGACCGCTCGGCATTTGCCATTCGACTTCGCCCGCCAGCGGCACGCGCATGCCGGCACGCTGCACATAGTCGCCGAGCCGGCAGAGCCACGGCGCCGACTCGGTGGCCGAACGAGGTCGGGATGACGCCCATGCGGTGGCGATCAGGTCGTCTGCGCCGAACGTGAAGTCGAGCGAGACCGTGGTCGCACCGTCGGTCAGTGTCGCGCGTGCCGACCTGTCGTCGATGCCTTCCCATTGCACGCCCTGGCTGGGCAGCAGCGCGGTCGGGTACCAGACCGCCTCGGCCAGGTAACGCATCAATTCGCCCCGCGCGCTCTCGGGGGTGTCGCGCATGTCGGCCATGGTCACGAGGCCGAGCACCGATGCGCGCAGCGACCCGGCGCCGAGCGCATAGGCGTCGCGCACGAAGACATCGACGCCGGGCACCATTCTGATTCGCGCATTCCAGTCGAAGCCTGGCGCGTGGGTCGTGACGAACTGGCTGGCGTGGAACGGCTGCCAGACGTCCTTGTGCTCGTCCTGCCGGAACTGGCCGTGCTGTGACAGGCGAACGCCGGACACCATCGCCTGACCGTCCTGCAACACGGCGCGAAAATATCGCTGCACCGGCGCCGGAAGAACTTCGATCTCGCGCGGGTCGTAGGCCTTGACCGCCATGGGCAGGCATGCCGCCCGCATCCGCGCGCAGAAGGCGGCATCGCTTCGACGCCATCGCCAGGCCCCGAACGCCAAAGCGCCGAGGGTGATCGAGGCAGCCGCGACGAGCACCGTGAAGGTTCTCTCCATGCCCGGTCTACGCGTGAACGAGCTGCGCATCGACACCCCGGCGCGGCGCCGGCCCGATGGGCGGGGCGAAGCCCGCGCGCGCCCACATCTGCACGGTCTCGGCGGGCCGCGGCGCGCCCAGCAGCTTGCGAATCTCGCTGTACGGCGCGGCCTGTTCCGGGTACTCCTGCAAGGCCTGCTGCAGCGGCTGCAGCGAGACGCCAAACGCTGTCGCGGCGAGTTGGACGCGGGCATAGGCGCGGCCGGCGTTGACTTGCGTGACACGGTCGTTGCCGTCGGTCACCATCCAAAGGAAGCCCGGTGTCGATGCGAGCTTGGCGCCGAAGTCCTTGATCTGGCTGGTGGTGACGTAGCTGTCGGGCGCCGGCGCCTTGCTGCGGTCGAACAGCCCGATCTTGCTCATCAGCACGGGCATGCCGTCGAGCACGACCAGCCCGTCGCGGTGCTGCGCGATCTCGGTGGCACCGACCCGCAACACCTTGTACGACTCCATGATCGTGCGCGGCGTCGTCAGCTCGATGCGCCAGGCTTCCGCGGCGATGGCGCGGTGCCGCTGCAAGGCGTCGGGCTGATCCGGGCCGACGAAGCCGAAGCGCAGGCGATTCGGTTGTGCGCTTTGCGCCATCGCTTGCCAGGCCTCGGCCGGCACCGGGCGGGACACGTCGTACGCGCTGCGGTTGGTGCGGCGATTCAGGATCTGCGCGAAGAGCGGGTCCTTGCGCACGGTCGGGTCGTCCTCCAGCCGGATGCGCGCGATGGGGCGCTGATCGAGTGTCGAAGGTCCGAACGGGCCTTCGGGGAACAACGAGATGTCGGCCCTCAGGCCGTGCTCGCGCGCCGCGATGTCGAGCACTTCGAGGAAGGTGCCGTGGCTCATCATGATCTGGCGCGAGAAGGGGTCGGTCTCGGGCAGCAACCGCGTGAGATCGCAACGCAGCACGATCTCGCCCGGGGTGCGCAGGTCGACCAGCCACGATTGCAGGTTGTGCGAATGCGGCGCCAGGATCGCGTAGCCCAGAATCCAGCGGCGCGGGTCGGGCTCGGCGCCTGGCCCCTTCCACGCGGCGATGGCGTCGGCGGGCATCTGCTGGCTGCAACCGGTGGCGGTCGCGGCCACGCCGATGCCGCCTGCCGCGGTCAGGCGAATGAAGCTGCGTCGATCCATCGCATGCGCATCGACAGATTCGGAGCGGTCGGCCATTCCAGTCTCGTGTTGGTGTCAGCTCAGGCGAAGACCGCCCGCACCCAAAAGCCCGATCAGGCCGATCGCGATCAGGTAGATCGCCACGATGAAGTTCAGCATCTTGGGCATGACCAATATCAGGATGCCTGCCAGCAAGGAGATGAGAGGGGTCAAGCTGAGGTGCATGTTCATTCGATTTCCCGTGTGGTGGATGGCGCGCGGAGCGAAGGTGCGTCAGCGCTGCGAGATTTTCCCACCGTCGTCCGACAGCACGATCTCGACGCGCCGGTTCAACTGGCGGTTCTGCTGGGTGTCGTTGGCAGCCACCGGGTTGGATTGACCGTAGCCGCGCGCAGTGACGCGAGCGCCGGCCACGCCCATCTCCTGCAGCGCGCTGCGCACCGCACCAGCGCGGCGTTCAGAGAGCTCCTGGTTGTGGGGTGCCGTGCCGGTGCTGTCGGTGTAGCCCTCGATCAGCACGGTGCGGTTCGGGTTCTGCTGCAGCACGTCGGCCAGCTTTCTCGCGGTCCGCAGGCCGTCGGGATTCAGGCGAGCCACATCGACGCCGAACAGCACATCGCCGAGCGTGATGACGATGCCGCGTTCGGTCTTCTTCGCCGAGAGTTCGGCCAGTTGCGCTTCGAGCTGCGCGGCGCGCGCCTGCGCCTCGCGATTGCCACGCTGGGCTTCGTCGGTACGGCGTTGCGCGAGCGCGGCTTCGTCGAGCGCGGCCTGTGCGGCTCGGTTGGCCTGCTGCGTGTCCGCCTTGGCCTTGTCGGCCTCGTTCGTTCGTTGCGTGAGCCGCATCTGGTCGCGCTCCTTCGCAGACGTCGCGACATCCGCCTCGGCGGACTTCTGCTTCGCGACCTCCTGGGTCAGCGCGATCTTCTGTTTGGCCAGGTAGGCCAGCTTGTCGATCTTGTCGGCACTGTCGGAACGGCTGGAGGCGGCGTTGGCCTGCTCCATCGCGTCTCCCGCCTGCTTCAGTTCCAGCGGTGCATACCGCGCCACGGACGGGTTGCTCTGCGCCGCGCGGTAGTCCATTCGGGTCTGGTCGAGCAGGCTGGTGGTTCGGGGCATGGAGCTGCAGGCTCCGAGCGCAATGGCGAGTGTCATAACTGCAAGGCGTTTCATGAGGGTCCGATCGGTGTCGTTGGCGGACGAGCACGACCTGCGGCATCGACGGCCGCAGCACGAACTCGTGGTGAAGGTGGCTACTTGCTGGTGCGGTCCAGCTCTTCGCGCAGCACGCGGATGTCGTCCTGCAGCGCGTCGGCGGCCGTCCTGGCCTTGGCCGAGTCGGCCTTGCCCTGTGCGAGCTTGGCATCCGCCTGAGCCTGCATCGCCAGGTCATTGGCCAACTTGTAGTCCTTGGCGGCCATGGCCTTGTTGGCCTGGGCCATCTTGCTGCGCGCCGTGCTCATCTCGACGGGCGCGAACTCGGCCCCGCCCGCACCGGCTGCGCTGTCGACGGCCGCGTTGGATACGGCCACCGACGCGGTCGCGGGTATCTTCATGCTGCTGCAGCCGAACGTCACCACCGCGCCGACCAGCATCAGGGCGGCGGCGCCGAGTCTTGGATGGGTTGTCATGACGTTCTCAGTTCACCGGGGCAGAGGCCGCCGGCGGAACGACGATCAAGGTCGTGTCGCCACCGGTGCGGCCCTTGTCGCCCTTCGCGCCGTCGCTGCCCTGCATGCCCGTGGCGCCGGTGCTTCCGTCGTTGCCCTGATTGCCCTTGGCACCCGCGCTGCCGTCGTTGCCCTGGCTGCCGGTCGCGCCGGTCGGGCCGGCGGGCCCGGGGGTGGCGACCGGAACCGGAACGTTGACGACGTTGGGCTGGCACGCGGCCAGAGCGGATGCGGCGAACAACGCCAAGAGAGTGATTCGATTGTTCATGAGAGTTCCTGTTGAGGTGTTCGAGACCGTGGAATCAACAGGCACTGTCACCCTGAGGACGGACGCGGTCACCATGTCGTGGGTCCCGCCACTCGGAGCATCCGTCGAAAGGCGAGGCATGTCTGCCGGACCACAGGGCCACAGCGTGTGGTCCAACGCCTACGTCGGCCCCCCCCATCGAGCGCGGCGCCGAATTCACCTGTGTTGTCCAGCGCACAGACCGGCAGGTGTCCGACCCCGTACCTTGCGGCATGAGCCCTGTCCCAGCGATTCGGACCCTGGTCCCTCGCGCGCGTCGGAGCATGCGGCGGCGCGGAAAGCCGCCATGAACATCCTGATGGTGCTCACCTCGCACGACGCTCTGGACAACACCGGACTGAAGACGGGCTTCTGGATGGAAGAGTTCGCCGCGCCCTACTACGTGTTCAAGGACGCCGGTGCCGAGGTCACGCTGGCATCGCCCTTCGGCCGGCAGCCGCCGGTCGAACCGCGGAGCGGCGACGCAGCGGCGCAAACCGGGGCCACCCGGCGCTTCGGGGTCGACCTTGCCGCCCAGGCCGCGCTCGCACGCACGATGAAGCTGCGCGATGTGGCTGCCGCGCGGTTCGACGCGGTGTTCTATCCGGGCGGGCACGGGGCGCTGTGGGATCTTTCGGAGAACGCGTACTCGATCGCCCTCATCGAGACGATGCTCGCAGCCGGCAAGCCGGTGGCTGCCGTCTGCCAGGCGGCGGGCGTGCTGCGCCACGTCAAGGCCAGCGATGGCAAGCCCGTGGTGAACGGACGGGCGGTGACCGGCTTTGCCAACACCGAGGAACAGGCGATCGGGCTGACGCGCGTCGTGCCCTTCCTCGTCGAGGACATGCTCACGAGAGGCGGCGGCCACTACTCCAAGGCCGCCGATGGGCAGCCTCACGTCATCACCGACGGGCTGCTGATCACCGGTCAGAACCACGCCTCGTCCGAGCCCACGGCTCGGGCGCTGCTGACGGCGGTTCGGGTGGCGTTGTCGAGTGCGGGCCACGTCGCGCCGGCATGAGGCTGGTCGTCGCCATCGGTGGCAACGCGCTTCTGCGCCGCGGCCAGGCGCTGAGTGCGTCGAACCAGCTCGAGAACATCCGCGTCGCTGCCGTGCAGCTGGCGCGCGTGGCGGCCTCGCACGAGCTGGTGCTGACCCACGGCAACGGGCCGCAGGTGGGTCTGCTGGCGTTGCAGTCGGCTGCATCCACCGATGTCGAAGCCTATCCGCTGGACGTGCTCGGTGCCGAGACCGACGGCATGCTCGGCTATCTCATCGAGCAGGAGCTCTCCAACGCGCTGCCGGCCGCGCGCACGGTGGCCACGCTGCTCACCCGCGTCGAGGTGGATCCGAAGGACGCCGCGTTCACTCACCCCACCAAGCCGATCGGCCCGGTCTACACCGAGGCGGATGCCCGGCGCCTCGCCGCAGAAAAGCGCTGGGCGATCGCTGCCGATGGCGCGGGCTTCCGCCGCGTCGTCGCGTCGCCTCAGCCGCTGCGCGTGCTCGGGCTCGACCCGATCCGCTGGCTGCTCGAACGCGGTGCCGTGGTCATCGCTGCGGGCGGCGGCGGCATCCCTGTGGCCAGGAGCGTCGAGGGCCGGCAGCTTCATGGTGTCGACGCGGTGATCGACAAGGACTTGTGCAGCGGCCTGCTGGCGCGCGGCATCGAGGCCGACTGTCTGGTGATCGTGACCGACGTGAAGGCCGTCTTTCTCGACTGGGGCACACCCGCGCAGCGCGAAGTCGGCCGGGTCACGCCGCAGGCGCTCGAGCGCCATGCGTTCGCTGCGGGGTCGATGGGGCCGAAGGTCGCAGCGGCGTGCGCGTTCGTGCGCGAGACCGGCCAGCGAGCGGTGATCGGATCGTTGGACCAGATCGAGGCCATGCTCGCGGGCACGGCCGGGACGCAGGTTTGCCGCGACGGCGCTGGCACCGTGTGAGAACCGCGCTGCGCTCGTCACGACGAGGTGCCGGCCGACCTGTGTGGTGTACCGAACAGAGCGGTGCGAACCACCGCTCCACAATCCGCCGATGAACCCTCACCCGCACCCGCCCTCGATGCACCTCAATCTCGACGACGAGCAAGAGGTGAACGCGACCGCCAGTTCGCTCTGCGTGACACCGCACGAACTCCGCAAGGCCGTGCTGACCGTGGGCACCGAGATCGCCGAACTCGAGGAGCATTTCCAGACGGAGTGAGGCGCCAGTTCTCGGGTCAGTCGAGCAACACGAGGTACCCCGAGTCTTCGGCACTCTCGAACGCCGTTGGCGGCAACGCCGTGGAGTTCTGCCCCTTCGCGCCCCAGACGATGTCGACCGTGTGGCCGTCGCCCTGTTCGACGAGGCAGGGGCCGAGCGGAATCTTCATCTGCCTGCCGCCGTTGGCGACGTAGGTGACGGGGCCGATGATTCGCGCGCTGTGCGAGGTGCGTGACATGCTCAGGCCACGAAGGGGCGAGGGCCGTGCCGCAGCGAGTACAGGTGCATCGCCAGCAGCTCCTCCTGGACCAGCGGCGCAAAGCCCTGGCGGTTCTGGCGCGGGCTGAACTCCTTCTCTTCGAAGTAGTGATCCAGGGCCGCGGGCTCGTTCCACAGGCGCGACAGCGTGTTGACGATGCGCGGGAACTCCACCGGCAGGCGGACCGGCCGGATGCCCTTGGGCAGCGCGTTCAGCCAGTTCAGCGTGTGGCCCAGCACATGGTCGTCCTCGGGGCGTGGCGAGTGCCGCTCCCACGCATGACCGGCGGCTTCGGCGGCGATGACGGATTCGGTGGTCTCGTGCATGGTGATGTTCGCTCCGTGCTTCGCCGAAGAGCCGGCGAGGTCGCAGTCTTTCACCTCCTTGAAGGGCTGTCCGCGCGCTGGCGCACATTGCGCCGGTTCGCGGTTGGGTGCGCTGCCGAACAGACTCACCCGAAGATCGACGCAACACTGACTCCAACACTTGCCAATCCGCGAGGTCTCTCATGCTGCACATCGACGCCGCCACCGTGGCCACCCCTCACATCGTTTTCGCGACGATTCCGTCAACCTGTTCCGCAGCCGACGCGCGCGATTGCGGCTTGCGAGCGACCTGGGTCCGCCGTTGCTGCGCGGGCATTGCCGCAAAGGATCCGTCGATCAGCGCCGAAGACCTGCTCGACCTCGCGATCACGATGTGGGACCGGCCCGGCTGTCAGACGGCCTGCCCCCGGCTGGCCGTCGACCTGCTGTTCGCCGATCAACTCGCCAGCCTGCATTGAGCTCGTGCCCCCCCCCCGCACCACGACCCGCTGCCAGCGAGTGCCCGGTGCTCAAGCCGCCGTCACGTCGCGGTTTCGGCCGGCAGCAGCCGGTCGTATTCCTGCTTGACGACGGCGTAGCACTCGCAGCTTCTGGCTTCGAGCCCCTGGCGATCCAGCACCGAGATGTGTCCCCGGTGATAGCGAATGAGCCCGGCCTTCTGCAGATGGCCCGCTGCCTCCGTCACGCCCTCGCGCCGCACGCCGAGCATGTTGGCGATCAGGTCCTGCGTCATCACGAGTTCGCGTCCCGGCAGGCGATCCAGGCTCAGCAGCAGCCACCGGCACAGCTGCTGATCCACCGCGTGGAACCGGTTGCAGACCGCCGTCTGCGACATCTGCGTCAGCAGCGCCTGCGTGTAGCGCAGCAGCAGGTGCATGACCGGCCCCGCGCGGTTGAACTCCAGGAGCACCACGTTCGCGGGAATGCGGAACCCCTTGCCCGCGGACTGCACCACTGCACGACCGGTCGTCGACTCGCCGCCCATGAACAGCGAGATGCCGATGACGCCGTCGTTGCCGACGACCGCGATCTCCGCCGAGCTGCCGCTCTCGGTGATGTGAAGCAGCGACACGATCGAGGTGCTCGGGAAGTACAGGTGCGTGAGCCGCGCGCCCGCTTCGTAAAGCACCTGGCCCAGCGGCATCTCCACCGCTTCCATGAACGGGATCCAGCGTGCCCACTCCTGCAACGGCAGCGCCGCCAGCAGCCGGTTCTGGCGCGGGTCGCCCTTGAGTCCCTTCAGGAGGGTGAGGGCCGGCCGGATCGCGGGGCTGCCAAGAGGTCGAGCGCTGAGTGGGGGCATCTCGGTTCCCAGGGTTGCTGCATGCGCGGGCAAGGCATGCCCGGTGGGCATGCGGCGTCGTCCGCGCGCGTCTTGCCCCGACGATACAGGGTCGATCGGGTGATCGGTCTTGCGGAACGTCAACACATGCAGTTCCGACCGACGGGCAGGATTCCGACGTTCCGGGATAGGTATGCGGTGAAGCCTGCGATCGAGTGCATACTCGATCGCACCTGAGCATGCTGCCAGCGCCACGAGCTGCCATGAACGACGAGGGTCCACCCATCCGAGCTGCTCACGTACCCGCGTCGACCGCGAACACCGATGCCGAACGGGTCGCCGATGCCGCCGTCGCGCGCTGGCGTGAGATCGATGCCGCGCTGTCGCCCATCATTGGCTTGCGCGGCGTCGCGGCGCTGTTCAGGCGCAGCGTGCATGTCCAGCAGTCGGCGCACCCGTGGTTGGCCGGTGCCCGCGTCGATGCCGACCAGGTCGGCGATTTCGCCGGCCTGCGCGCGGCGTTTCGCGGCCAGTTGCCGCAAGCCGCCAGTGCCGCCAATGGCGCGTTGCACCAGACCTTCGTCGATCTCTTGAGCGGACTGATCGGTCCGTCGCTGACCGAGCGGTTGATTGATCCGCAGTTCGACCTGCACGCCAACGGCCCAGCCGTTCAGGACACCTCTTCATGACCACCGACCCCGCGATCGGCAAGACCATCATCCACCGCCTGAAGACCGGCGTGCCCGGCCTGGACGCCGTGCTCGGCGGCGGCTTGCCCGAGTACTCGTTCAACCTGATCGCCGGCCAGCCGGGTTGCGGCAAGACGACGCTGGCCCACCAGATCATGTTCGCGCTGGCCACGCCCGAGCGCCCGGCGTTGTACTTCACGGTGCTGGGTGAGCCGCCGATCAAGATGCTGCGCTACCAGCAGCAGTTCGACTTCTTCAGCCTCGACAAGGTGAACCGCGCGATCCGTTTCATCAACCTGTCCGAGGAGACCGCGGGCGGCGACCTCGACAAGGTGATGGCGCGCATCGTCGACGAGGTCGAGTCGCGCGCGCCCGGCATGGTGTTCATCGATTCGTTCCGGTCGGTGGTGCTGGCGAGCCAGGAGGGTGCCGCCTCGTTCGCCGGCCTGCAGAAGTTCATCCAGAACCTCGGCGTGCTGATGACGAGCTGGCAGGCCACGACCTTCCTGATCGGCGAGTACTTTACCGAGACCGATCCGAACCCCGTCTTCACGATCGCCGACGGCCTGATCTGGCTGCGCCAGAGCGTGCAGGGCAACTCGGTGGTGCGCAAGATGGAGATCACGAAGATGCGCGGCCAGCCGACCATGCCGGGCCTGCACACGTTTCGTCTGAACTCGGCAGGCGTTCAGGTGTTTGCGCCGCCGCAGTTCGAGCAGCCGGCCGATCGGGGCGCGGAGCTGCCGCCGGCGGAGCGCGTCAGCTTGGGCGTGCCCGGTCTGGATCAGATGCTCGGGGGCGGGTTGCCGAAGGGTTACTCGCTGCTGGTGGCCGGGCCGTCGGGATCGGGCAAGAGCATCCTGGCGGCGGCCTTCCTCGCCGAGGGCGCGCGATGCGGCGAGACGGGCGTGATCGCCGCGTTCGAGCAGCGACCGAACCGCTCGCGGGGCCAGGTGCTGGCCGGGCTGATCGAGAGCGGGCGCATCGGCGTGATCGACACGCGGGCGGCCGCACTCTCCGTCGACGAGATCGCGACGCTGCTGATCAACGAGATCCGCCGACTGAAGGCCACCCGCATCGTGGTCGACTCGCTCTCGGGCTTCGAGCTCGCGATCGCGCCGACGTTCAGGGACGAATACCGTGAGTCGATGGCGCGCATGGTCGCCGCGCTGGCGAGCACGGGTGTCACCGTGCTGATGACCTCCGAACTGGAAGACCGCTTCGGCGATCTGCGCTTCAGCCCCTACGGCACGGCGTTCATGACGGACGCGATCATCGTGCAGCGCTATGTCGAGCTCGACAGCCGCCTGCAGCGGGCGCTGGCCGTCGTGAAGGTCCGCGCGAGCGCGCACTCCAACGAGTTGCGCATGTTCAGCATCGACGACGACGGCATCCGGATCGGCGACATGCTGGTCGACCAGGAGGGCATGCTGTCGGGGCGGCCGACGCGGCGTCGCCACCCGCGCGAGTACGTCATCGGGGCAATCGATGGCTGAGCACGGCCCGATGTCCGAGGAGCTGGCGGCGGCCACGCACGAGTTGGCCGACCTGCAGGCCGAGGTCGCGCGAACCCGGGCGGATCTGGCGGCCGTGCGACGCGAGCTGACCCACATGCGTCAATCGCTCACGCGTGGCAGCGGCACCCCATTGGTCGAGGCCAACGAACACCTCGTGCTGGCTGCGCTGCATGCGCAGTCGGAAGCTCAGGACGTCAGGAGCGACCTGAACACGCTCACCGAGGCGAGCCAGCGCGACAGCCTCACCGGCATCCCCGACCGCGCGCTGATGATGGACCGGCTCCAGAACGCCATCGCATACGCCGGCCGGAACCGGACGCGGCTGGCCTTGCTCTTCGTCGACCTCGACAACTTCAAGGCCATCAACGACACCCGCGGTCACACGGTGGGCGACGCGGTCTTGAAGGAAGTCGCTGCCTGTCTGTCCGCCGCGGTGCGCCAGTCCGACACCGTCAGCCGCCGGGGAGGCGACGAGTTCCTGCTCCTGTTGCATGAAGTCACGGACCAGCGCGATGCCGGCCTGGTGGCGTCGAAGATCCTGAAGTCGCTGGTCGAGCCCGGCCGCTTCGGCGACACGGGGATTCGTCTCACCGCGAGCATCGGGATCGCGATGTACCCGGATGATGGCAACGACGCCGCCGTGCTGATCGAGCGGGCCGACGCCGCGATGTACAAGGCCAAGCAGGTCGGTGGCGCGGCGCTCCGGTTTCACTCCGACCGGCTCGCACCACCCTGACGACGGTGCGCTGACGAACAGACGAGATCGCGGCGGCTCGCTACAAACACTCATGAACAAGCCTCAGCACCAGGAGCCACTGACCATGTCCGCAAAACGAGACGAGTACACCGCGAAGATGAAGCACCAGCTCGACGAGCTGAACAAGAAGGTCGACGCGATCGAAGCCAAGGCCGGCGACGCGGCGGAGGATGCGCGCGCGACCTACCGCGCCGAGCTCGCCAAGCTCCGACACCATGCCGATCTGGCCAAGGCCCAGTTCGCCGAAATGAAGGCGGCCAGCGAGTCTTCGTGGGACAAGGTGGTGGCCGAGACCGAAAAGGTTCGCGACGCGTTCAGCCGCTCGTTCCACTATTTCAAGTCGCAGCTCTGAACCGGTCGTCTGCGTCTGCGTCTGCGTGCGTCAGCGCACAGACAGGTCGGCCCGCGCCCGTGACGATCCGGGATGACGAGCACAGGCAACGACGATGGCATCACGATTGAACCGGGTTCGGCGCACGAGGCGCGGCATCTGACCACGCTGCTGAAGGCCGACGCGCTGCAGTCCGCGATCTTCAACAGCGCGAACTTCTCGCTGATCGCGGCCGACGACCGGGGCGTGATCCAGATCTTCAACGTCGGGGCCGAGCGCATGCTGGGCTATGCCGCCGACGACGTGCTCAACCGCATCACGCCGGCCGACATCTCCGACCCGCACGAAATCATCGTGCGCGCGCAGGCGCTGAGCGCCGAATTCGGCATGACGATCGCACCGGGCTTCGAGGCGCTGGTGTTCAAGGCCTCGCGCGGCATCGAGGACATGTACGAGCTGACGTACCTGTGCAAGGACGGCAGCCGGCTCCCGGCGGTCGTGTCGGTCACGGCGCTGCGCGGGATCGACGACGCCATCATCGGCTACCTGCTGATCGGCACCGACAACACCGCACGCAAGCTGGTCGAGGCCGACCGCGAGCGGCTGGACCAGCGGCTGCGCGACCAGCAGTTCTACACGCGCTCGCTGATCGAATCGATCGTCGACGCGCTCGTCACGACCGACCCGGCGGGCATCATCTCCGACGTCAACGAGGAGACCGAGGCGCTCACCGGCCGCACCCGCGACGAGCTGATCGGCACGCCGTTCAGGGGCTACTTCACCGAGCCGCTGCGCGCGCAGGAGTGCATCGAGCGCGTGCTGAGCGAGAAGAAGGTCGTGAACTACGAGCTCACTGCGGTTTCGGCGCGGGGGCGCGCGGTGGTGTCGCTGAACGCGACGCCGTTCTACGACCGCGACCGCCTGCTCAAGGGCGTGATCATCGCGGCGCGCGACGTGACCGAGCGCGCGCGGCTGGACGAGGCGCTGCGCCTCGCGCACTCGGAACTCCAGGCCGCCAAGGACGAGGCCGAGCGCGCCAACCGGGCGAAGTCGGACTTCCTGTCCGGCATGAGCCACGAGTTGCGTTCGCCGCTCAACGCGATCCTCGGTTTCGCGCAGCTGATGGACTCCGGTCGGCCGAAGCCCACGCCGGAGCAGAAGGACAGCGTCGACCAGATCCTGCAGGCCGGCTGGTACCTGCTCGAGCTGATCAACGAGGTGCTGGACCTGTCGCTGATCGAGTCCGGCAAGCTGTCGCTGTCCCCGGAGCCGATGGCGCTCGACGAGGTGCTCGCCGATTGCCAGGCGATGATCGAACCGCAGGCCCGCAAGAGCGGCATCCGGGTCGACTTTCTGCGGCCGCGGGTGCCGCTGTTCATACGGGCCGACCGGACCCGCGTCAAGCAGATCATCGTCAACCTGCTGTCCAACGCGATCAAGTACAACCGCGTCGGCGGCAACGTCGAGGTGAGTTGCCGCGCGGTCGCGGCTGGTCGGGTCCGCATGAGCTTCGAGGACACCGGCGAGGGCCTCGCGCCGACCGAGCTGGCGCAACTGTTCCAGCCCTTCAACCGCCTCGGCCAGCAAGCCGGCGTCGAGGAAGGCACCGGCATCGGCCTGGTCGTCAGCAAGCAGCTGGTCGAGCTGATGGGCGGCACCATCGGCGCGCGCAGCACGGTGGGGGTCGGCAGCGTGTTCTGGATCGAGCTGAATGGCGTGGATGCCGCCGAGATGTCGCCGGCGGCGAACCTGACCGCGCCCATCCTGTCGTCGGACACGACACCCGGGGCGCCGATGCGCACGGTGCTCTGCGTCGAGGACAACCCGGCCAACATGATGCTCGTCGCCCGGCTGCTCGAGCGTCGACCCGACATCTCGCTGATCAGCGCGAAGGACGGCCGTAGCGGCGTCGAGCTGGCGCAGTCCGCGCGGCCCGACGTGATCCTGATGGACATCAACCTGCCGGGCATCGGCGGGCTGACGGCGCTCTCCATCCTCGCGGGCGACGCCACCACCGCGCAGATCCCGGTCATCGCGGTCAGCGCCAACGCGATGCCGCGCGACATCGAGCGCGGCCTGGAGGCCGGCTTCTTCCGTTACCTCACCAAACCGATCAGGGTCGATGAATTTCTGGAGACGCTGGACCTCGCCCTCGAAGCGGCGGCCGGCAGAGCGGATCTTTCCCACGATCTGGAGACAAGCCCATGACACTCGAACAAGACATCCTCGCCGCGCGCATCCTGATCGTCGACGATCAGCTGCCTAACGTGCAACTCCTGCAGCGGCTCCTCGCGGACGCCGGCTACACGAACGTCGCGTCGACGATGGCGCCGACCGAGGTGTGCGAGCTTTACCGCCGTGATCGCCACGACCTGATCCTGCTCGATCTGAAGATGCCCACCATGAGCGGCTTCGAGGTGATGGAAGGCCTGAAGGTCTTCGACGAATCGGGCTACGTGCCGGTCATCGTTCTGACCGCGCAGCCGGGCGAGAAGCTGCCGGCGTTGAATGCCGGTGCGCGGGACTTCATCAGCAAACCCTTCGATCTGGTCGAGGTCAAGACGCGCATCCACCACATGCTCGAGGTCCGGTTGCTGCACCGCCAGCTCGCTCAGTACAACGCTGAACTCGAGCGCGCGGTGCAGGAACGTACCGCGGAGTTGCAGGCCAGCGAGGAGCGCTATCGCTGCCTGGCCGAGCTGGCCTCCGACTGGTACTGGGAGCAGGACGAGCGAGGCGAGTTCACGCGGGTCTCCGGGCCGGTCGTGGAGATGCTGGGCATTCGCGTCGGGCTGAACGATGGCGCTGCGCTCAGCGCCGCTGACGATGGCTGGGACGAGGCAGACCGCGAGGCGCTGCAGTCGCGCATTGCCGCGCGCCAGCCGTTCCTGGACTTCGGCTTCCAGCGCCTGGGCGCCGATGGCTCGCGCCGCCAGTTCCGCGTCAGCGGTCAGCCGATGTTCGATCCGTCCTGCCGCTTCCTCGGCTACCGCGGCATCGGCGTCGAAGTCAGCATCGCGAAGTAGCCGGTGGCCGATGTCCTCACGCTGCGAGGTGCGCTTCACAGCCCACTGCAGAACCATCTGCTCGCGCACCTGCCGGTCGCCGAGTTCGAGCGGCTGCTTGCCGACCTCGAACTGGTTCCGATGCGGCTCGGCGAGATGCTCTACGAGCCCGGCCAACGTCTGCAACACGCGTACTTCCCGACCACCGCCGTGGCGTCGCTGCACTACGTCACGGCCAGCGGGGCTTCGGCGGAGAGTGCCGGCGTCGGGCCGGAAGGCGTGATCGGCATCTCGCTGTTCATGGGCGGCGACTCGGCACCGAGCTCCGCGCTCGTGCAGACCGGTGGCCATGGCTACCGGCTCGACCGCCTCGCGCTGCTCGCCGTCTTCGATCGTGCCGGCGCCTTCCAGCGCGCGTTGCTGCGCTACACGCAGGCGCTCATCACGCAGATCACCCAGACGGCCGCGTGCTACCGCCACCATTCGGTCGACCAGCAACTCAGCCGCTGGCTGCTGACCACGGCCGACCGGCTGCCGGCCGGCGAGCTCGTGCTGACGCAGGAGCTCGTGGCCGCGGTGCTCGGCGTTCGGCGCGAGACCATCACCGAAGCCGCGGGGCGGCTGCGCGACGCGGGCCACATCGACTACCGCCGCGGGCACATCTCGATCCTCGACCGTGGCGGGCTGCAGAGCTGCGCCTGCGAGTGCTACGGCGTGGTCAAGAAGGAGCTGGTCCGCTTGCTGCCCGCCGGGCGCGAGCCGCAGATGGCGTACTGACCGCGCGCGCTGCGTTCGGCAGCCCACAGACGCGCGAGAGGTGGCTCCGTACGCTACGAGACATTGCATCCCCGCAGCAGGAGCCCCTCATGTCGCTACGCAACATCCTCCAGTCCGAGCGCGCGCTCGCTGCGGCCCTGGCTCGACCGCGAGGCGCGCGGCTTGCGCCGGCCAGGTGCTTGCCGAGCATAGTGGCGACCACGCCGGTCGGCCGATACCTGGCCCGCGTGCGCTGGCTGTTCACGGGGCTCCGCTGATGTCACCTGCGCAGCCCATGGCGATTGAGGAGGAGATCCGAATCCTCAAGGCGCGGATCGCGAAGGCGCAGTCCGATACGCACACCTGGCAGGTGGCGGAAGACCGCGAGCGCTATCTCGAGGCCTTCGACAATGCCGAGGCGCTCGAACTGCAGCTGGCGGAAAAGATCAGGCAGAGCGGTGCGGCTGCCGGATAGGGCGCCGTGGCCGCGAACTCGTCGTCGACCCAGGTCATCTACGCTGCGCTCGTCGGCAACCTGCTGGTCGCGTTCACGAAGGCCGGTGCCGCGGCCTGGACCGGCAGCTCGGCGATGCTCAGCGAGGCCGTTCACTCGTTCGTCGACATCGGCAACCAGGTCCTGCTGCTGTACGGCATGCGCCGCGCCAAGCTGCAGGCCGACGCGGACCACCCGATCGGCTACGGGCGCGAGCTGTATTTCTGGAGCTTCATCGTCGCCTTGCTCGTGTTCGCGCTCGGCGCGGTGGTTTCGATCTACCACGGCGTGCTGCACGTGAAGGACCCGGAGCCGGTGCGCGACGCGTTCGTCAACTACACAGTGCTCGGCCTGGCCTTCGTGTTCGAGGGCAGCTCATGGTGGATCGCACTGCGGCACTTCCGGGCGGTGAAGGGTGCGCTCGGCTACTACGCGGCATTTCGTGCGAGCAAGGACCCGCCGTCTTTCGTCGGCCTGTTCGAGGACAGTGCGGCGCTGATCGGCATCGCGATCGCGGCCTTCGGCAGCTTCGCCGCGACCGAGCTCGGCATGCCGGCGTTCGACGGGGTGGCCTCGATCCTGATCGGCGTCGTCCTCGCGTGCACCGCGGCACTTCTCGCGCGCGAGAGCAAGAGCCTGCTGATCGGCGAGCGGGCCGACCACGCGTTGAGCGAGTCCCTGCTGCGCATCGCCGAGGCCGCGAGCACGGACTCGCACGCGAACGGTGTGCTGACTGTGCAGCTCGCGCCAGACCAGATCCTGGCCGCGCTCAGCATCGAGTTCGCCGACGCATTGCGCGTCCCACAGGTCGAGGCCGCGGTGGCCGAGATCGAGCAACGGATCCGCGTCGCGCATCCCGAGGTGGTGACGCTGTTCATCAAGCCCCAGACCCGCGCTGGGTTCGGCGAGACGGTGCGGCGGCGATTCGGCACGCCGTTGCCGGCCGTGCAGCTCGTCGCTGCGCGGCCAGCAACATCGACCGGGCCTGCGGCATGACCCCGTTCAACGCCGGCATCGGCGTCAAGCTTCGCGTTGCGGCAGCCGCGGCGGCCGTGTTCGTGGCCGCGTGCGGCGCGCTTCCGGCCTCGGCACCAGCCACCGCCGAGTTGCCGATCCCCACGGCATGGTCGACAACGCCCCGCTCGGATTCGACCCCTGCCACCTCGCTCGCGGCGTGGTGGCAGCGCTTCGACGATCCGCTGCTGGTCGACCTCATCGACGACGCCTTGCGCGCGAACACCTCGGTGCGCGGGGCGAAGGCCGCGCTGGCGCAGGCCAGGGCGCTGAGCGACGTGCAATCGGCCGCACTGTGGCCGGGCCTGCGCGGCGCGGCCTCGGTGCAGCGCACGAGTTCGGGCAGCGGCGGCACGCGCAGCAGTGCGAGTTCGTACCACGCTGGCTTCGATGCGGCCTGGGAGCCCGACGTGTTCGGCGGCCAGCGTGCCGCGGTGTCCGCGGCGGACGCCGATGCGCAGGCCAGTGCGGCGAGCCTGGCCGACGTGCAGGTCTCGGTGGCCGCGGAGGTCGCCGTCGACTACATGCAGCTGCGCGGCCTGCAAGCCCGGCTGGCGATCGCGACGGACAACCTGGCGAGCCAGGACGAGACGCTGCAGATCACGCGCTGGCGCACCCAGGCCGGCCTGCTCACCGCGCTCGAGGTCGACCAGGCGCGCACCGCCACCGAGCAGACGCGTGCGCAGATCCCGCTGCTGCAGACCGCGGCCACGCAGGTCGAGCACAGCATCGCGGTGCTGACGCAACGCCCGCCGCTGGCGCTGCACGAGCGCCTCGCGGTGCCGGCGTCGGTGCCGATGCCGGGTGCGGATCTGGTGCTCGCGTTTCCTGCCGAGACGCTGCGCCAGCGCCCCGATGTGCGCGCCGCCGAGGCGCGTGTCGGCGCGGCCAGGCAGCGTGTGACGCAGGCCGACGTGGCGCGCTGGCCGAGCTTCGCGCTCAGCGGCTCGCTGGGCCTGAGTGCGCTCACGCTCGGCGCGCTGACCGATGGCGCGTCGCTCGTCGCCGCCGTGCTGGGCAGCGTGTCGGTGCCGATCTTCGACGCCGGCGCGGCGCGTGCGCAGGTGCGCGCCCAGCAGGCCGCGTGGCAGCAGGCCGGTGCGGCGTACGACGCGGCGGTGCTGCAGGCGCTGAAAGACGTCGAGGACAGTCTGGTGGCGCTTCGCAACGATCGCGAGCGCCTGCAGAGCCTGCGCGCTGCGGCCGAGTCGGCGCAGAGCGCGGCGCTGCTCGCGAACCAGCGCTACCGCAGCGGGCTGGTCGACTTCCAGGTGGTGCTCGACACGCAGCGCGCGGCGCTCAGTACCCAGGACGGCGTGGCCGCCACGCTGGCCGATGTCGCCGCCGATCACGTGCGCTTGTACAAGGCGCTCGGCGGCGGCTGGGAGCCGACGAATGCGACGCCCGAACCGTCGAACCGCATGCCGCTCACGAGGTCATCCACCCCATGAACACGCCCGTCGCTGCGCCTCCTGTCGCACCTGCCCCCGCGCCCACGGACGCCGCGCCCGCGGCCGACGTGGCCACCTTGCTCGACGAGCCCGGGCAAGCGCCCTGGTGGCGCCGCTGGACGCTGTGGCTGACCGTCGGCGTCGCGCTCGCGCTGGTCGGCGGCGCGTATGCATGGCGCGCGCGCCAGCTCCACGCGGCCGCGCCGGTCTACAGCACGGCGGTGGTGGCGCGCGGCGACCTCACGCTGACGGTGACGGCCAACGGGACGATCCAGCCGACGCGTTCGATCAACGTCGGCAGCGAGCTCTCGGGCACCGTGCGCGAGGTCCATGTCGACGTGAACGACATCGTCAAGAAGGGGCAGGTGATGGTGGTGCTGGACACCGCCAAGCTGCGCGACCAGATCCTGCGTTCACAGGCGTCGGTGGCCTCGGCGCGGGGCAAGGTCGCGCAGACCGCGGCCACCGTGAAGGAGGCGCAGGCCGCGCTCGGCCGGCTCGAGGAGGTGGCACAACTCTCGGGCGGCAAGGTGCCCTCCAAGTCCGAACTCGACAGCGGCCGTGCGACGCTCGCGCGGGCCGTGGCCGACGATGCGAGCGCGAAGGCGCTGGTGAAGGACGCACAGGCGGCGCTGTCGACCGACCAGATCAACCTGTCGAAGGCCTCGATCGCCGCGCCCACCGATGGCGTCGTGCTGACGCGCAGCGTCGATCCCGGCAATGCGGTGGCCGCCTCGCTGCAGGCGGTGACGCTGTTCACCGTGGCCGAGGATTTGACGAAGCTGCGCCTGTGGGTCTACGTCGATGAGGCCGACGTGGGCGCGGTCAAGGTCGGCCAGGATGCGACCTTCACGGTCAGCGCCTACCTCACGCGCAATTTCCCGGCACGCATCACGCGGGTCGGTCTGGGCTCGACGATCACCGACAACGTCGTCACCTACCTCACCTATCTCGACGTGGACAACGCCGACCTCAGCCTGCGCCCGGGCATGACCGCGACCGCCAGCATCGTCGCGACCAAACGGACCGACGTGCTGCTGGTGCCGAACACCGCGCTGCGGTTCAAGCCGACCGCGGCCGGCGCGGCGGCCAAGACGAGCATCGGTTCGAGCCTGATCCCGCGCATCCCCGGGGGAGGAGGCACGCGCAGGTCGGCCGCCGCCGCGGCGAGCACGGCCACGGCGAAGGCGGTGTGGGTGCTTCCCGCAGGCGGCGACGGGGTGCCGGTGTCCGTGGCCGTGACGCCCGGCATCAGCGATGGCCACTTGACCGAGATCACGAGCGGCGATCTGAAGGCCGGCATGCGCGTGATCACCGATCAGAAGACGGCGCCCGCCAAATGACGCAGCCGCTCATTCAGCTGCGCGGCGTCAGCAAGCGCTACGGCAGCGGCGCGACCGAGCTGATGGCGCTGAAGACGATCGACCTCGACATTGCGCCGGGCGAGTTCGTCGCGATCATGGGGCCGAGCGGGTCGGGCAAGTCGACCGCGATGAACATCGTCGGTTGCCTGGACACGCCAAGCGCGGGCCAGTACCTGTTCAAGGGCGCGCATGTCGAGACGCTGTCGCGCGACCAGCGGGCGCGGCTGCGTCGTCGCTTTCTCGGCTTCGTGTTCCAGGGCTTCAACCTGCTTGCGCGCACCTCGGCGCAGGAGAACGTGGAGCTGCCGCTGCTGTACCGTGGCGACAGCGCGAGCGTGCGCCGCGAGGCTGCCGCGAAGGCGCTGAAGTCGGTCGGCCTGGGCGGTTGGGAGCATCACACGCCGGCCGAACTCTCGGGTGGGCAGCAGCAGCGTGTCGCGATCGCGCGCGCGATCGTCACCGAGCCGGCCGTGGTGCTGGCCGACGAGCCCACCGGCAACCTCGACACCCAGCGCAGCCACGAGATCATGGGCCTGCTGCTGGCGCTGAACCGCGACCACGGCATCACCGTGATGATGGTCACGCACGAGCCCGACATGGCCGCGTATGCACGGCGCATGGTGCACTTCGTCGATGGGCGCATCGCCAAGGACGTGGCGAACCCCAACCCCGTGACCGCAGCGCCCACCGAATTCGCGCCGACCGAGACGACCTGATGATCTTCAGCGTCTTCATGCTCGCCCTGCGCTCCGTGCGGCGCAACATGCTGCGGTCGTTCCTGACGATCCTGGGCATCGTGATCGGCGTCAGCGCGGTGATCACGATGGTCACGCTCGGCAACGGCGCGACGCAGGCGATC
>JBDTVC010000049.1:0-24820 GCA_040007475.1 Burkholderiales bacterium
ACAAGCACGTCGAGGGCAAGCGCATCCTCGAGCCGATCAAGGGCCGCCTGGCCGACACGCTGCGCGAGATGCGCGAGGACGTGCAGAGCTCGATCTCGTATTCCGGAGGCGTGAAGCTGGCCGACCTGAAGAAGGTCAACTACGTGGTGCTGGGCGGCGAGAACGCCGGTGAACACCTGTTCATGTAGAGCACCTTTTACAATTCGGTCACCATGACCGAACTCGCCAAATCGTTTGAACCGCAAGCCATCGAAGCCCGCTGGGCACCTCTGTGGGAGAAAAGCGGCGTCTACGCGCCGACGCTGGATGCGGCCAAGCCGTCGTTCAGCATCCAGCTGCCGCCCCCCAATGTGACCGGCACGCTGCACATGGGGCACGCGTTCAACCAGACCATCATGGACTCGTTGACGCGCTACCACCGCATGCGCGGCGAGAACACGCTGTGGGTGCCCGGCACCGACCACGCGGGCATCGCGACGCAGATCGTCGTGGAGCGCCAGCTCGAGAAGCAGAAGGTCAGCCGCCACGACCTGGGCCGCAAGAACTTCGTCGCGAAAGTCTGGGAGTGGAAGCAGCACTCGGGCCAGGTCATCACCAACCAGATGCGCCGCATGGGCGCGAGCGTGGACTGGTCGCACGAGTACTTCACGATGGACGAGAAGCTCTCGGCCACCGTGACCGACTGCTTCGTTCAATTGCATGAGCAAGGGCTGATCTACCGCGGCAACCGGCTCGTGAACTGGGACCCGGTGCTGAAGTCGGCGGTGTCCGACCTCGAAGTCGTCAGCGAGGAGCGCAACGGCTTCATGTGGCACATCCTGTACCCCTTCTCGGACGGGCCGATCGGCGAGATGCGTGGCATGCACATCGCCACGACCCGCCCCGAGACGATGCTGGCCGACGGTGCACTCTGCGTGCACCCGGAGGACGAGCGCTACAAGCACCTCGTGGGCCAATTCGTCGATCTGCCGCTGTGCGATCGCAAGATCCCGATCATTGCCGACGACTTCGTCGACCGCGAGTTCGGCTCGGGCTGCGTGAAGATCACCGGCGCGCACGACTTCAACGACTACGCCTGCGCGCAGCGGCACGGCTTGCCGATGATCACGATCTTCACGCTGGACGCGAAGATCAACGACAACGGCCCGGCGCCCTACCGCGGCCTCGATCGCTACGACGCGCGCAAGGCGGTGTTGCGCGACCTCGAGGCGCAGGGCTTCCTCGAGAAGGCTGTGCCGCACAAGAACATGGTGCCGATCTGCGAGCGCACCGGCCAGGTCGTCGAGCCGATGCTCACCGAGCAGTGGTTCATGGCGATGACCAAGACGGCGCCCGACGGCAAGAGCATCGCGCAGAAGGCGATCGATGCAGTCAAGTCGGGCGACGTGAAGTTCGTGCCCGAGAACTGGGTCAGCACTTACGACCAGTGGATGAACAACATCACCGACTGGTGCATCAGCCGCCAGCTGTGGTGGGGGCATCAGATCCCGGCGTGGTACGGCAGCGGCGGCGAGGTGTTCGTCGGCCGCAGCGAAGACGAGGCGCGCGCGAAGGCGACGACAGCGGGCTACGCCGGCGAGCTCACCCGCGACGCCGACGTGCTCGACACGTGGTTCTCGTCCGCGCTCGTGCCCTTCTCGACGCTGGGCTGGCCCGCGAAGACGAAGGAGATGGAACTCTTCCTGCCGTCGAGCGTGCTTGTGACCGGCTACGACATCATCTTCTTCTGGGTCGCCCGCATGATCATGCTGACGACGCACTTCACCGGCCGCGTGCCGTTCAAGACCGTCTACATCCACGGCATGGTGCGTGACAGCGAGGGGCGGAAGATGAGCAAGTCGGAGGGCAACGTGCTCGACCCGATCGACCTCGTCGAAGGCGTCGGGCTGGACACGCTGATCGAGAAGGCGACGACCGGCCTGCGCAAACCCGAGATCGCGCCGAAGGTGGCCGCCCGCGTGAAGAAGGAGTTCCCCGACGGCATGCCGGCCTACGGCGCGGATGCGCTGCGCTTCACGATGGCCTCGTACGCGAGCCTGGGCCGCAACATCAACTTCGACACCAAGCGCTGCGAGGGCTACCGCAACTTCTGCAACAAGCTCTGGAACGCGACCAAGTTCGTGCTGATGAATTGCGAAGGGCAGGACTGCGGGCTGAAGGAGCACACGAAGGCCGAATGCGCGCCGGGTGGCCCGTTCCACGGCTACATGCGGTTCAGCCCCGCGGACAAGTGGATCAGCAGCGAGTTGCAGCGCGTCGAAGCGGCTGTCGAGCAAGGCTTTGCCGACTACCGGCTGGACAACGTCGCGAACGCGATCTATTCGTTCGTGTGGGACGAGTACTGCGACTGGTACATCGAGATCGCGAAGGTGCAGATCGCGGTGGCCAAGGAGACAGGCAGCGAAGGCCAGCAGCGCGCGACGCGCCGGACGCTGATCCGCACGCTCGAGACCGTTCTGAGGCTGATGCACCCGATCATGCCGTTCATCACCGCCGAGCTGTGGGAGTCGGTGGCGCCGGTCGCGGGCCGCAAGGTCGAGGGCGCGAGCATCGTCACCGCGGCCTACCCCAAGGCGCAGCTGGACCGCGTCGACGCGAACGCCGATGCGTGGATCGCCAAGCTGAAGGCGGTGGCGGGCACCTGCCGCGCGCTGCGCAGCGAAATGAGCCTCGCTCCGGCGGCGCGCGTGCCGCTCTACGTAATCGGCGACGACGCGTTCATTGCCGAAGCCACGCCACTGTTGACCGCGCTCGCGAAGCTCTCCGAGGTGAAGCCCTTCGCCGACGACGCGGCGTTCGCGCAGGCCACGAGCCATGCCGCCGTCGCGGTGCAAGGTGCGTCACGGCTGGCGCTGCATGTCGAGGTCGATGTGGCGGCCGAGACCGAGCGCCTGGGCAAGGAGATCGCGCGTCTTCAGGGCGAGATCAGCAAGACCAACGCGCAGCTCGGCAACGAGAGTTTCGTCGCGCGTGCGCCCGCGCAGGTGGTGGCTCAGTTTCGCGAGCGCATCGCCGAATTCACGGCAACAGTGGCTCGGCTGCAAGATCAGTTGGCTCGCCTGCGCCCGTCGACTTGAACGCCTGGGGTGACGGCGGCGTCGCCCCAAGCAATTCGTCGATCCGGCGCGCGACGGCCCAGGCGCTGCGCAGGCGCGACTCGCGGGTCGTGCTCGCCACGCGTGGCGTGATCTGCAGGTTCTCGATGCCGAACAGCGGCCGGCCCTCGTCGAGCGCCCCGGGCTCCAGGCTGTCGAGCCATGCGGCGGCGATGCGTCCGCTGGTCAGGCCCTCGGCCAGCGAGGCCTCGTCGAACAGACCCGAGTGCGCGATGCTGACGATGACCTGGTTCGGTTTGCCGAACGGCAGAAAGCGCTCGCCCAGCAGGCCGCGGTAGCGGCTGAAGTAGCTGAGCTGCACGCATACCGCGTCCGACTGCTCGAGCAACTCGCGCAGACCCAGCGGCTTGACCTTCCAGCGCTCGAACAATGTGTCGCTCGCGTGCAGCGCGGGGTCGTAGCCGACGATCTTGGAGCCGAAGCCGGAAAGCATCTGCGTCATCGAACGCGCCGCTGGCGCCATGCCGACGAGCCCGACCGTGGCGGCACCGAGTTCACGGCCGACAAGCATGCCGTCCGACCCGGCCACCGGCACGCGCCGCAGCAACGAGAGAAGCGCACCGATCATGAACTCGGCTTCGGCCTGCGCGGTCGCCGTGAGGCCGCGCACGACCTCGACCCGCGCACGTGCGCAGGCATCGATGTCGATGTTCTCGGCGCCGGCGCTCACCCGGCCCACCGCACGCAGCACCGGCGCATAGTGCAGCGCTTGTGAGTCGAGCGTGACAGCAGGCGGGACAATCATCGCGCGCACGTTGTACAACGCTTGGCGGAACGCGCGCGGGTCGCTGGCCAACTCCGGCGCGTAGCGCAGGGCATAGCGCGCTTCGAGCCATTGCATGACCTCGGCTTCGAGCGGTTCGATGATCAACAAGTCCATTCGCGAGTGGGCAATCCGTGGGCTTGGGGCGGGTGGTTCAGGTACGAATGATGCGAGAGCCCGTGCAAGAATGGGCAAGACAATGATGAACGCACCAAGAGGATTGTAAGCAAATGTTAGTCACCAAAGCGATCTTTCCCGTGGCCGGCCTGGGCACCCGTTTTCTGCCCGCCACCAAAGCTCAACCCAAGGAGATGCTGCCGGTGGTCGACAAGCCGCTGATCCAGTATGCGGTTGAAGAGGCCTATGCCGCCGGTGTGCGCGAAATGATCTTCGTGACGGGCCGCCACAAGCGCCCCATCGAGGATCACTTTGACATGACTTTCGAACTCGAGGTAGCCCTCGAACAAGCGGGTAAGCAGGAGTTGCTGGACGTGGTACGCAGCGTCAAGCCCGACGACATGGAGTGCATCTACGTGCGCCAGGCCCAGGCGCTGGGCCTGGGCCACGCGGTGCTGTGCGGCCAGCGTCTGGTCGGCAACAACCCGTTCGCGGTGCTGCTGGCCGACGACCTGATGGTGGGCACCACGCCGATCCTGAAACAGATGGTCGACCAGTACGAGGAATGGCGCGTCTCGATCCTGGCGGTGCAGGAGGTGCCGGCTGAACACACCCGGCGCTACGGCATCGTGGCCGGCACGCCCATCAACGACCACCTGATGGACGTGACCGGCATCGTCGAGAAGCCAGCGCCGGAAGACGCGCCCTCACGCCTCGGCGTGGCCGGACGCTACATCCTGACGCCAGGCGTGTTCCACGAGATCGCGAACCAGCCGCGGGGCGTGGGCGGCGAGATCCAGCTCACCGACGGCATCGCCGGCCTGCTGCGCCGCGAGAAGGTCTTTGCTTACCGATACGACGGCAAACGCTACGACTGCGGCAGCAAGGAAGGTTTCCTGCAGGCCAATGTCGAGCTGGCGTTGAAGCACCCCACGCTCGGCGCGGGCTTCCGCGAGTACTTGAGGTCGATCGAGATCTGAACCCGCGCGCGGCTCAGCGCCGCCGCAGGAAGTGGATGAACTCGTCGGCGCTGGTTTCCTGGTCGACGAGTTCGTTGCCCGTCTGACGCGCGAACGCCTGAAAGTCGCGCGTCGAACCCGGGTCGGTCGAGACGACCTTGAGCACCTCACCACTGCGCATGTCGGCCAGGGCCTTCTTGGCCTTCAGGATGGGCAGCGGGCAGTTCAGGCCGCGGGTGTCGAGTTCTTTGTGGACGGTCGTCATGGCATTCCTCGGGCTCGGGTTATTCTACGGTCAGGTGCGCGGCGGCAGATCCACCCATTGCGGCTCGATGCCCCGCGCGGTGAGCCAGTCCGCCACCGCGCAGCCGGTCCCTGCACGCCAGCACTTGATGTCCTCGGGGCGATACAGCCGGTACTCCGCGAGCTCGGGCGACAGCGCGATCTCGCCGCGCGCGACGGCATGGTAGGCGACGATGATCTGGTTCATGCGCTGGAAGTCGTAGACACCGACGAGCTTGAGCGAGTCCACCGTGAGGCTGGTCTCCTCCTTCACTTCGCGCGCGATGCCCTCTTCGGGCGTCTCGCCCGCCTCCATGAACCCGGTGATCAACGCGAACATGCGCCCCGGCCATGCTGCATTGCGCGCCAACAACACGAGGCCGTCGCGGTCGGCGCACTCGACGATCGCTGCCAGCACCGGCGTCGGGTTGTTCCAGTGTGTCCAGTCGCAGGCAGCGCAGCGCAGGCGCGCCTTCTCACCCCCGTCTTCCATCCGCGCCAGCATCTGCAGCTCAGTCGCGCAGTTCGGGCAGTAGTTGAACGCGTGGCTCATCGGTCATCCTCCGCGCTTCGCGCTGCGGTATTCGCCTTGGGAGCGGCCCCGCGGCTCATGCGGGAAAGACTCCGGTCGACAGATAGCGGTCACCGCGATCGCAGACGACGAACACGATCGTCGCGTTCTCGACCGTCTTCGCAATCTGCAGCGCGACCCAGCACGCGCCCGCCGCCGAGATGCCGGCGAACAAGCCTTCCTCCGCGGCCATGCGACGCGCCATGTCCTCGGCCTCGGCCTGGCTCACGTAGACCATCTCGTCGATAAAGGTCGGGTCGTAGATCTTGGGCAGATAGGCCTCGGGCCACTTGCGGATGCCGGGGATGCGCGAGCCTTCACTCGGCTGCGCGCCGATCACGCGCACGCCCTTGCTCTGCTCCTTGAGATAGCGCGAGGTGCCGGTGATCGTGCCGGTCGTGCCCATCGCGCTGACGAAGTGCGTGACGCGCCCGGCCGTGTCGCGCCAGATCTCGGGGCCGGTGGTCTCGTAGTGCACGCGTGGGTTGTCGGCGTTCGCGAACTGATCGAGCACGTGGCCCTTGCCGTCGCGCTGCATCTGCTCGGCCAGATCGCGTGCGTGTTCCATGCCGCCCGAGCGCGGCGTCAGGATCAGCTCGGCGCCAAAGGCCTTCATCGTCTGCGCGCGCTCGATGCTCAGATCCTCCGGCATGATCAGCAGCATGCGGTAGCCGCGAATCGCCGCAGCCATCGCCAGCGCGATGCCGGTGTTGCCCGAGGTCGCCTCGATCAGCGTGTCGCCGGGCCGGATGTCACCGCGCTCCTCGGCTCGGCGGATCATGCTGATCGCGGGGCGATCCTTCACCGAACCAGCCGGGTTGTTGCCTTCGAGCTTGCCGAGAATGACGTTGTTGCGCATCTCGTTGTCCGCACCGGGGATGCGCACCAGGCGCACCAGCGGTGTATTGCCGATGACGTCTTCGACGGTGTTGTAGCGGGGCTGGTCTGCGCTCATGGACTCTCCTCACCGCGATTCTCGCAGGGGTCGAGCAGGCGCGCTCACGCAGTGATTTGAGATTTGGTGCCTCGGGTCGGACTTGAACCGACACGCCTTGCGGCAACGGATTTTGAGTCCGTCGTGTATACCAATTTCACCACCGAGGCCGGTGCGGTAGAGGGCGCGATTCTGCCACAGGCGCGGGGCTTGAATCCGGGGGCGCAGCCCCGACCCTTAGACTCTGCCCCAACTCACTCCTTCCGGATCCCGCGCATGCCCCCAATGCCCGCCATGACCCAGGCCCTGCTGCTGATCAACGTGGCGCTGTTCTGCGTCGACTACATCACCGGGCGCTTGCTTTCGCAATGGTTCGCGCTGTACCCGCTGGGTCATGGTTTCCTGCCGTGGCAGGTGGTGAGCTACGCGTTCCTGCACGGCAGCGTGATGCACCTGTTCTTCAACATGCTCGGGCTGTGGATGTTCGGCTCGGAGCTCGAGCGCCTGTGGGGTCCGAAGCGCTACCTGCAGTTCTATTTCGCCAGCCTGCTGACGGCCGCGGCCACACAGATGCTGTTCGCCGCGCTGAGCGGCGCGGCTTATCCGACCGTGGGCGCATCGGGCGCGCTGTTCGGGCTGCTGCTCGCGTTCGGCATGATGTTCCCGAACCGCATCATCGTGCCGCTGTTCCCGCCGATCCCGATGAAGGCGAAGTTCTTCGTCGCCCTCTTCGGCGGTCTCGAGGTGATCTTCGCGTACTTCAATACCAACGACGGCGTGGCCCACCTGGCCCACCTCGGCGGCATGCTCGGCGGGTTTCTGATGATCCGCTACTGGCAGGGCCGCTCGCCGTTCGGCCGCTGACGCCACCACAGCAGCAGCGCCACCCCGCACACGCCGAACCAGTAGTCCACCGGCGCGCCCCACCACCAGCGCTTGTGCCAGGCCACATGGGCGGGGTCGAACTTGGACCAGCCGTAGGCGGGGTTGACGAGGAACCACAGGAAATCCTCGAGCACCCAGAACAGCGTCAACCCTGCCAGCGCCAGCAGCAGATCGCCGCGCGTGCAGCGCGCGTTGAAACCAAGCGGCGAGAAGAACATCAGCGCCATGAAGCTGAACACCCACGCGTGGTAGCCGGTCATCGCGCGGCCGCCCCAGAAGATGTCGAGCAGCCAGTGCGATTCGATGCGCCAGGTGGGCAGTGCCGAAGCCCAGCCTGCGGCACCCTCGATCTGCACCTCGACGTTGGCGAAGAAGAACGCCATCAGCGCGACCCACGCCAGGTAGATCGCGAGGCGACGCACCTTCACGACGGCTCGCCCAGCACGCGGCACAGCACGTCGTGCGCGGCGTTCGGCCGGCCGAGCGCACGACTCGCGGCCGCCATCGCGGCGAGCCGCGACCGGTCGGCCATCAGCTGCGCGACCTTGTAGTCGAACCCGATCGTGTCGTACGCAAGCCGCGCTGCGCCGGCCTCCATCAGGTAGCCCGCGTTGTGCTCTTCCTGCCCGGGGATCGGCGAGACGAGGAGCATCGGCTTGCCCATCGCCATGCACTCCGAGACCGTGAGCCCGCCGGGCTTGGTGACGACGAGATCGGCGGCGGCCATCAGGCGGTGCATCTCGTTCGTGAACCCGACCGCATGGACGCGGCCGGGGTGCTTCAGCGCCAGGGCATCGAGCGCGAGCTTGGCGGCGACGTGGCGGCCTGCCACGCCGATCACGGCGAAGTCGCCGCCGAGCCCGAGCGCACGCTCGACCATGCTCGGCAGATCGCCCACGCCCGTGCCGCCCGACACGATCAGCAGCACCGGCCGCGCTGGGTCGAGTCCAGCCAGTGGCTCGGCCGGCTGCGCGAACGCCGGCATCACCGGGATCCCGGTCACATGAATCAGCCCGGCCGCGATGCCACGGGCTCGCAGGCGGAACGCGACCTCGTCGGTCGCGGCGAAGTAGCCCGCCATCCCCGGCACGAGCCACATGTTGTGCAGGTCGTAGTCGGTGATCTGCAGCCACACCGGGCACGCGATGCGGCCGCGGTTGCGCTCGCGCATCAGCAGTTCGGCGGGCAGGAAGTGCGTGCAGATCACCACGTCGGGCCGAATGCGTCGGATCTCGCGCAGCAGCGCGCCCGCGCTCAGGCGCTCGATGCCGCGGCGCAGGCGCTGCGAGGGTGCCGCGTGCGGCGTCGAGTCGGTGTGCTGATGCACGTACGACCACAAGCCGGGCGCGCGCGTCGCCAGGTGCTGATAGCCGTCGGTGTAGATCTTGCGGAAGCCCGCAGCGACGAAGTTCATCGCGTCGATGTGCACGGCCGTTTGCGACGTGAACCGTGCCGCGGCGGCCTCCAGCGCCTGCGCCGCGCGCACATGGCCATTGCCCGCGCTGACGCTGAGGATCAGCAGCTTCGCCACGTCAGTAGCCGCACGCCCGGTCGACCTGCTGTGGCGGCGCCTCACCGCGCTGCACGCAACGCAGGCCCGCGACGAACTGCGCCGCGATCGTCTGCGGCGACGACTGCGCGGCGATGTGCGGCGTGATCGTGATGCCGGGCACGGACCACAGCGGATCGTCCGCCGCCATCGGTTCGTTGCGCTGCACGTCGAGCGCCGCGCCGGCGAGGTGGCCGCTCGCCACCGCGGCGATCAGGTCGTGCTCGACCACGTGCGCGCCGCGCGCGATGTTGATGAGATAGCTGCCTTCGGGCATCAGCGCGAACGCACGCGCGTCGAGCAGGCTATCGGTCTGCGCCGTGAGCGGCAGCGCACAGACGACGATGTCGGCGTCGGCAAGCACCTCGTCCAGAGGTGTGCCGGCGCTGCGGCTCCAGCCCCGCACGTCGAATCCGACCCCACCCAGCAGCCGCGCGACCGCGCCGCCCATCGTGCCCATGCCGAGCACCGCGACCCGGCTACGCACCGCGCCGACGGGCTGACGCTTCCACGCGCGTTCGCGCTGCAGTGCCTCGTAGCCGACGAGGTCGCGCACATGTCGCAGCGCCATCAGCACGACGAACTGCGCGATGCCATCTGCCTGCTCGTCGTCGACGATGCGCGAGACCGGCACGTGGGCAGCCAGATCGGACACGAGCAGCTTCTCGACTCCGGCCGCGACCGAGCAGACCCATTGCAGGTTCGGCAGGCTGCCCGCCACACCGGACGGGAAACGCCAGCCGAGCACGACCTCGATCTCGGCGAGCTCGGCGGCGCTCATGTCGGGGCGATGCTCGACCACTTCGACATCCGGCGCGATCGCGTGGATCGCCTTCGTGAAGTAGCCCGGGCGCATCGGGTGGGTCAGCAGCAGTGTCTTCATGCAGGTCAGGCCAGCAGGCCCTGTGACGCGGTGGGGTACAGCAGCCGCAGGCCCAGCTCGCGTTTGAGGCGTCGGTTGCTCATGCGGCGCGATTCACCCATGAAGCTGAGCTGCATGGGCGAGAGTTCGGCGCGCGCCTGGTCGAGGTCGACACGGCGCGGCCGTGGCAGGTCGCACAGATCGGCCGCGAGATCGAAGTAGTCGCCCATCTTCAGCGCCGTGTCGTCGTTGACGTGCAGCACGCGCTGCGGCGCGCCGCGGTGCAACGCGGCGACGCAGGCCCGCGCCAGGTCGTCGGCATGGATGTGGTTGGTGAACACGTCCACCTCGGGTGCGAGCACCGGCGCGCCGCGGGCCAGGCGCTCGCGCGGGTGTCCGCCGGGGCGGTCGCCCGCGTAGATGCCGGGGATGCGCAGCAGCGTGACGCGCACGCCGAACGCGCGCCCGTACCAGCGCAGGCGCCGTTCGGCGTCGACTCGTCGCTGCGCGCGATCGGTTGCCGGATTCACCGCCCGCGTCTCGTCGATGAACGCACCGCCGCAGTCGCCGTACACCCCGCTGGTGCTCCCGTAGACGATGCGCTGCACGCGACCCTTGCGCGCCAGCGCCTGCAGCAGATGCATCGTGCGTGGATCGCTCGCGCCCTGCGTCGGCGGCGGCGCCAGGTGCAGCACCGCGTCGGCCAGACCGGCCAGGCGCGCAAGCGTCGCAGGGTCGTCGAGGTTGCCGACCAGCGGCTGCACGCCTGCGGCACGCAACGCCTCGACGCGCGCCGCGCTCGATGTCAGCGCGAGCAGGCGCCAGCGCCGTCGCAGCAAGGCGGCCACGCGCAGGCCGATGTCGCCGCAGCCGACGATCAGCAAGGCGGGTCGCTTGAAGGCCGTTGGCCGATCCATCAGGGCGGGAATGAATGTGCAGGCAAAATCACCGGTCGAGTTTAAGTGCGCCCCCAAGGTCACCGAGTACGGTGCCCGCCCCCCCGAGGGGGACGGAAATCTTGGGGCGGCCCTGCGATTTCCTGAAGAGGTCACCGTCTCATGTCGTTCACCGTCACCGTGCAGCCCAGCGGCCGCGTCTTCAGCGTCGATCGCGACGAGCCCATCCTCAGCGCCGCGATCCGCCAGGGCGTGGGCCTGCCCTACGGCTGCAAGGACGGCGCCTGCGGCTCGTGCAAGAGCAGGCTGCTTGAAGGCCGGGTGATCCACGGCGTGCATCAGAGCAAGGCACTGAGCGCCGAGGAAGAAGCCGCCGGCTGGATCCTCACCTGCCAGGCCGCGCCGCAAACCGATGTGGTCGTCGAGGCCCGCACCGTGCCCGGCGCCGGAGAGTTCGCGATCCGCAAGATGCCGACGCGCGTGACCACGATCACCAGGCCCGCGCCCGACGTCGCGATCCTCCAATTGCAGCTGCCGGCGAACGACCGGCTGCAGTACCGCGCCGGCCAGTACGTCGAGTTCATCCTGCGCGACGGCTCGCGCCGCAGCTACTCGATGGCCAACGCACCGCACACGCAGGAAGACCAACCCGGCATCGAGCTGCACTTGCGGCACCTGCCCGGTGGCAAGTTCACCGACCACGTGTTCACGGCGATGAAGGAGAAGGACATCCTGCGCATGGAAGGCCCCTTCGGCAGCTTCTTCCTGCGCGAGACCAGCGACAAGCCGATGATCCTGCTCGCTTCTGGCACGGGCTTCGCGCCGATCAAGGCAATCATCGAACACCTGCAGCACACGAAGAGCGAACGCCACGCCGAGCTCTACTGGGGCTGCCGCAGCCAGGCCGATCTGTACCTGCACGACTGGGCGCTGCAGGCGGCGGCGGCGATGCCGAACCTGACCTACATCCCGGTGCTTTCCGAACCGAAACCCGAGGATGCGTGGACCGGCCGCACCGGCTTCGTCCACCAGGCCGTGATGCACGATCACCCGAGCCTGATGAATCACCAGGTCTATGCCTGTGGCGTGCCGATCATGGTCGAGAGCGCGAAGCGCGATTTCGTCGCGAAGAGCGGGCTGCCGGACGACGAGTTCTACGCCGACGCGTTCACGTCCGAAGCCGACAAGCACGGCGCATGAGCATGGTCCGCACCTTCATCGCCGCCGCGTTGCTCGCTCTGGCCTCGGCCGCCTATTCGCAACCGAAGCCGATCCGGCTGATCGTCCCCTACCCGCCTGGCGGGCCGCTCGACATCGTTGCCCGCGCGCTCGCCGACAAGGTGCACGACACGCTCGGCACCGTGATCGTCGACAACCGACCCGGCGCCGGCGGCAACCTCGGTGCCGACGCGGCCGCGAAGGCTGCGCCCGACGGCACGACCCTCGTGATGGGGGCCGTGGCCACCCACGCGATCAACCCGTGGCTGTTCGCGAAGATGCCGTACGACGCGCTGCGCGACTTCACACCGATCACCGGCGTCGCGCAGGTGCCCAACGTGCTCGTGATGAACACCGCCACCGCGCAACGGCTGGGCATCGCCAGCGTCGCCGATCTCGTGAAGGTCGCGAAGGCCCACCCCGGCACGCTGAACTACGGCTCGGGCGGAAACGGCAGCGCCGGCCACCTCGCCGGCGAGATGTTCAAGGCGCAGGCCGGCGTGTTCATGGTCCACATCCCGTATGCGGGCGGCAACCCGGCGCAGCTCGCGCTGATCTCGGGCCAGGTCGACCTGAACTTCGACAACCTCGCGGCGGCTTCCGCCAACATCCGGTCCGGCAAGCTGCGCGCGATCGCGGTGACGACGCGCGCGCGCTCCACCGCGATGCCCGAGGTGCCGACGGTCGCCGAGAGCGGCCAGGCCGTCGGCCTCGGCAGCTTCGATATCAACACCTGGTTCGGCCTGTTCGGGCCGGCGAAGATGCCCGCAGAGGTGACACAACGGCTCAACAAGGCCTTCGTCGACGCACTCGGCTCGCCCGAACTCAAGACGCGCCTGTCGGCGCTGATGGCCGAATCGATGGCCACGACACCCGAGCAGTTCGGCGCGTTTGTCAAGACCGAGAACGCGAAGTACGAGCGAGTCGTCAAGGCCAGCGGCGCAAAGGTAGAGTGAAGCAACACGCTCGCCGCCACGGATTTCAGATCACCCCATCCCCATTCAAGGAGCTCACCCCATGACAACAAATCGAATGGCCTGCCTGGCCGCGCTGATGGCTTCGGCCGCCCTGCTCGGCGGCTGCGAAACGGTCAAGAGCGTGACGGGCTCCGGCTCGTCGCCCGCCCCGACCCCGGCGGCCGCGCCTGCACCTGCGCCGGCCGCCAAGGCGCCCGCACCGGCCCCGGCAGCCGCCGGCGACACGGTCCACGTCAAGGGCCTGAACGACTGGGAAGGCGACATCACCGGCAAGCCGGCAGCCAACAGCAAGTTCACGCGCCTGACGATCGGCATGGGCATGCGGCAAGTCACCGACATCACCGGCCAGCCGACGGACCAGGGCGCCTACGTCACCGGCAAGGCCTGGATCCCGTTCTACTTCGGCAGCGACCGCTACCGCCACGAGCTGGTCTACAAGGGCCAGGGCCGCCTGATCTTCGCCGGCGGCTCGGCCGGCGACTGGTCGAACGGCCACCTGATCTGGATCATCCACAACGCCGCGGAACCGGGCTACCGCTGATCGGTTCGGGCGGGTGCCTTTGGTAAACTCGCCCGCACGTTCCAAGCCCGGCGCAGCCCGGTGACAGACGCCACACGGACCTCCTTACGCATGACCTCTGTCCAAACCGACCTGCAGCGCGAAGTCGCTGGCCTCCTCGTCGAGGCCTTGAACCTCGACATCGCCCCCGACACCATCGACCCGCAGGCCCCGCTCTACGGCGAGGGCCTCGGGCTCGACTCGATCGACATCCTCGAAGTGGCGCTCGTCGTCTCGCAGCGCTACGGCTTCCAGTTGCGCTCGGACGACGAGGACAACATCCGCATCTTCACCTCGCTGGCGAGCCTGACCGACCACATCGCCGCGCACCGCGTGGGCTGAACGTCATGCCCCTGCGCATCGTCGCGGTCGTGCTGGCCAGCGTGGCCTACGTTCTCGGCACGCACTGGCTGATGACGCGGCCAGGCGGCTCGCCCTGGAACGTGGTCGGCGTGGTCACGCCGATGCTTGCGGCGATCGCGATCGGCGCCTGGCGCGGCGGCCAACGCCTGCTGGGCGGGGCTGCGGCGCTGGCGATCATTGTGCTGTGCGTGCAGGCGCTGCGCGGCGTCGCAGTCGCGCCGCCGTTGCTGTACCTGGCGCAACACGTGGGCATCCATCTGTCGCTCGCGATCGGCTTCGGCAGCACGCTGCGCGCCGGGCACACGCCGCTGATCACGACGATGGCTGCGCGTGTGCACCACACGTTCACGCCGGCCCGCCGGGCCTACACCCGCCATCTCACGATGGTCTGGACGCTCTACTTCGTCGCCATGGCCACGATCTCGCTCGCGTTGTTCGCGTTCGCGAGCTTCGAGACCTGGGCGCTGTTCGCGAACCTGCTCACGCCTTGCGCGCTGGTGCTGATGTTCGGCGGCGAGTACCTGCTGCGCTACCGGCTGCACCCCGAGTTCGAGCGCACCAGCATCGCGGATGCGATCCGCTCATACAGGCACGTCGACAAGGCGGCGTCGGCGCACGACGCGCGGCCATGAACAGCCTGCCACTGATCGCCGGCGCCGACCTCGACGTGCCGCTCGCGTGGCGCCACGGACGCGCCATCACGCGACGCCAATACCTGGCCGACGTTCGGACCCTCGCGGAACGCCTGCCGGCCACCGGCCCGATGCTCAACATCACGGCCGACCGCTACCGCTTCGCCGTCGGCCTCGGCGCGGCGCTGCTGCGCGGCCAGAACAACCTGATGCCGCCGAATCACACGCCCGACACCGTGGCGCGGCTGCAGGCGCTGTTCCCGGGCGCCTACGGCCTCATCGACAGCACCGAGCCCGGGCCCGCGCTGCCGTTGGTCCGGCATGCCGAAGGTCACGCGGTCGACGCTGCGTCGGTCGAGGTCCCGACCGTGCCCGACGATGCGCTCGCCGCACAGGTCCTCACCTCCGGCTCCACCGGCGCGCCGGTACCGCATGCCAAGCACTGGGGGCTGCTCACGCGTAACACGCAGGCCGGCGCGCAGCGGCTCGCACACGAGATGCAGCGGCCGTCGCTCGATGGCGTCACGCTGGTCGCCACGGTGCCGGCGCAGCACATGTACGGCTTCGAGTCGACGGTGCTGATCGCGCTGCTCGGCGGCGCGGCCTTCGAGGCCGAGCGCCCCTTCTACCCGGCCGACATCGTGCAGGCACTCGAACGCGCGCCGCGCCCGCGCATGCTGGTCACGACGCCGTTCCACCTGAAGACGCTGCTCGACTCCGGCCTCGCGCTGCCGGCGATCGACCTCACGGTGTGCGCGACCGCACCGCTCTCGCCGCAACTCGCGGCCCGCGCCGAGGCGGCACTGCACGCACCGCTGATGGAGATCTATGGCTGCACCGAAGCCGGCCAGGTCGCTTCGCGCCGCCCGACCGCGGGCATCGAGTGGCACACCTACGACGGGCTGCGCCTCAGCGGCGATGGCGACCAGACCACCGTGCAGGGCGGCCACGTGGCCGAACCCACACCCCTGGCCGACGTGATCGAGGTCATCGACGCGAGCACCTTCCGCCTGCTCGGCCGCTCCAACGACCTGATCAACATCGCCGGCAAGCGCAGCTCGCTCGGCCACCTGAACTACCACCTGAACATGATCCCCGGCGTGCTCGACGGCGCGTTCTGGCTGCCGCCCGACGACGCGAGCGGCGGCGTGGTGCGACTGATCGCATTCGTGGTCGCGCCCGACAAGACCGCCAATGCGCTGCACGACGACGTGCTGGCGGCGCTGCGCGAGCGCGTCGATCCGGCGTTCCTGCCGCGTCGCATCGTGAGGGTGCCGGCGCTGCCGCGCGAGACGAGCACGGCCAAGCTGCCGGCCACGGTGTTCGCCGCGTGGGCCGAACAGACGCTCGCCGCGGCGCGGGCCTGAGGCCGTCGATGCACTCGCGCACGCTGGACATCGCCGCCGACCATCCGGCGTTCGCCGGGCACTTCCCCGGGCATCCGTTGCTGCCCGGCGTGTCGCTGCTGGCCGAGGTCCTGGAGGCCGTGCTCGACGAACCCGCACTCGCGGCACTCGTCGGCAGCACGCCGCGCATCGGCGCGGTCAAGTTCCTGGCGCCGGTGCGGCCGGGGGCGCGGCTCGTCGTGCACCTCGATCGCGGACCGCGCGGCGTTCGATTCGAGGTGAAGGAAGGTGAGCGCGTCGCGGCGTCGGGCCAATTCGAGGCGGTTCGATGAGCACGCCGGCCGATCGCAACCCTGCGAGCTGGGCGACCGAGAAGGAGCGCAGCAACCTGTGGGTGCTGCGCCTGATGCGCTGGATCGCCGTCGCCGCCGGCCGGCCCGTCGCGCGCTGCGTGCTGCACCCGATCACGCTGTACTTCCTGATCGTCAACGGCAAGGCGCGGCGTGAATCGGCGCGCTACCTGACGCGTGCCCTGAAGCGCCCGGCACGCTGGACCGACGTGTACCGCCACATCCACCGCTTCGCGTCGACCATCCTGGATCGCGTGTACTTCCTGCAGGAGCGTTTCGACCAGTTCGAGGTCCGCGCGACCAGCGTCGCCCCGCTGCACGCGCTGCTCGATCGCGGCGAGGGCGTGATGCTCGCCGGCGCGCACCTCGGCAGCTTCGAGGCGCTGCGCGCGAGTGCGCAGGGGCGCGGCATGCGCGTGGCGATGCTGATGTACGAAGACAACGCGCGGCTGATCAACGCCACGCTCGCCGCGATCGCGCCGAAAGCACACCTGCACACGATCGCGCTCGGGCGTGCCGGCGCGATGCTCTCGCTGCGGCGCTGGCTCGACGACGGCGGCCTCGCCGGCCTGCTCGCCGACCGCACGCTGAGCGGGCCCTCGGAGCGCTCACGCACGCTGCAGATCGACTTCCTCGGCGCACCCGCGCGTTTCTCGGACGGCCCGTTCCGCCTCGCCGCGATGCTGCGCCGCCCCGTGTACTTCATGGCCGGCCTGTACGAAGGCGGCAACCGCTACGAACTGCGCTTCGTCGAACTCGCGGACTTTCGCGCCGACGCACCGACCGGTGGCCAGGGCACCGACCAGCGCGTGCGCGCCGCGCTCGAGCGCTATGTCGCCCTGCTTGAGTCGCTGTGCGTTGAGACACCGTACAACTGGTTCAACTTCTATGACTTCTGGGCCGATGATGCCGAGCACTGACCGACGCCGGATGCTCGCCGCGCTACTCGCGCTGGCGGCGTGGCCCGCACACGCGCAGGGCGTGTTCACGCTGATGCAGCTGATGCAGCTGCTCGGCACCGTCAAGGCCGGCGAAGCGACCTTCGTCGAGAAGCGCGAGGTCGCGATGCTCGAGCGCACGCTGGAGTCGTCCGGCAAGCTGAGCTTCGAGGCCCCCGACACCTTCGTGCGCGAGACACTGAAGCCGCGCAACGAACGCATCGCGGTCGTCGGCAACACCGTCACGATGAGCATCGGCACGCGCAGCCGCACCGTGCCGCTCGATTCGATCGCCGAGGCCGCCGTGATCATCGAAGCGATCCGCGGCACGCTCACCGGCAACCGCGACTCGCTGGAGCGCCACTTCACGCCGACCGTGTCGGGCAACGCGTCACGCTGGTCGCTCGTGCTGGCGCCTCGCGCACCGCGCCTGCGCGAGCTCGTGGTCTCGGTGCGCGTGAGCGGCCAGCAGGCGCTGGTGCGCGAGGTCGTCGTTGCGATGGCCGATGGCGACCGTTCGGTGATGGCGATCGAGCCCGCGGCCTCGACCGCCGCGCGCTGACCTCACGCCATGGCCATCACCCGGTCACGCCTGCTGCCGCTCGCACTGTGGCTGTTGGGCGTGCTCGCGGCCACCGGCATCACGCTGCGCACCCAATTCGTCGCCGACCTCTCGGCCTTCTTGCCGCGCTCGCCGAGCGCCGAGCAGGCAGTGCTGCTCGATCAGCTGCGCAGCGGCATCGCCGCGCGGCTGGTGCTGATCGGCATCGAAGGCGGCACACCCGAGGCGCGCAGCGCGGCTTCGCTTGCGTACGCGAAGACGCTGCGCGAGAGCGGCGAGTTCGAGGCGGTGCACAACGGCGACAACTCGCAGTTCGAGTCGACCGGCAAGTTCCTCTTCGATCACCGCTACCTGCTGAGCCCGGCCGTCGATGCGCAGCGCTTCACCGTGGACGGCCTGCGCGCCGGAATCGATGAAGCGACTTCGCTGCTGGGCACGCCGGCCGGCTCGATGATCAAGCCGGTGATCCTGCGCGACCCGACCGGCGAGACCGTGCGCATGGCCGAGAGCATGCTGCCCTCGCAGGCACCCAAGAGCGAAGGCGGCGCGTGGGTCTCGCGAACCGCGCCGCGCGCCGTGCTGATCGCGACCACGCGCGCCGACGGCGCCGACCTCGACGCGCAGGAGCGTGCGCTGCAAGGCCTGCGCACGCGCTTCGAGCCGTACGCGGCGCAAGGCTTGCGGCTGATCGTCTCGGGCTCGGGCAGCTTCGCGGTCGCGTCGCGGGCGCAGATCAAGGCCGAGGTCGAGCGCCTCGCGATCGCTGGCGGCGTGGCGATCGTCGCGCTGCTGCTGCTCGCCTTCGGCGGCTCGTTGCGCACGCTGTTCACCGCGCTGCTGCCGGTCGCCACCGGCGTGGTCGCCGGCATCGCCGCGGTCAGCCTGATCTTCGGCAACGTGCACGGCATCACGCTGGGCTTCGGCACCACGCTGATCGGCGAGGCGGTGGACTACGCGATCTACTACCTGATCCAGGCACGGCCCGCGGCGAACGGCGCGAAGGGCTCGGGCGCCCTGCGCTGGATCGGCGCGAGCTGGCCCACCGTGCGGCTCGGGCTGTGGACCTCGGTGTGCGGCTTCGCGGCGCTGCTGTTCTCCGGCTTCCCCGGCCTGGCGCAACTCGGCGTGTTCTCGATCGCCGGGCTGACCGCCGCGGCGTTGACGACGCGCTGGGTCTTCACGCAGCTCGCGCCCGATGGCGCGCCGGGCATGGGCCTGCGCCGCCACCTCGGGCGCGGGGTCGGGTGGTGCACGGCCGTGCTGCCGCGGCTCAAGGTGCCGCTCGCCGCGCTGACGCTGCTGTCCGCGTTCGCGCTCGCGTGGCTGCCGTCACCCTGGCGCGGCAACCTGTCGTCGCTGAGCCCCGTCGGCGCTGCCGCGGTCAAGGTCGACGAGTCGCTGCGGGCCGACCTCGGCGCGACCGATGGCGGCACGCTGATCGCCGTCTCGGCGCCCGACGAAGCCGGCGTGCTGATGCAGGCCGAAGCGGCCGGCGCGCGGCTCGACAAGCTGGTCGATGCCGGCGCGCTCGCCGGCTACGAATCGCCGGCGCGCGTCCTGCCGAGCCCGGCGGTCCAGGCACAACGCCAGAAGGCGCTGCCCGATGCCGAGACGCTCTCCGCGCGCCTGAACGAGGCCACGGTCGATGGTCCACTGCCCGCGCGGCGTCTCGGCGGCTTCATCACCGACGTGCAGGCTGCGCGCCAGCAACCGCTGATGACCCGCGCGTCGCTGCATGGCACGCCGCTGTACGGCGCGCTCGACGCGCTGCTCGTGCCGGGCAGCGGCGAGCGGCCGTGGCGCGGGCTGCTGAGCCTGCAGCCCGGCGCGAAGGCGATCGATCCGGCGCAGCTGCGCAACGCACTCGCCGACCTGCCCGGGGCGCGCGTGGTCGCGATCAAGCCCGAGCTCGATGCGCTGTATGCGCGCTACCTGAACGAGGCCAAGCTGCAGGCGCTGCTGGGCGCGCTCGCGGTCTGCGTGCTGTTGCTGCTGCACCTGCGCTCGCTCAAGCGCCTGTGGCGCATCGCGCTGCCGGTCGCCAGTGCGGTGCTGATCGTGCTCGCGGCGCTGAGCGCCGCCGGCGCGGCGCTCGGCATCCTGCATCTCGTCGGCCTGCTGCTCACGGTGGCGATCGGTTCGAACTACGCGCTGTTCTTCGACCAGATCCGCGATCAGCAGGAGCGCCAGCCGCCGGGCACGCCGTTCACGGTCGACAACGACACGCTGGCCTCGCTGGCACTGGCCAACCTGACCGCGGTGATCTCGTTCTGCCTGCTGGCGGCCTCGAGCATCCCGGTGCTGTTCGCGATCGGGGAGGTGGTGGCGCCGGGGATCCTGCTGAGCCTGTTGCTCTCCGCTGCGTTCATCGCGACCCGCGGCGCCGACGCAAACGCTGTGTAAAAATTCGTCAACCACCCCGCGCCCCGACTGCATGCACGCTCCCACCACCCCAGCCCAGCTGACTGCCGCGCCACGCTGGCGCATGCCGATGCTGATGAAGGCCAGTGGTGCGCTGCACCTCGGTGCCGGTGCCGCGGTGATCGCCGCGCCCGCGCTCTGGCCCTGGGCGCTGGGTGCCGTCGCGCTCGACCACGCCCTCGTCACCGCGACCGGCCTGTGGCCGCGCTCCACCTGGCTCGGGCCGAACCTGCGCCGCCTGCCGGATGCCTCGGCAGCTCGCGCCGAGGTCTCGCTGACGATCGACGACGGGCCCGATCCCGAGGCCACGCCCGCGGTGCTCGACCTGCTCGACGCGGCCGGCGCGCGCGCCACCTTCTTCTGCATCGCCGCGCACGCCGAGGCGCACCCGCAGCTGTGCCGCGAGATCATCCGGCGCGGCCACAGCGTGCAGAACCACAGCCATCGTCACTCGCACACCTTCTCGCTGCTCGGCACCCGTGCCATCGCACAGGAAATCGGTCGCGCGCAGGACGCGCTCGCGCAGATCACCGGCCAGCGCCCGCGCTTCTTCCGCGCACCCGCGGGGCTGCGCAACCCGTTCCTCGACCCGGTGCTGTTCGACCAGGGGCTGCAGCTCGTGAGCTGGACGCGCCGTGGCTTCGACACGCAGCGCCGCGACCCGGCCGACGTGCTCGCGCGTCTGGCGCGCGGGCTCGCTGCCGGCGACATCCTGCTGCTGCACGACGGCAACGCCGCGCGCGCCGCGAGCGGCCGGCCCGTCGTGCTCGACGTGCTGCCGCGACTGCTCGAGCGCATCGCCGCGGCGGGCCTGCACACGGTGACCTTGCCCGAAGCGACCTCGCCGACGATGCCGCAGGCCGGCGCATGACGGCCGCCGCGGCGGCCCGCAGGCACTGGCCGGTGCTGCTCGACGCAGCAAGCGCGCCCTACCGCAGCGCCGGCCGTTTCGCTTGGGGCTTTGCGCGCGGCAAGCTCGGCATGGACCCGGTCTTCCGCCATCTGCTGCGCCACGGCCTGATCGCCCCGAAGGCGCGCGTGCTCGACATCGGCTGCGGCCAAGGCCTGCTCGCGAGCCTGATGCGGGAGTGCGCCGCGCTCGAGCGCAGGGGCCACTGGCCCGCGGCCTGGGCCGCGGCACCGAGCGAAGCGCAGGTGACCGGCATCGAGCTGATGTCGCGCGACGTGCAGCGAGCCCGCGCCGCGCTCGGCGACAGCGCCGAATTCGTCTGCGGCGACATGCGCACGACGCCGTTCCCGGATGTCGACACGGTCGTGATCCTCGACGTGCTGCACTACATCACCGTGCCCGAGCAGGACGAGGTGCTGGCCCGCGTGCGGCGCGCGCTGCCCGCCGGCGGCACGCTGTTGCTGCGCGTGGGCGATGCGGCGGCACGGCGTGGCTTCCTCGTCAGCCAGTGGGTCGATGCGGTCGTGACCTTCGTGCGCGGCCACCGTGTCACGCCGCAGTTCGGCCGCCCGCTCACCGCTTGGGTCGCACAGCTCGAATCGCTGGGCTTCGAGGTGCGAAGCGAGCCGATGAGCCAAGGCACTCCGTTCGCTAACGTGCTGCTCGTGGCGCGCGTGACGACGACCCCTCGTCGCACGGGTACGCCCGACGATCCCCCGCGGGGATTCGGGCCCGCTTGGGAGCGGCCCGGCGCCGGTCCCGCATGAAAGCACCGCAATGACACCGCTCGCGATCTCCGCGTCGACCCTGGCCACCGCACTCGGTGCCGGCCGCGCGGCCACGCTGGCGGCTCTGCAGGCGCAGCGCAGCGGACTCGCGCCGGTGCGCTTCGAGCACCTGCCGCTGGCCACCTGGACCGGTGAGGTCGATGGCGTCGATGCCCACGCCTTGCCCACCCACCTGACCGCGTTCGAGTGCCGCAACAACCGGCTCGCGTGGCTGGGCCTGCAGCAGGATGGTTTCTTCGACGCGGTCGCCGCAGCACGCGCCCGCTGGGGCGCGGCGCGCGTGGGCGTGTTCCTCGGCACCAGCACGTCAGGCCTGCTGCAGACCGAGCTCGCGTATCGCCGTCGCGAGCCCAGTGGCGCGCTCCCCGCCGACTTCCTCTACGGCCCGACGCAGAACACGTATTCGCTCGCGGCGTTCGTGACGCGTGCTCTCGCGCTCGCCGGCCCGAGCTGGGTCGTGTCGACCGCCTGCTCGTCGAGCGCCAAGGTGTTCGGCAACGCGCAGCGCCTGATCGCTGCCGGCCTGATCGACGCGGCGGTCGTCGGTGGTGTCGACAGCCTGTGCCTGACGACGCTGTACGGCTTCAACTCGCTGGAGCTGCTGTCGAGCGAGATCTGCCGGCCATGGGATGCCGCGCGCAACGGCCTGTCGATCGGCGAGGCTGCCGCGTTCGCGCTCGTCGAGCGCGACTGCGCCGCCCCGCAGGGCTGGCTGCTCGGCGTCGGCGAGAGCAACGATGGCCACCACATGAGCACGCCGCACCCTGAAGGCGCCGGCGCGATCGCGGCGATGCAGGCGGCGCTCGCCGATGCCGGGCTGCAGCCTGCCGACATCGACTACATCAACCTGCACGGCACCGCGACACCGAGCAACGACGCGGCCGAGGACCGCGCCGTCGCGGCCGTGTTCGGCACCGACACGCCCTGCAGCTCGACCAAGGGCGCGACCGGCCACACGCTCGGTGCGGCCGGCGGTGTCGAGGCGCTGATCTCGATGCTCGCGATCGAGAACGGTCTGATGCCTGCCGGCCTGAACGTGCTGGAGCGCGACCCGGCGCTGCACATGAACTACCTGCTCGAGAACCGGCACGCACCGGTCCGCCGGGTGCTCTCGAATTCGTTCGGCTTCGGCGGCTCGAATGCGAGCCTGGTGTTCGGGGGCGCAGCATGACCGCGCTCAAGGTGTGGGTGCAGGGCATCGGCCTGCTCGGCCCGGGCATGACCAGCTGGGCCGAGGCGCGCGGCGTGCTGCGCGGCGTGCAGTCGCATGCGAGCGCGCCGACCGTGCTGCCGCCACCGGCGCGCCTGCCACCGGCCGAGCGTCGGCGGGCGGGCGCGGCCGTTAAGCTCGCTCTGGCGATCGCCGACGAGGCCGTCGCGCAAGCACAGGTCGATCCCTCGACGCTGGCGACCGTGTTCGCCTCCAGCAGCGGCGAGGGCACCAACTGCCACGCGCTGTGCGAGACGCTCGCGACGCCCACGCCGATGGTCTCGCCGACGCGCTTCACGAATTCGGTGCACAACGCTGCAGCCGGTTGCTGGCACATCGCGGTGGCAAGCCGTGCGTCGTCGACCAGCCTGTGTGCGTTCGACGGCAGCTTCAGCGCCGGCCTGATCGAGGCGGCCACGTCGGTGCAGCTCGGTGCGTGCCCGGTGCTGCTGGTCGCGAGCGATTCGCCCTACCCCGAGCCGCTGCATGCGACGCGCCCGCTGCCCGACCACTTCGGCGCTGCACTCGTGCTCACGCCCGCGCCCACCGCAACCACGCTGGCCGAACTCACGATCAGTCTCGATGCCGCGATGGAAGACGCCAGCACCTGCGACGACCCCGCGCTCGAAGCCCTCCGGCAAGTCATTCCCGCAGCCTGCGCCCTGCCCCTGCTCGCCGCGCTGGCACGCCCACGTGCGATGCAGCGCATCGTGCTCGACTACCTGCCGCACCTGCGGGTGCGCGTGGACCTCGCATGAGTCTTCCGGCAACGCTCGATCCCGCCGGCATCGCGGCGCTGATCCCGCACAGCGGCACGATGTGCCTGCTCGCGCGGCTCGACACCTGGGATGCAAACCACATCGTCTGCGCGGCGACCAACCATCGTGACGCCGATCACCCGCTGCGCACGCGCCGCGGGCTGCTCGCGCCGGTGGCGATCGAGTACGCGGCGCAGGCGATGGCGCTGCATGGCGCGCTGATCGGCCAGGCCGCGGGCCGCCCCGCGACGCCGGGGTTTCTCGCCAGCGCACGCGGCGTGCAGCTGCACGTGCTGCGCCTGGACGACCTGCCACCCGGCGAGCTGCGCATCGAGGCCACGCGACAGGCGGGCGACGCGCAGCAGATCCTCTATGCCTTCCACGTGAGCCATGCCGGGCAGCCGATCGCCGAAGGGCGCGCCGCGGTGGTGCTGAATGCGGCGCTCGCCGCATGAAGCGCGCCCTCGTCACCGGCGCCAGCGGCGGGCTCGGCCGCGCGATCGCGCTGCGCCTCGCGCGCGACGGCCTTCATGTGATCGTTCATGCGAACAGCCGCCTCGATGCGGCGCAGGCACTGGCCGCCGAGATCGCCGCGGCCGGGGGCAGCGCCGAGGCGATCGCGTTCGATCTCACCGATCGCGACGCGACGCACGCCGCGGTCGCGCAGCTGCTGCGGGCCGGCCCGGTGCAGGTGCTCGTCAACAACGCCGGCACGCACGATGACGCGGCCTTCCCGGCGTTGCGCCCGGCCCAGTGGCAGCACGTGATCGACGTGTCGCTGAACGGCTTCTTCAACGTCACGCAGCCGCTGACGATGCCGATGATCCGCACGCGCTGGGGCCGCATCGTCAACA
>JBDTVC010000050.1:0-24763 GCA_040007475.1 Burkholderiales bacterium
CGAGATCCTCGCGCTCGCGCAAGCCTCGGTGGCGAGCCTGAACCTGTCGACGATCTACCGCCATCTCAACGCGCTGCAGGACGACGCGCGCATCCACAAGGTGATGCTCCCTGGCCAGGCCGCGCGCTTCGAAGCGGCTTGCGCGGGCGGGCATCACGAGCCGGACCACCACCACCATCACTTCCATTGCAGCGCCTGTGATCGGGTCTACGCCCTGCACGGTTGCCCCGGCCCGATGCAGGACCTCGCCCCGAAGGGTTTCGTCGTGCAGTCGCACGAGGTCACGCTGCGCGGCCTGTGTGCGGGTTGCTCACGATGATGACGACAGCCCGCCCAGCGCGGTGGCCCGGGTGAGTGCCGCCGAAATCCTGCCGGCCAGCGGCCTGGCGCTGTTCTTCGTGCTCGGGCTGCGCCACGGCGTCGAGCCCGACCACATCGCGGCGATCGACGGCATGACGCTGCGCGCGCTCGACCGCCAGGAGCCGCACGCCCCCTGGACCGGCAGCCTGTTCGCGCTCGGTCACGGCGCGGCCATCGCGGTGCTCGCGCTCGGCGTGAGCCTGCTGGCAGCCACGTTCACGCTGCCGCCGCTGCTCCTCGCGATCACCGACTGGCTGCCGATCGTGCTGCTCGCGATGCTCGGCCTGTGGAACCTGCGCGTGCTGCTCGCACCCGGCCTCTATCGCCCGGCCTCGGTGCGCATGCGCCTGATGCCGGCGGCGCTGCGCGAGCGCACCGACCTGTGGTCCACCGTCGCGGTCGGGCTGTTGTTCGCGCTGGTGATCGACACCTTCGCACACGTCTCGGCCTGGAGCGTGTTCGCCACCCACCAGGGTGGCTGGTCGGCCGGGCTGATCGCCGGCCTGCTGTTTTCCAGCGGCATGCTGATCGCGAGCACCGCGAGTTCGCAGCTGCTGTGCCGCGTGCTCGGCACCGCACGCACCGCGGAGACGACGGCACGTTTTCGGCGCGGCATCGGCTGGTTCGTCGTGATCCTGTCGTTCGCGGTCGTCGCGCACGCGGTCGCCGGTCGACTCGGCTGACGGCTGACCCGCTCGGCGGGCGGCCTCATGTCCTCATGAGGCCGGGTGCACCCTGCTTATCGCAGGCCGTCCCACAGCAGCTTGGTACCGGTGAGCAACATGCCGCCGTAGACGAGCTGGTAGAACACCTTCTGCGGAACGTGCGGCACCAGGCGCACGCCGATCCAGACGCCGACGGGCGCCAGCGGCACCAGCGCCAGTGATGTGAGCAGGTTGCGTCCGTCGATCAGCCCGAGCCACGCATACGGGATCCACTTCGACAGGTTGACTGCCGCGAAGAAGGTCGCCATCGTCGCGGTGAACGTGATCGGCGCGAGCCGCAGCGGCAGCACATAGGCGCTCACGGGCGGCGTGCCCGCGTGCGCGACGAAGCTCGTGAAGCCCGACGCGATGCCGAGACCGAAACCCAGCCAGCGCGGCGGTGGCTTCGCGTCCGCGTGCGGCGGGAACAGCAACCGCTGCGCGAGGAACAGCAAGGTCAGCGCACCGACGACGCCGGCGACCGTCTTGGACGACAGCACACCGAACGACAAGGTACCGAGCAAGGTGCCGAGCAGCCCGGCCGGCAACAGCAGGCGGATCAGCGCGCGGTCGCGCTGCAGGAACAGCGCCTTCACACCCACCGCGTCCATCACCAGGAGCAGCGGCAGCATGATCGCCGCCGCCTGCGGCACGGGCACCGCCAGCGCGAGCAGCGGCGTTGCCAGGGACCCGAGGCCCGCACCGAAGCCGCTCTTGGACAGGCCCATCAGCAGCACCGCCGGAATGGCGATGGCGTAGAACCAGGGGTCGGTGATCATCCGGCATTGTCAGCGCAACGCCGCGGCGGGGGACTCGGTGCGCCGAGGCGCAGGCTCGATCAGGCGATCCGGCAGGCCTCGTCGAAACCGAGGCGCGGGCTGCGGCCGAACAGCTTCGCCGCGTCGCCATGGCCGAGGTTGACGATGAAGTTGGTCTTGACCGTGGTGCCGGCCCAGAAGGCCGCGTCGACCTTGGCGGCATCGAAGCCGCTCATCGGGCCGCAGTCCAGACCCAGCGCGCGCGCGGCCAGGATGAAGTAGCCGCCCTGGATGCTCGAGTTGCGGAACGCGGTCGCGTCGATCATCGGCTGGTTGCCGACGAACCAGGCCTTCGCATCGGCATGCGGGAACAGCTGGGGCAGCTTCTCGTAGAAGGCCATGTCCATGCCGATGATCACGCTGACCGGCGCCTGCGTGGTCTTCTCGACGTTGCCCGGCGCCACGCCGGCAACCAGCTTGGCCTTGGCCTCGGGCGTGGTCACGAAGATGAAGCGCGCCGGGCTGCAGTTGGCCGAGGTCGGGCCCCACTTCACCAGGTCGTAGAGCTGGCGCAGCGTGGCCTCGGGGATGGGCTCGGGCGAGAAGCCGTTGTGCGTGCGAGCGTTGTCGAAGAGCTGTTCGGTCGTGACGTTCATGAGGTCCTGCGAGCCTGGTCGGCGTTGGTTTCGGATCGGGCATTCTTCTGCGGATACCCGAGTGCCGTGCCCGGAATATTCGTCGAGATCGTTCGGCCGCGCCGAACAGTCGCCGCAGGCCTCAAAATCGCACCGATGTTCCAGCCCTCGCAACACGACGTTCGCAGCTTCTTCTGCGAAACCTGGCGCAAGCAGCGCGAACAACTCCCCTTGTCGCCGATGGAAGCCACGGCCGCGGACTGGATCACGCAACACCCCGAGTACCACGCCGAGCTCGCCGACCTGGACGCCGCGTTGGCTGCGGTCTACGACGTCGAGGCCGGTCGCACCAACCCGTTCCTGCACCTGTCGATGCATCTGTCGATCACCGAGCAGCTCGCGATCGACCAGCCCAGCGGCATCAAGCAGGCCCACGCGCTGCTGGCACGCCGGCTGGGGTCGGCGCACGAGGCGCAGCACCAGGTGATGGAATGCCTGGGCGAGACGATCTGGGCGTCGCAGCGCAGCGGGCTGCCGCCCGACGGTGAGCGGTACCTGGAGTGCGTGCGCCGGCGTGCGACGCGCGACACGCGCTGAGGCGCTGCAGCACGCACGAGCCGCCGCAACAGCCGGCTCAGGGCGAGCGCGAGATCATCTGCCGCGTCGTGTCGCGCATGATCTGCCGCGTCTCGCCGAACAGCGAGGGGCGGAACACTGCCGACACCGAGCGGTCGTCGATCGCCCACATCAGCAGCGCACGCGCCGTCATCGGCTTGGCGAACAGGTAGCCCTGCAATTCGTCGCAACCCAGGGCCACGAGCGCCTTCTGCTGGCGCAGGGTCTCGACGCCCTCCGCGACGACCTTCAGACCGAGCGCGTGGGCCAGCTTCACGACGGCGTCGACGATGGCACGCGCGTCGGCGCTGACGTCCACGTCCTTCACAAAGCTCTGGTCGATCTTGAGCTCCTGAGCCGGCAGCTGGCGCAGGTAGCTCAGGCTCGAGTAGCCGGTGCCGAAGTCGTCGATCGACAGGTGGGTACCCAGTTCGCCGAGGCGGCGGAAGGTCTCCTGCGTCGCGACCGTGTCCTCCATCGCCGCGGACTCGGTGATCTCGCAGGTCAGCAGCGATGGGTGGATGCGGTGTGCCTCCAGCGCGTGTGCGATGCGGTCGACGATGTCATCCTGGCGCATCTGGTGCGCCGAGAGGTTGATCGCCACCCGCATGCGCAGGCCCTTGTCGCGCCAGGCGCGCGCCTGCTTGCACGCGGCTTCGATGACCCAGTCGCCAAGCGGCCCGATCAGGCCGGAGCGTTCGGCCAGCGGCAGGAACGCATCGGGCATCACCAGACCACGGGTCGGGTGCTGCCAGCGGATCAGGGCCTCGGCCGCGGTGACCTTGCCGCTGCGCACGTCGATCTTGGGCTGGAAGTAGAGCTCGAGCTCGTCGTTGGCCAGCGCCTGCCGCAGCTCACTCAACATGTCGAAGTTGTGCTGCAGATCTGCGTCCATCCCGGGGGTGTAGAAGCACAGCCGCGAACCACCGGCCTTCTTGGCCGCGTACATCGCGGCGTCGGCGCGCGCGATCAGCTTGTTCGCTTGACAGCTGTCGGGGTAGAGCGCGATGCCGACCGAGCACGAGATGCTGATCTCGCGGCTGTCGACCTTGTACGGCCGCCTCAACACTTCGATCACCTTGTTGGCGAGTTGCGACGCGACTTCGCGGCTCGCCGCCTGGCTCGTCAGCAGCAGGAACTCGTCGCCTCCGACGCGGGCAGCCACTTCGCCGCCCTTGGCCAGCGCCTGCAGGCGCAGCCCGACCTGCTCCAGCACGCGGTCACCGCTGCGGTGGTTGAAACTGTCGTTGACCGGCTTGAAGCCGTCGAGGTCGACGAACAGCACGGCGAGCTTGCCGTTACCGGCATCGCATTTCTTCGCCGCGCTGTGCAGGCGGGCCTCGAAGTGCAGCCGGGTCGGCAGGCCGGTGAGTTGATCGAGCGATGCAGAGCGCGACCGACGCGCCGGCACAGCGGCCGTGCCGCCCGCGGTCTGGGTCAGCACGAAGCGCAGCAGCACACCCAGCGCGAGGAAGGCCAGCATGATCGGCCAGTCGGACCCGCCGAAGCGGGCCACGCTGGTGGCCGGCATCGATGCCACGGCCCCGAGACAGGCGATCGCCGCGGCGAGTGCGGCAAACGCCGCGCGCCAGCGCGACAACCAGCGGCCCGACGCTGGCGTGCCATGTGCGGCCACGAGCGCGGCCGACAGACCGACCGTCAGCGTGCCCGCACCCAGCCAAGCCGGCGCCGCAGAGAGCCGGAAGACGCCGGGCGCGCTGAACATCGCGTACACATAGACCAGCACGGGCATCGTCACCGACAGCGCCACAGCCCAGAACCAGACGCGTCGGCGCATCAAGGCGCCGACCAGGCAGGCCATCCAGGCCAGCAAGAGCGTCGGCACCCAGGCCAACATCGGGTCGGCGCCGGCAACGCTGGCCGTGCCGTGCACCCCGAGCGCGTGCGCGGGCCACCAGAGACCGCATGCCCCGAACACGACGGCGCCACCCACCAGCGCACGCGCCAGCCCCGCCGGCCGGCCGGCTGCGGCCGCGACAGTCTCCACCGACAGCCACAGCAATGCAGCGGCCACCAGAAAACTGGCCGACATCACGACAGCTAGCGATTGGCCCATCCGACTCCAGAAGCTGTTGAAGGTCGACACCGACGGCGGCGCGATCAACGTGTGGCATCTTGGAGCGTTTCGCGCCGGCCAGCCACGGCAGGCCCGGCGCGCGCACGCGCCAACCGTGACGCATGCCGCACATGAGCGGCGTGTGCGCTATTCGGCGCCGACCAGGCCGTTGCGGATCGCGTAGACCGTCATTTCGGAGTTGTTGGACAACGCCAGCTTTTCGAGCACGCGAGCGCGGTACACGCTCACGGTCTTGGGGCTGAGCATCAACTCCTCGGCGATGTCGGACAAGCGCTTGCCCGAGGCGATCATCACCAGCGTCTGCAACTCGCGGTCCGAGAGCTTCTCGTGCGCGTTGGCGATCAGCGGTGTGGTCAGGCTCTCGACCAGCATCTGCGCGATCTCGGGCGTGACGTACTTCCGCCCTTGCGCCACCGTGCGCACCGCGGCGACGATCTGCGCCGGGTCGCCACCCTTGTTGACGTAGCCGAACGCGCCGGCACGCAGCGCGCGGATCGCGTACTGGTCTTCGGGGTACATCGAGACGACGAGCACGCGCATGGCCGTGGCTTCGTCCTTCAGCACGTGCAGCACGTCGAGGCCGCTGCGACCCGGCAGGTTGATGTCGAGCACGAGCACGTCGGCGGTGCGATCCCGCATCAGCGCCCTCAGCTCGCCGTAGTCACCTGCCTCGCCGACGACCTCGATGTCGGGCGCGTCCGAGAGCGTGTCGCGGATGCCGCGCCGGATCAGCGCATGGTCGTCACAGAGCAGGACCTTGATCATGGATGCCTTGGTGCTCTCACAGGTCACCCCACTTGCTGGGGTCGTCCTCGTCGTGGGCCGCGGTAACGGGGTGTATATCAGTGATCCCCGCCGGATTCAAGGGGACGGACAGGATCATCGTGGTGCCCCCCGCGGCGCTGCTGAGTTCGACCCAGCCTCCCACGGTGCCGGCCCGCTCGTGCAGGCCGCGGATGCCGAACGACCGTGCCTTGGCGAGGTCGTCGGCGTTCAGCCCGCGGCCGTTGTCGCTGATCTCGAGCGAGAGCACGCCGCCGGCCAGCGAGAGGTCGAGGTCCACGCGCGTGGCCTGCGCATGCTTGCTGACGTTGGTGAGCGCCTCCTGGGCCGTGCGGTAGGCGACCAACGGGACGCCTGCGCCCAGGGCCTGGAGCTCGGGCGAGTCTGCCGGCAGGCGGATCCGGCACTCGATACCGGTGCGCCGCTCGAAGCGCGTCGCCAGCCACTGCAGCGCCGCGACCAGCCCTTGCTCGAGGATCGCAGGCCGAAGGTTGTGCATGATGCGCTTGCTCGAATCGATCGCCAGCGTCACCGTTTCGAGCGCCGAGTTGACGCGCGTGAGCACCTCGTGCGAATCGGTGTGTCGCGCGATCCAGGCCAGGTCGAACTTCAGCGCGGTCAGCGAGCCGCCGACATCGTCGTGGATCTCGCGCGCGATCGCCGCGCGCTCCTGCTCGATGCTGTTCTGCAGGTGCTGCGCGAGCTCGCGCAGCCGCTGCTTCGATTCGTCGAGCTCGCGATCGGCCTGCACCCGCGCGCGCCGCGTCTCGGTCGCCTCGACCGCGTGCAGCAGCGCCGGCACCAGCCGGGCAAGGTTGTTCTTCAACAGATAGTCGCTCGCGCCATTGCGCATCGCCTCGACCGCCGTGTCCTCACCGATCTCGCCCGAGACCAGGATGAACGGCACGTCCAGGCCACGCGCCTTGAGCAGGTCCAGCGCCACCAGGCCCGAGAAGCCCGGCAGGTTGTAGTCGGAGATGATCGCGTCCCACTCGTCGTCGAGCGCGGCGAGGAACTCGGCCTCGGAGTCGATGCGTCGAATGTCGACTTTCAGCCCGCCGCGCAGCAGATGCGCCAGCGTGAGATCGTGGTCGAGCTCGGAGTCTTCGAGGTGCAGAACGCGCAGGCAGCGTTCAGAAGTCACGTTCGGTGGCCGGGGCAGCATGCCGTGCAGTATGACGTGACATGCCCAGCGCGCGAACTGACCCGAAGTCCCGGCCTTGATTCCGCTCAGGTCCGCGGGCTGCTTGCCGAAAACGGGACATGCGCGAACCCGCCCACCCGAAGCCGACGACGGAAGCATGATGCTGACATCCCAAGCCACCGATGCCCACGCCGCGCCGACGATGCCTCTGATCGCGGCCGCCGATCTGCAGGACAACCTGCTGACGGCGACCAATGACCTGGAACGTCTGCAAGGCCTGCTCTCGCACGCCTGCGACGAACTGATGCAGGGCTTCCATGGCGCGGTCGGCGACATCCAGCAACTGTTCGACACGACCCGCGACGCGCCGTCGCAGGACCTGTTCGACAACGTGATGCAGCACCTCGGCGGTGCGATCACCGCGCTGCAGTTCCAGGACATGGCCTCGCAGCTGATTGCGCACACGAACAAGCGCTTGCGCAACTGCGTCGACCGCATCGCCCGCGAAACCATGGGTGGCGACGACGAAGGCGAGGCAGTGGTCGAAGAGGCCCCGCTGCGCCCGAACCCGGTCACGCAGGACGAGATGGACGCAGGTTCCGTCGAGCTGTTCTGACCGCCGCCCTTAAAGATTCAACCCGATCGACCGAAGACGCCTCAGGAAATCCGGAGAACGACATGCATTCAATCCTCGCAGTAGACGACTCTGCGTCCATGCGCCAGATGGTGGCATTCACGCTGAAGAGCGCTGGCTACAGTGTCGTCGAGGCCGTCGACGGTCAGGACGCCTGGGAGAAGGCCGGCAAGAGCGACTTCGACCTCGTGCTCACCGACCAGAACATGCCCCGCATGGACGGCATCAGCCTGACCAAGCGGCTGCGCGACAACCCGAAGTTCAAGTCGACGCCGATCCTGATCCTGACGACCGAGTCGAGCGATCAGATGAAGCAGGCCGGCCGCGGCGCGGGCGCCACGGGCTGGCTCGTCAAGCCCTTCGATCCGGCCAAGCTGATCGAAGTGATCCGCAAGGTCATCCGCTGATCCCCGCGGGGCACAGGAGCGAGAACATGGGTGACATGACCACAGAAGGCGCAAACCTCGGCGCCGGCATCGATCTGAGCCAGTTCTATCAGGTCTTCTTCGAAGAAGCGGGCGAAAACCTCGACCGCATGGAGGCGCAGTTGCTCGGCATCGACCTGACCGCCGCCGACGACGAAGAGCTGAACTCGATCTTCCGCTGCGCGCACTCGGTCAAGGGCGGCGCGGCCACGTTCGGGTTCGCCGACGTGGCCGAGCTCACGCACCAGATGGAGACGCTGCTCGACAAGCTGCGCCGCCACGAACTCGAGCCGACCGCCGCGATGGTCGACGTGCTGCTGCAATCGGGCGACGCGCTGCGCGCCCAGCTCGCACGCCACCAGGGCGCGGGCGGCGACGAGATCGACACCGCCGACCTGCTGGTCAGCATCCGCGCCATGAGTGCAGGCCAGGCCCCGCCGGCCACCGCCGCGCCGAAGGCTGCCGCCAAGAAGACCGCCGCCGCACCCGCGCCGGTCAAGGCCTCGCTCGGTGGCAACCAGCCGGCACGCGAACTCGAGCTGCGCGTGGGCCCGCTGAAAGACCCGTCGTGCGCCAACAGCCTGATCGAGCTGTTCTCCGAGATCACCGACCTGGGAACCATCGAGGCCATCGACGGCGGCCAGCCCAGCGACGGCATGCGGCGCTTCCGCGTCGTCACGGCCAGCAGCGACAACGACTTGCTGGACCTCTTCACCTTCCACGTCTCGCGCGACGAAGTGGCCCTGCTGCCGATGACCGCGGGCTACGGTTTTCACGACGGTGCGCCGGGCGCACCGCCGGCCTCCGAACTCGAACAGAGCGACCCCGGCTACGGCTTTTTCGACAACGCACCGGGCGCCCCCGGCTCCACCACGCCGAGCGAAGCCGCGAAGCCCGACGCCGAAGCCCCCAAGACCGTGGCCAAGGCCCCGGTTCGCGCGGACAAGGCCCCCGCCGCCGCGCTCGAATCGTCGACGCTGCGCGTCTCGGTCGAGAAGGTCGACCAGCTCATCAACCTCGTCGGTGAACTCGTCATCACTCAGGCGATGCTGGCGCAGAACAGCAAGCAGATCGACACCGCGCTGTACCAGCAGCTCGCCGCCGGCCTGGCCGACCTGGACCGCAACACCCGCGACCTGCAAGAGTCGGTGATGTCGATCCGGATGATTCCGATGTCGATGGTCTTCAGCCGCTTCCCGCGCATGCTGCGCGACCTCGCGGGCAAGCTCGGCAAGAAGGTCGAGTTCGTCACGCAGGGCGAGGCGACGGAGCTCGACAAGGGCCTGGTCGAGAAGATCACCGACCCGCTCACGCACCTCGTGCGCAACAGCTGCGACCACGGCATCGAGAGCCCGGCCGAGCGCGTCGCCAAGGGCAAGCCCGAGCACGGCACGATCACGCTCGCGGCCTCGCACCAGGGCGGCTCGATCCTCATCGAAGTGCGCGACGACGGCAAGGGCCTGTCGCGCGAGAAGCTCATCAACAAGGCCCGCGAACGCGGCATCGACGCCCCGGATTCGATGACCGACGCCGAGGTGTGGAGCCTGATCTTCGCGCCCGGATTCTCGACCGCCGAGGTCGTCACCGATGTCTCGGGCCGCGGTGTCGGCATGGACGTGGTGAAGAAGAACATCACCGCGCTGGGCGGCACGGTCGAGATCGATTCGGCCGAAGGCTACGGAATGAGCGTGAAGGTCCGCCTGCCGCTCACGCTGGCGATCATGGACGGCATGTCGGTAGCGGTCGGCGAGGAGGTCTACATCCTCCCGCTGTCGTCGGTGATCGAGTCGTTCCAGGTGCAGCCGGGCGTGATCAAGACGGTCGGCGGCACCGGCCGCGTGATCGAGATCCGCGAGGAGTTTCTGCCGGTGCTCGATCTGGAGCAGGTGTTCCAGGTGCCGCGCTTCAGCTACGACAGCGTCGGCGGCATCGTCGTCGTGGCCGAGGCCGAGGGCGGGCGCGTCGCGATGCTGGTCGACGGGCTGCTCGGGCAACAGCAGGTCGTGGTCAAGAACCTCGAGGCGAACTACCGCCGCGTCAACGACATCTCGGGCGCCACGATCATGGGTGACGGCCGCGTCGCGCTGATCCTGGATGTCGGCAGCCTGGTGCGTCGTTCGCGTCACTGAACACACCGAGACATCGCCTCCGAACGGCCGGCCGCGCACAGCGCAGCCGGCCGTTCCTTCTTGGCGGCGATCGAGCCTCAATCGCGCGCCGAAGCGGCCGATAAGCTGAGTGAACCCTCATCAACCTTCAACGCGATTCAGGCCGCCATGATCTTGAACAACCTGCGAATCGGCCCCCGTCTGGCCCTTGGTTTCGGCGCCGTGCTGGCGCTCCTGCTGGTGATCGTGTCGATCGCCTACCTGCAGTTCGCGCGGACCACCACGAGCCTGGCCGAGCTGATGGTGGTCGAGCATCGCGCCGCCATCGCACGCGACTGGCTCGGCAAGACCCAGCTCAACGTGGTTCGTGCGATCGCGATCGCCAAGTCGGCCGGCCAGCCGGACATCGAGAAGCACTTCGCACCGCAGATGAAGAGCACGTCGGTCGAGATCGGCGAACTTCAGAAGTCGCTGGAGGCCACCGCCTCCGAACAGGGCCAGGCCCTGATGAAGACGGTCGCCACCCGTCGCGCCACCTACATGAGCACCCGCGAAGAGCTGATGGCACTGGTGAAGCAGGCCGACCAGCCGGCTGCCGAAGCCCTGCTCACCGCCAAGATGCTGCCCTCGGTGGACGCCTACATCGCGTCGATGAGCGACACGCTGCGCTTCGAGATCGACCTCGCCAACGCCAGCGCCGAGAAGCTGAAGCTGGGCATCCGCAACTCCATCGTCGCGCTCCTGGCGCTGACGCTCGCCTGCGTTGCGATCGGCAGCGCCATGGCCTTCTTCATCACGCGCTCGGTCACCACGCCGATGCAGCTCGGCGTCGATGCCGCTCGTGCGATCGCCGGCGGCGACCTGACCCATGCGGTCGATTCGGATCGTCGTGACGAGACCGGCGAACTGCTGCGCGCCCTCGGAAGCATGCAGAGCGCGCTGCGTGGCCTCGTCGGCGAAGTGCGCAGCTCCACCGACAGCATCGGCACGGCCAGCAGCGAGATCGCCACCGGCAACCAGGACCTGTCGAACCGCACCGAACAGACCGCCTCGAACCTGCAGCAGGCGGCCTCGTCGATGGAGCAGCTCACCGGCACGGTGAGGCAGTCCGCCGACTCGGCGCGCCAGGCCAACCAGCTCGCCACGTCGGCCGCCGAGGTCGCCGCCCGCGGTGGCGTGGTGGTCGCGCAGGTCGTCTCGACGATGGACGACATCAACGCCTCGTCGAAGAAGATCGTCGACATCATCGGCGTGATCGACGGCATCGCGTTTCAGACCAACATCCTCGCGCTCAATGCCGCAGTCGAGGCCGCTCGTGCCGGTGAACAGGGCCGTGGTTTCGCGGTCGTCGCCAGCGAGGTGCGTTCGCTGGCCGCGCGCAGCGCCGAAGCGGCCAAGGAGATCAAGACCCTGATCGGCGCCAGCGTCGAGAAGGTCGAGGGCGGCTCGCGTCTGGTGGCCAACGCCGGTCAGACGATGAGCGAGATCGTCGGCTCGGTGCAGCGCGTCGCCGACATCATCGGCGAGATCACCGCCGCCTCCAGCGAGCAGAGCGACGGGATCGGCCAGATCAACGGTGCCGTCACCCAGCTCGACCAGATGACGCAGCAGAACGCCGCGCTCGTCGAACAGTCCGCCGCCGCCGCTCAGAGCCTGAAGGAACAGGCCGCCCGCCTGGCCGAGGTCGTCGGCACCTTCCGCCTCGACGCGGCTTCACAACCCGCCTGAACCTTCCCCCGTCTCGAAAGGACATCACCATGAAAACCCATCTGCTCCTGAGCACCCTCGTCGCCGGCTTGACGCTGGCCTACATGTCGTCCGTTCTCGCGAAGGACGGCAATGCCACCGCCGCCGAAGCGACCGCGATGGTCAAGAAAGGCGTGGCCTTCATCAAGTCCAGCGGCAAGGACAAGGGCTACGCCGAGATCACGGCCAAGAGCAGCCAGTTCACCGACCGCGACCTCTACCTCACCGTCTACGGCATGGACGGCACGGTGCGCGCGCACGGCGCGAACGAGAAGATGGTCGGCAAGAACCTGATCGACCTGAAGGACGTCGATGGCAAGGCCTTCGTCAAGGAGCGCGTCGAGCTCGCCGCCGCCAAAGGCACGTTCTGGCAGGACTACAAGTTCACCAACCCGGTGAGCAAGAAGATCGAGCCCAAGAGCATGTACTGCGAGAAGCTCGAGGATGCGGTCGTCTGCGGCGGGATCTACAAGTAATTTCCCGGCGCATCCGACACCCTGACATCCGGACCACACCATGAAGCTGAGAACAAAACTGATGCTCGCGCCTGCCGTGACCGGCGCCGTGCTGGCGCTGACGCTGAGCGCATCGATCTGGGTGCTCAATGGCTATCAGACCCGCAGCGGGACGGCCCACGAGAACGTGCTGGGCGCGTTCGCCAAGGTGGCCGCCGTGCGGTCGCAGCTCGGCGAGACGCACACCCAGCTGTATCGCACCGTGTCGATCGCCGGCTCGCTCGACGAGAAAGCCCTCAAGGGGCTGCGCGAGCAGCAGACCGCCAAGCTCGCGGCGCTGTCCGCCGAGGGCGCCAAGGCCGCCGAGGCGTCGACCGACGAGGCCGTGCGCACCGATCTGCACAGCTTCATCGCACAGATCGCCCGCTATCAGAAGGCCGCCGACAGCGCGATCGACCTCTCCTCCATCGACCCGAACACCGGCGTGGCCGCGGTGCAGACGGCCGACACCGAATACAAGGCGATGAACGCGACGCTGGCCAGCGTCGTCGATCACGTGTCGCAACGCGCCGCCGGCGTCACGCAGCAACTTGAATCGACGGCGCGAGCGACCAGCTTGGTGCTGGCCATCGTCGGCCTGTTCGCCGTCGTCGGCGCGCTCGTCTTCTCGTGGTTCACACAACGCCGCATCGTCGGCAACGTCAACGCCGGCGCGCTGGCAGCGGCCCGCGTCGCCGAGGGGCGGCTGGACGTGCACGCCGACAGCACCGACAAGGATGAGCTCGGCGATCTGCTGCGCGCGCTCGGCAGCATGGTCGGCCAGCTGCGCACCTCGATCCGGACCGTGCAGACCGCCACCGACAGCATCGGCACGGCCAGCAGCGAGATCGCCACCGGCAACCAGGACCTGTCGAACCGCACCGAACAGACCGCCTCGAACCTGCAGCAGGCGGCCTCGTCGATGGAGCAGCTCACCGGCACGGTGAGGCAGTCCGCCGACTCGGCGCGCCAGGCCAACCAGCTCGCCACGTCGGCCGCCGAGGTCGCCGCCCGCGGTGGCGTGGTGGTCGCGCAGGTCGTCTCGACGATGGACGACATCAACGCCTCGTCGAAGAAGATCGTCGACATCATCGGCGTGATCGACGGCATCGCGTTTCAGACCAACATCCTCGCGCTCAATGCCGCAGTCGAGGCCGCTCGTGCCGGTGAACAGGGCCGTGGTTTCGCGGTCGTCGCCAGCGAGGTGCGTTCGCTGGCCGCGCGCAGCGCCGAAGCGGCCAAGGAGATCAAGACCCTGATCGGCGCCAGCGTCGAGAAGGTCGAGGGCGGCTCGCGTCTGGTGGCCAACGCCGGTCAGACGATGAGCGAGATCGTCGGCTCGGTGCAGCGCGTCGCCGACATCATCGGCGAGATCACCGCCGCCTCCAGCGAGCAGAGCGACGGGATCGGCCAGATCAACGGTGCCGTCACCCAGCTCGACCAGATGACGCAGCAGAACGCCGCGCTCGTCGAACAGTCCGCCGCCGCCGCTCAGAGCCTGAAGGAACAGGCCGCCCGCCTGGCCGAGGTCGTCGGCACCTTCCGCCTCGATGGCGCCGGGGCTGCGCCCGCCGCACCGGTCGCGCGTGCGCCTGCGGTGGCACGCCCGGTCGCTGCGTCCGCGGCGCCCACGCTCACCCGCGCCGTCGCCACCGCCCGCCCGCCCGCCAAGCGGCCGGCGGCACCCCCCGCGCCGGCGACCAAACCGGTCGCCGCCAGCGCCCCCGCGGGCGACGACTGGGAATCCTTCTGAGCGCGCCGCGCATTTGCCATTTCAGCTTTGCCGCCAAACGTCGATAGAGCATCCAGAACCCGCACTCCGCCAACCCCCGCATCGAGAGACACGCCATGGACATGATCACCGAAGCCCGCCAGGTCGCCCAGCACGAAGCCGCCCGCAACGCCGTTGCGATGGGTGGTGAGTTCCTGACCTTCCGCCTGGGCGCCGAGGAGTACGGCATCGACATCCTGAAAGTGCAGGAGATCCGCTCCTACGAGCAGCCGACGCGCATCGCCAACGCCCCGGCGTTCATCAAGGGTGTGGTCAACCTGCGTGGCGTGATCGTGCCGATCGTCGACCTGCGGCTCAAGCTCGGATGCGAGACGGCCGAGTACAACAGCTTCACCGTCGTGATCGTGCTGAACGTCAAGGGCCGCGTCGTCGGCGCCGTCGTCGATTCGGTCTCGGATGTGCTGGCGCTGGACTCCGAGGCGATCAAGCCCGCGCCCGAGATGAGCTCGGCGATCGACACCGGCTTCATCACCGGCATCGGCAGCGTCGCCGACCGCATGCTGATCCTGATGGACATCGAAGGCCTGATGGCCAGCGAAGAGATGGGTCTCATCAACTCCGTCCGGTAACGCGACGCTCGCATCGAGCGCCCGATCGTCGACACGACGTTGCGGCGCCGGCCTCTCTCCATCGATCGGTACCTCACATGAGTTTCTTCGGCAATCTGAAGATCGGCGCGCGGCTCGGCCTGGGTTTCGGCACCGTGCTCGTGCTGCAGATCGTGATCTGCGTCATCGGCCTGCGAGAGATGGCCGAACTGGCAGGCCACGTCAGCCCGTCCGACGCTGGCGCCGCGGCCGCGCAGGCCGCGTATCAGGGCGCGAAGTGGCTGATCGGCCTCATCACGCTCGGCTCGCTGATCGTGGGTGGCGTCATCGCCTGGTGGCTCAGCCGCTCCATCACCCGCCCGATCGGTGAGGCCCTGGCCGTGGCACAGCGCGTTGCCGCCGGTGACCTGAGCACGCGTGTCGAGGCCGCCAGCACCGACGAAGCCGGCCAACTCCTGCGTGCCCTCGGGCAGATGAACGACAGCCTGGCGAAGGTCGTCGGCAACGTACGCCAGTCGAGCGACGCGATCGCCACCGGCTCCGCGCAGATCGCCAGCGGCAACCAGGACCTGTCGCAACGCACCGAACAGCAGGCCAGCGCGCTCGAGGAGACCGCGGCATCGATGGAACAACTCGGCTCGACGGTGCGCCAGAACGCCGACAACGCCAAGCAGGCCAACCAGCTCGCGCTTGGCGCCTCGGGCGTCGCGGTCAAGGGCGGCGAGGTCGTGAGCCAGGTCGTCGAGACGATGAAGGGCATCAACGACAGCTCGAAGAAGATCGCCGACATCATCGGCGTGATCGACGGCATCGCGTTCCAGACCAACATCCTGGCGCTGAACGCGGCGGTCGAGGCCGCACGTGCCGGCGAGCAGGGCCGCGGCTTCGCGGTCGTCGCCACGGAGGTGCGCAACCTCGCGCAGCGCAGCGCCGAAGCCGCCAAGGAGATCAAGGGCCTGATCTCGGCCAGCGTCGAGCGCGTCGAGCAGGGCACGACGCTGGTCGACCAGGCCGGCGCGACGATGGCCGAGATCGTGACCGCCATCAGGCGCGTGACCGACATCGTCGGCGAGATCAGCAGCGCCAGCGCCGAGCAGAGCGCCGGCGTGGCCCAGGTCGGCCAGGCCGTGACGCAGATGGACCAGGCGACGCAGCAAAACGCCGCATTGGTCGAGGAAAGCGCCGCCGCCGCCGAGAACCTGAAGCAGCAAGCCCAGATGATGGTGCAGGCCGTTGCCGTGTTCAGGCTGTCGCACGGCGATGCGCCGGCGGTGGCCGCGGTTCGTGCCACGCCAGCGCGCAGCGCCGCTGTGGCGCCAGTGCGCAGCACCGTGCCGAAGCCGGCCAAGCCGGCCGCCCCGGTCGAGCGGCGCAGCCCGAACCGCGCGAAGAACATCGTTCGCCCCAGCTTCAGCAAGCCGTCGGTGGCGAGCGCGCCGGCCGCCACCCCTGCCGGCACCGGCACGGACGAGTGGGAATCCTTCTGAGCACACCCCCGAAAAAGAGCACGCCATGACCAACGCACGCCCGACCCACGGCTCGATCGCGACCCGCATCTCCATCATCGGCAGCGCCGGCCTGGCCATCGTGCTGCTTGGCATCTGCGCGCTGATGAGCATGATCGTGACCGATCGCGCACGCCAGCAGATCGTGACCTGGGCCGGCGACAAGACGCAGTCGGTCGCCGACTCGGCCGAGGCCTTCGACATGACCTCGCGCGTGATGGTCGGCCGGCTGTTCACGGTCTTCAAGCAGGACTTCGACACCACCTTCGTGCACGACAACGCGACTGGCGACCTGCAGAACTTCGGCACCTCGCTGAAGGACAACTTCACCGCGGTCGACAAGTTCAACCAGTTCACCGGCGGCGTCGCGACGGTCTTCTCGCGCAAGGGCGATGACTTCGTGCGCCTGACGACCTCGCTGAAGAAGGAGAACGGCGACCGTGCGCTCGGCACGATGCTCGGCAAGGCGCACCCGGCCTTCGCCGGACTGATGCAGGACAAGCCCTACATCGGCCGCGCCACGCTGTTCGGCAAGCCCTACATGACGCGCTACGAGCCAGTCCACGACGCGGGCGGCAAGGTCGTCGGCGCGCTGTTCATCGGCTTCGACCTGAGCCCGTTCCAGGCCTCGCTGGAAGCGCTCGCGGCGCAAAGCAAGTTCTTCGAGAGCGGTGGCGTCTACGTGATCGACCCGAAGGCCTCGGCGGCAGACGCCGTGTTCGTGATCCACCCGACCGCGAAGGGCAAGAAGGTGCTCGAGGCCTTCCCCGGCAGCGAGGCGCTGCTCGCGCAACTCGGCAGCGCCGAAGGCGGGGTCGTCAGGCAGGCCAAGCCGCTGCTCGGCCAGGCCGACGACGCCTGGGCGGTCGTGCGAAAGAACAAGAACACGGGCTGGTGGGTCGTCGGTGAAGTCTCCGACCGCGAGGCGATGCGCTCGCACTGGGCCAGCCTGCTGCCGTTCTGGGTGATGCTGGGCGGTGCCACGCTGGCGCTCGGCGTGGGCCTGTTCTGGATGATGCGCCGCTGGGTCGCGCAGCCGCTGAAGCAGCTCGGCGACGCGGTGACACTGGTCGCGCACGGCGACCTCACGCAACGGTTCCACAGCACGCGTGGCGATGAAGTCGGGCACCTGATCCGCGAGGTCGAGGCCATGCGCGAGCAGTTCAATGAGACGCTGTCGAGCGTGCGCCAATCGGTCGACTCGATCAACACGGCGAGTGCCGAGATCGCCACCGGCAACCTCGACCTGAGCACCCGCACCGAGCAGACCGCGTCGAACCTGCAGCAGGCGGCCTCGTCGATGGAGCAGCTCACCGGTACCGTCCGGCACTCGGCCGAATCGGCGCAGCAGGCCAACCAGCTCGCGGCCTCGGCGAGCGAGACCGCGCGCCGCGGCGGTGTCGTCGTCAGCGAAGTCGTGACCACGATGGACCAGATCAACGCCTCGTCGAAGAAGATCGGCGACATCATCGGCGTGATCGACGGCATTGCGTTCCAGACCAACATCCTGGCGCTCAATGCCGCCGTCGAGGCCGCGCGTGCCGGCGAGCAGGGCCGCGGCTTCGCGGTCGTCGCCAGCGAGGTGCGCAGCCTGGCTGGCCGCTCGGCCGAAGCCGCCAAGGAGATCAAGACGCTGATCGGCGTGTCGATGGAGCGCGTCGAGGGCGGCTCGCGCCTGGTCGCGAACGCCGGCTCGACGATGACCGAGATCGTCGCGTCGGTGCAGCGGGTCTCCGACATCATCGGCGAGATCACGGTCGCGACCTCGGGCCAGAGCAGCGGCATCAGTCAGGTCGGCGCCTCTATGGGCGAGCTCGACCAGATGACGCAGCAAAACGCCGCGCTCGTCGAACAGTCGGCTGCGGCAGCCGCGTCGCTGCAGTCTCAGGCCGGCAGCCTGGCGCAGGTGGTCGGCACCTTCAAGCTGGCCGGCGCGTCACAGCGCTGAGGCGAGCGCCGGGCCGCTCAAGCCGCCTGGGCACGCGCCCGGCGGGTGTCCGAATCACTCCTGCGCCGCCTGGCGCAGTGTCTGCACCACCGGCCGGCGCAAGACCTCGCGCAGGCCCCACCACCCGGCCGCGAGCGCGAGCAGCGCGCCGGCGACGCCACCGGCCAGCGGTACCCAGGGTGACGGGTTCCAGCTGAACTCGAACACATAACGCGCCAGTGCCCAGCCGACCGCCATCGCGGCCAGCGAGGCCAGCACGCCGGCGAGCGCCCCGACGCCGAGCAGTTCGGCGCGCTGCACCTGCGCGAGCAGCGTGCCGCTGGCGCCGAGCGCGCGCATCACCGCGAACTCGCGCGAGCGCGCCTCGCGCGTGGCGGTCACCGCCGCAAAGAGCACGACCAGCCCGGCCGCGAGCGTGAACCCGAACAGGAACTCGACCGCGCGGATGACCTGGTCGAGCACCTTCTGGATCTGCGCGATCGAGGCCGACACATCGACACTGGTGATGTTCGGAAACTCGCGCGAGAGGGCGTTGTCGAACGCCGCCGCGCCGGTCTCGGGCGCGCGGTACGCGGCGATGTAGCTCAGTGGCACGTCGGCCATCGACGCGGTCGGGAACATCACGAAGAAGTTGACGCGCATCGAGCTCCAGTCGACCTTGCGCAGGCTGGTGATGCGCCCGCCCGCGAGCATGCCGCCGACATCGAACTGCAGCGCGTCGCCGAGCTTGAGGCCGAGCGTCTGCGCCAGGCCTTCCTCGACGCTGACGGCGTCCTTCTCGTCCGGCGTCCAGCGGCCGACGCTGAGCTTGTTGTGCTCGGGCAGCTGGGCGTTGTGGCTCAGGTTGAACTCCCGGTCGAGCAGGCGCTTCGCGCGCTCGTCGGCGTAATCGTCGAGCTTGATGGGCTTGCCATTGATCGCGACCAGCCGGCCGCGGATCATCGGGAACCAGTCGTAGCCCTTCACGCCGGCTTCGTCGAGCCGCTGGCGGAACGCCTCGCCCTGCTCCGGCTGCACGTTGATCACGAAGCGGTTCGGTGCGCCCTTGGGCGTGGCGGCGCGCCAGCTGTCGACCAGGTCGGTGCGCAGCAACACCAGCAGCACCAGCGCGAGCAGGCCGACGCTGAGCGCCGAGACCTGCAGCACCGCGAACGCCGGGCGCGCGGCGATCTGGCGCGTCGCCAACACGAGCCAACGCGGCGCGCGAGACTCGGGCACGGCGCGGCGCAACACCATGACCGCGAGCCACGACAACAACGCGAACACCGCGATCGCGGCGGCGAAACCGCCGACGGCGATCAAGCCCATCTTCACGTCGCTGGCCACCGCGAGCAGCAGCGCGGCGAAGCCGATCGCGCCCGCGGCGAGCACCGCGATCGAGGCCGGCTTCAGCGCGCCCACATCGCGCCGGATCACGCGCAGCGGCGGCACCTGCGCGAGCTGCAGCACCGGCGGCAGGCCGAAGCCCATCAGCAGCGTGAAGCCGACGCCGATGCCGAACAGCGCCGGCCAGATGCCCGGTGGCGGCAGCGCGGCCTCGACGAGACCGGCGAGCAGCAGCACGAAGACGTAGTGCACCGCGAAGCCGAGCAACACGCCCGCGGCGCTGGCGATCAGGCCGACGGCGGTGAACTCGATCAGGTACTGCAGCGCGATCGTTCGCTGCGGCAGGCCGAGCACGCGCAGCATCGCGCAGTCGTCCAGATGCCGGCTGGCGAACTCGCGCGACGCGATGCCGACCGCGACCGCGGCGAGCAGCGCAGCGAGCAACGCGACGAGGTTCAGGAACTTCGACGCCCGGTCGAGCGTCTGGCGCATCTCGGGCCGGCCGGTGGCGAGCGACTCGACGCGCAGGCCGCGCAACCCGGCGCTCTTGATCTGCGCCTCGGCCCAGTCGACGAACTGCCGCACCGGTACGTCACCGCCTTGCATCGCGGCGACCGCGAGCCGATAGGTCACGCGGCTCGCCGGCTGCACGAGGTTGGTCGCGGGCAGGTCAGCCTGGTTCAGTATCACACGCGGCGCGAACGCGAGAAAGCCGGCGCCGCGATCGGGCTCGTTGACGATGGTGTTCGCGATGCGCAGCGAGGCATCGCCGAGCAGCAGGGCGTCGCCGACCTGCAGCTTCAGCGCCTCGAGCAGCGCCGGATCGACCCAGGCCGTGCCGGCCGCGGGCGCGCCCGGCATCGCCGCGGAGGTGCGCCCCAGCGTGACCTTGCCGCGCAGCGGATAGGCATCGCTGACGGCCTTCACGGTGACCAGGCGCGAGGCACCGCCCTTGTCGTCCGGCGCGCGGCCCATGCTCGGGAAGGCAGCGGTCGTCGCCGTCGTCAGGCCGAGCTCACGCGCCTTCTCGGCGAACATCGGCGGCGCCGGCTGGTCGGACGAGACGATCGCGTCGCCGCCCAACAGCTGGCGCGCATCGCGGGCCAGGCCGCCGTCGATCCGGTTGGCGAAGAAGCCGACCGCGCTGAGCGCGGCCACCGCGAGCATCACCGCGACGACGAGCAGGCGCAACTCCCCGGCGCGGAAGTCGCGCAACATCTGGCGCCCGGCAAGTCGCCACAGCGACGGAGCGTGCGAAGCAATCGTGTTCATGTGCCGAACTTACACGACTGCGGCGCCGCGCAGAAATACCCCCATGCGGTCGCGGTGCTGTAATGGTGCATGGACATCGTGCCGACCACCCGCGCAGAGCCCGTGCTGCTCAGCGCGCGGCTGCGCCTCGTCGCGGCCGCCGAGCACCTGGCCGCCGGGCTCGCCGGGTTCCACGAGCGCAACCGCGCTCACCTCGCGCCGTGGGATCCCCCGAGCGCCGAGGACTTCTACACCGAAGCCACCCAGGCCCAGCGCCTGCGCGAGAGCGCTGCGGCGTTCGCGGTCGGCACCGGTTACCGCTACCTGCTGCAGCCGATCGGCGACCCGTCGCGCGTGATCGGCACGATGAATTTCTCGAACATCGTGCGCGGCGCGTTCCAGAGCTGCAACGTGGGTTACGCGCTCGATCAGGCGTTCGAGGGCCAGGCGTTGATGACCGAGGCCCTGCGCTGCGGGCTGGCCGAGATGTTCTCGCCACGCGTCAACCTGCACCGCGTCCAGGCCGCTTACCGACCCGAGAACTGGCGCAGCGCCGAGGTGCTCAAACGCCTCGGGTTCCAGGACGAGGGGCTCGCACCCGACTACCTCTTCATCGACGGCCAATGGCGCGTGCACCGGCTCACCGCGTTGCTGAACAAGCACTTCGTGTCGCCGACCGAGTGGCTCGCGGGCCGCTGATCAGGGCTTGGGCACCGCGCCCGCGACGCCGCGCACGAACCAGTTCATCGTCGCGATCGATGCGTCGTCCAGCGCCCCGGCGGCGAGCCGGACCTTGCCCTCGTTGTCGACCAGCGGCGCCGCGAACGGCTTGAAGCGCCCTTCGACGATGGCCTTGCGGCGCGTCTCGATCAAGGCCTGCACCTGCGCCGGCACGTCGGCGCTGATCGCGCCGAGCTGAACCAGCCCGTCCTTCATGCCACCCCACACCGGCTGCGGCTTCCAGGTGCCGGCCAGCGCCGCGCGTGCGACCTGGGTGTAGTAGCCGCCCCAGTGGTGCGTCACGGCGGCGAGTTGCGCGTCCGGCGCAAAGGCGTGCATGTCGCTCTGGTACGCGATGGCGCGCACGCCCTTGTCCTTGAAGTGCGCCTGCGCGGTCTGCGACACGGCGGGCGAGCCGCTGTGGTTCGTGAGCACGTCGGCGCCCTGGTCGATCAGCGTCTGGGCCGCCTCGCGTTCGCGCGTGGGATCGAACCAGGTGTTGAGCCAGACCACCCTGACCTGTGCCTTCGGGTTGGCCTCGCGCATGCCGAGCGTGAACGCGTTGATGCCTTGCACCACCTCGGGCACCGGGAAGCCGGCGACGTAGCCAGCGATGCCGCTCCTGCTGCTCTTGCCCGCGAGCAGGCCGGCAAGATAGCGCGCCTCATAGTAGCGCGCGTTGTAGGTGTTCACGTTCGGCGCCGTCTTGTAGCCGCCGGCATGCTCGAACTTGACGTTCGGGTACTCCGCCGCGACGCGCAGCACGGGCTCGAGGTAGCCGAAGCTGGTCGCGAAGATCAGCTGGTTCCCCTGCGCCGCCAGGTCGCGGAACACGCGCTCCGAATCCGCGCCCTCGGCGACGGCCTCGACCGCGGTGCTCACGACGCGATCGCCCAGCGCCTTCTGCATCGCCAGGCGGCCCTGCTCGTGCTGGTACGTCCAGCCCGCTTCGCCGATGGGGCTGACGTAGACGAACGCGACCTTGAGCGGCGGCGTCTGCGAGCGTGCGATGGGAGGTGCCAGTACGGCAGTGATCGCGGCCAGCGTGGCAACGCTGGCGCGGACGAGGTTTTTGAACATGGTGTTCCTCTACATGGCCCCGGAGTTGAAAGACAAACCGCCTGCGGGGGCACGCAGGCGGGCGGTAGCGGATTGTCGCAGGTGGCGGCGGCGCCCTAGGCGACTCGTCTCATCCCGCGTGGTGCTCGAACACCTCGTCGAGCGCGCTCACCCACGCCAGCTTGTGTGCGGGATCGGCGAAGCTCGCCTCGAAACTGTTGCTGGCGAGCAGATGCGCGTGACGCGCGGTCAGTTGCGGGAGCGCGGCAAAGGTCTCGACGAAGTTCTGGTTGAGGTAGCCGCCGAAATACGCCGGGTCGTCGGAGTTGATCGTCGCGCACAGGCCGGCGTCCAACAAGGCCGGCAACTGGTGCTGCGCCATCGTCGGGTAGACGCACAGCTTCACGTTGGACATCGGGCACACGGTCAGCGGCATGCGTGTCGCGGCCAGGCGCTGCATCAGCGCCGGGTCTTCGATGCTGCGCACGCCGTGGTCGATGCGCTCGACCTTCAGCACGTCGAGCGCGCTCCACACGTAGGCCGGCGGGCCCTCCTCCCCGGCGTGCGCGACCACGTGCAGGCCGAGCTCGCGGCAGCGCGCGAACACGCGCGCAAACTTCTCGGGCGGGTGGCCACGCTCGCTGCTGTCCAGCCCCACGCCGATGAAATGCCGGCGATGCGGCAAGGCCTGCTCGAGCGTGGCGAACGCGGCCTCTTCGCTGAGGTGGCGCAGGAAGCACAGGATCAGCGCGCCGCTGACGCCGAGCTCGCGCTGCGCGGTATCGCACGCGCGCGAGAGGCCGTCGATCACAGTCGCGATGGGCACGCCGCGGTCGGTGTGGGTCTGCGGATCGAAGAAGAGTTCGGCGCGAACAACGTTGTCATCGGCCGCGCGCTTGAAGTACGCCATGGCCATGTCGAAGAAGTCTTCCTCCTTCAGCAGCACGCTCGCACCGGCGTAGTAGATGTCGAGAAAACTCTGCAGGTCGGTGAACGCATAGGCCGCGCGCAGCGCCTCGACATTGGCGTAGGGCAGCGCGACGCCGTTGCGTGCCGCGAGCGCGAAGATCAGCTCGGGCTCGAGCGAGCCCTCGATGTGGATGTGCAGCTCGGCCTTGGGCATCTCGCGCAGGAGCGCAGGCAGCCGGTCTTGGGGGATGGCGTCGAAGTTCATGGTGGTCACCCGTGCAAAAGAAAAAGGGCCGCCACGCGGCAGCCCTTCCTGGATCGCAGACGCAAGCCTACTTCTTGTCGCCGCCCGGGATCTTGCCTTCCACGCCCTTGACATAGAAGTTGATGCCACCGAGGAACTTGTCGTCAGCGACGGCGTCCTTGGCCAGCACTTCCTTGCCGTCGGTGCCCATGATCGGGCCCTTCCAGATCTCGAACGAGCCGTCCTTCAGCCCCGCCTTCACGGTTTCGAGCTTGGCCTTCAGATCGGCGGGCACCTTGTCGGAGACCGACACGAAATCGATCGCGCCTTCCTTGACGCCCCACCACGCCGCGGTGCCGCCCTTCCAGGTGCCGTCCAGCGCCTCCTTGGTGGCCTTGATGTAGTACGGCGCCCAGTTGATCACCGCCGAGCCGAGGTGCGCCTTCGGGCCATAGGCCGTCATGTCGCTGTCCCAGCCGAACGCGTACTTGCCGGCCTTCTCGGCCGTCTGCAGCACGGCGGGCGAGTCGGTGTTCTGCATCAGCACGTCGGCGCCGCCGTTCATCAGCGACTGCGCGGCCTCGGTTTCCTTCGGCGGGTTGAACCATTCGTTGACCCAGACCACCTTGGTCTTGATCTTCGGGTTCACCGACTGCGCACCCAGCGTGAAGCTGTTGATGTTGCGGATCACTTCCGGGATCGGGATCGAGCCGACCACGCCGATCGTGCCGGTCTTGCTCATGCCGCCCGCGATCACGCCGGCCATGTACGCGCCCTGGTACGTGCGCGAGTCATAGGTGCGCATGTTGTCGGCCTGCTTGTAGCCGGTGGCGTGCTCGAACTTGATGTCCTTCGAGTCGGCGGCGACCTTGAGCATCGGCTCCATGTAGCCGAAGGTGGTACCGAAGATCAGCTTGTTGCCCTGGCCGACCATGTCGCGGAACACGCGCTCGGCGT
>JBDTVC010000051.1:0-24541 GCA_040007475.1 Burkholderiales bacterium
GGCCGAACTTCTCGGCCAGCTTCATCAGCCGCAGCGCCTTGCGATAGCCCTCGGGGCGCGACATGCCGAAGTTGCGCAGCCCGCGCTCCTTGGTGTCGCGGCCCTTCTGGTGGCCGATCACCATGCAGGCCTGGCCGTTGAAGCGCGCGAGGCCGCCGACGATCGACTGGTCATCGGCAAACGCGCGGTCGCCGTGCAGCTCCTGGAAGTCGGTGAAGATCTCGCCGACGTAGTCCAGGGTGTATGGCCGCTGCGGGTGGCGCGCGATCTGCGTCACCTGCCATGGCGACAGGCTGGAATAGATGTCCTTGGTGAGCTGCAGGCTCTTCTTGCCGAGGCGATCGATCTCTTCCGAGATGTCGACGGCCGATTCGTTCTGCACGTAGCGCAGTTCTTCGATCTTCGACTCGAGCTCCGAAACCGGTTGCTCGAATTCTAGAAAGTGACGTTTGCTCATTCGTGTGTCCTTCTGGTTGAAGGCGACTGGTCCCAACCCTAGTAGTCTACCGGCAGCGGGTCCAGGCTGCGCCAGATGTACCAGGTCGCCACCGAGCGGAACGGCGCCCACGCATCGCCCACCTCGCGCGCCTCGGCGCGCGAAACCGGCTCACCGCTGAAGTAGTTGACGCTGATGCCCTTGAGCAGCCCCAGGTCGTCCAGCGGCATCACGTTGGGGCGCATCAGGTGAAAGATCAGGAACATTTCGGCCGTCCAGCGGCCGATGCCGCGGATCGCGACCAGTTCGTCGATGATGGCCTCGTCGTCCATCTCCTGCCACTGCGCGACGTGCACCGAGCCCGACTCGAAGTGCGCCGCCAGATCGACGAGGTATTCGACCTTGCGCGCCGAGAGCCCGGCCGCGCGCGCTGCCGTCGCCTCGAGCGCCAGCACCTCGGTCGGCGCGAGATGTGTTGCCGGATTGCTCATCAGCGCGACGAACCGATGCCACACCGACTGCGCCGCGGCCACCGAAATCTGCTGGCCGACGATCGAGCGCGCCAGCGTCGTGAACGCATCGCTGCGGCTTTGCAGCCGGCCCTCGCCGAACTGCGGGATCAGCTTGCGCATGACCCGGTCGCGCTTGCTCAGGTGCTTGCAGGCCTCGTCCCAGTACAGGGGCGTGACCTGCGGTTTGGCGGCGCCGTTGCTCGGCATCAGGACTTCACCCAGGTCGTTCCGGTCGGCGAATCCTGCAATTCGACGCCTTGCGCCAGCAGGTCCTTGCGAATCTGGTCGGCGAGCGCGAAGTCACGCGCTTGCTTGGCCGCCGCACGCGCCGCGATGCGCTCGGCGATGCTCGCTTCGTCTAACGTACTCCCGGCCTGCAGGTAGCCGCGCGGCAACTGCTGCAGGATGCCGAGCGTGCCCGCCAGCCCCTTGAGCAGTGCGGCGGTCGTGAGCGAACGCGTCCGGTTCAGCTCATTCGCGAGCTCGAACAGCACGGCCATCGCGACCGGCGTGTTGAAGTCGTCGTTCATCGCCGCACGGAACGCGGCCGCCTGCGGTTGCGCCCAGTCGATCGGCGTCGACGGGACATCGAGGCCGTCGAGCGCCGTGTAGAGCCGACGCAGCGCGGCCCGCGCATCGTCCAAGATCACGTCGCTGAAGTTGAACGGGCTGCGGTAGTGCACGCGCAGCATGAAGAAGCGAACCGTCTCGCCGTCGTAGCGCGCGAGCACGTCGCGGATGGTGAAGAAGTTGCCCAGCGACTTGGACATCTTCACCTGATCGACATTGAGCAGCCCGTTGTGCGCCCAGATCCTCGCGGGCGGCTTGCTCGTTGCGCCTTCGCTCTGCGCGATCTCGTTCTCGTGGTGCGGGAACTGCAGATCGGCACCGCCGCCATGCAGGTCGAACTGCTCGCCAAGGAGCGCGCAGGCCATGGCCGAACACTCGATGTGCCAGCCCGGTCGCCCGGCGCCATAGGTCGATGCGTATTTCGCGTCGGCGGGCTCGTCGGGCTTCGCGGCTTTCCAGAGCACGAAGTCCAGCGGGTCGTCCTTGCCGTCGAGCACCGCGACGCGCTCGCCCGATCGCAGCTCGTCGATCGACTTGCCCGAGAGCTTGCCGTAGCCGGCGAACTTGCGCACCGCGTAGTTCACGTCGCCGTTGCCCGAGCGGTAGGCCAGCCCCCGCGATTCGAGCGTGCCGATCATCGACAGCATCTGCGGCACGAACTCGGTCGCGCGCGGCTCATGCGTGGGGCGCAAAACGCCCAGGGCGCCGAGGTCGGCGTGCATCTCGGCGACCATTTCATCGGTGAGCGCGCGGATCGGCATCTGGCGCTCGAGCGCGCGACGGATGATCTTGTCGTCGATGTCGGTGATGTTGCGCACATAGATCACGTCCAGACCCAGCGCGCGCAACCAGCGGTAGATCACATCGAACGCGATCATCATGCGCGCGTGACCGACGTGGCACAGGTCATACACGGTGATGCCGCACACGTACATTCGAACTCGGTTCGGCTCCAGCGGCGTGAAGGTCTCGAGCGCTCGCGTGAGCGTGTTGTGGATGCGGAGTGTCATGAGCCGATGGGCAACTGCAAACGCGTGGCGAAGTGTGGGGCCATCACGCGGGGTTCGAATCAAGGGGTTCCGCAGCGCTGCCGCACTGTGCGAGAACGCGTGGCTTCGAAGCCCGCGGCAGCGTCTCTCGCAAGGTGGCCTGCACTACAATCGGGGCAGTATACCGGGCCGCCTTCGCGCATCCACCGCGGCTGGCGGCGGGTCGGCGAAGCCCCACTCCCTGCCCTCCACACGCCGATGTCTGGTCCGATCCCGCCCCTCGTCCGATTGCTCGTGATCGCCATGCTGGGCGGCGCGCTCGTGGCGCGGGCTGACGAGCTCGGCGATGTCCAGCGCTTGTACTACGCGGGCCAGGCGCCTTTGGCCATGCAGCGCGCCGACGAGTACCTCGCCACGCACCCCAAGGACGCGCAGATGCGCTTCGTGAAGGGCGTGATGCTGGCCGACGCCAAGCGCGTCACCGAGGCCATTCAAGTGTTCGAGAAAATCATCGAGGACTATCCCGACCTGGCCGAGCCCTACAACAATCTCGCGGTGCTCTATGCAAGCGCCGGTGATTACGCCAAGGCTCGCACCACGCTGGAGCAAGCCCTGCGCACCAACCCGTCGTACGCGACCGCGTACGAGAACCTCGGTGACGTGCATGTGGCGCTCGCGGCACAGTCGTACGCGCGCGCACTGAAGCTCGATCCGGGCAGCACGACCTTGCCGCGCAAGCTGGCGATCGTGCGCGAACTGCTTCAACACCCTCAACAAGGAGACGCCAAATGACAACAACCCTCGCCCACTGGGCCGGCCGCGCGGCCGTCGCCGCCTTGCTGTGCGCCAGCCTGGCCGCACACGCGCAGAAGGTCAAGTTCGCCACCTCGATGGGCGACATCGTGGTCGAACTCGATGCCGCCAAGGCGCCCAAGAGCGTCGCGAACTTCGTCTCCTACGTGAAGGCCGGGCACTACGACGGCACGGTCTTCCATCGCGTGATCCCGACCTTCATGATCCAGGGCGGCGGCATGACCGCTGACATGAAGGAGAAGACCACGCGCGCACCGATCGCGCTCGAGAGCCAGAACGGCCTGAGCAACGTGCGCGGCTCGGTCGCGATGGCGCGCACCAACGACCCGAACTCGGCCACCGCGCAGTTCTTCATCAACGTCAACGACAACGTGCGCCTTGACGGCAGCAGCGCCGGGCGCGACGGCTATGCCGTGTTCGGCAGGGTCGTCTCCGGCATGGACGTCGTCGACAAGATCCGCGCGGTACCGACCGGCAGCAAGGGCATGCATGATGACGTGCCGCTCGCTCCGATCACGATCAACAAAGCCACTCTGGAGAAATGAACATGGGCACTCAAGTCGATCTCGAAACGAGCAAGGGCACGATCCGCGTCGAACTCGATGAAGCAAAGGCACCGATCTCGTCGAAGAACTTCCTCGACTATGTCGATGCGGGCCACTACGACGGCACGGTGTTCCACCGCGTCATCCCCGGCTTCATGATCCAGGGCGGTGGCTTCGAGGCGGGCATGCGCCAGAAGTCCACGAAGGCGACGATCCAGAACGAGGCCAACAACGGGCTGAAGAACGACCGCTACACGCTGGCGATGGCACGCACCTCGGCGCCGCACTCGGCGAGCTCGCAGTTCTTCATCAACGCGACCGACAACAACTTCCTGAACTTCACCGCTGAATCTGCATCCGGTTGGGGCTACGCCGTGTTCGCCAAGGTCGTGTCGGGCAGCGAGGTGGTCGATGCGATCGAGCGCGTCAAGACCGGCAGCAAGGGCGGTCACGGCGACGTGCCGCTCGAAGACGTGGTGATCCTCAGCGCCAAGCGCGTGGCCTGATGCCGTCACGGCCGCGGTCGTGAGCGATACGCCGCATGAAGTCGCTGCGTCGCCGGCCTGGCGCTGCATCGACTTCATCAGTGACCTGCACCTGGCCGACGACACACCGCGCACGTTCGCCGCGTGGCGCGACTATCTGCTGCACACGCGCGCCGACGCGGTGTACATCCTCGGCGACTTGTTCGAGGCGTGGATCGGCGATGACTCGCGATTCGACGGTTTCGAGGCCACCGGCGCCGCCGTGCTGGCCGAGGCCGCCTCGCGCCGTGCGATTGCGTTCATGGTCGGCAACCGGGACTTCCTCCTCGGGCACGAGATGCTCGATGCCTGTGGCGTCACGGCATTGGCCGATCCGACGATCTTGTGCGCGTTCGGGCAGCGGGCCCTGCTGACGCATGGCGATGCGTGGTGCCTCGCCGACGTTGAGTACCAGCAGTTCCGCCGCCAGGTGCGCAATCCCGCGTGGCAGGCGCACGTGCTCGCCCGACCCATCGCCGAGCGACGCACGCTCGCCCGCAGCATCCGCTCCGAGAGCGCGCGCAAGGCAGCCGAGCATCAAGGTGACTGGGCCGATGTCGACGTGCCCACGGCGCTCGACGCACTGCGTACCGCGGGCGCGACGACACTCGTCCATGGTCACACGCATCGGCCGACGACCGAACCGCTCGCGCCCGGCCTCGTGCGCCACGTGCTGAGCGACTGGGAGCTCGACCACGGCGAGCGCAGCGAGGTTCTCCGCTGGCAGGCCGGCGGCTGGACGCGCCTGTCGCCGGCCGCAGCCGCGAGCTGAATCGTGCGCGACTGGCTCAAGCGCTGGCGCAGCGCGCGCACGCTCGAACGGCGCGCGATCCCGGACGCGCTTTGGCGGCTGACGCTGGCGCGTTTCCCGTTCCTCGCCCAGCGTAGCGATGACGACATCGCCCAGCTGCGCGCGATGAGCACTCTTTTCCTCGCCGCGAAGGAGTTCACCGGCGCGCACGGGCTGGAGGTCGACGACGAGATGGCCGTGGCCATCGCTGCACAGGCCTGCCTGCCGGTGCTCAAGCTCGGGCTCGACTGGTACGACGGCTTCGTGGGCATCGTCGTCCACGCCGACGCGGTCGTCGCGCAGCGCGAATTCGTCGACGATGCGGGTGTCGTCCACGAGTACGAGGAGGAGCTCTCCGGCGAGGCCATGCACGGCGGGCCTGTGATGCTGTCGTGGTTCGACGTGGATGATGCCGGCGCTTCGGCCGAGGTCGGATACAACGTCGTGATCCACGAGTTCGTGCACGTGCTGGACATGCGCGATGGCCAGGCCGACGGCGTGCCCGCCCTGCCCGACCGCGCCGCGCACGACGAGTGGGTCAGCGTGCTGGGCCATGAGTACGACGCGTTCTGCGAGCGTGTCGATGCCGAAGAAGAGACGCTGCTCGATCCCTATGCGGCCGAAGCCGAGGAAGAGTTCTTCGCTGTCGCCTCGGAAGCCTTCTTCGTCGCGCCCACCGACTTCAAGGCCGAGCATCCACGCCTTTACGACCTGCTCAGCGGGTTCTTCAGACAGGACCCCGCCGCACCATGACAAAGGGGGCCCGAAGGCCCCCTTGTTCCGTGTCCGCGGGTCAAGCGGTTGCCGGCTCGGCCTTCGGCTTGTCGCTCTTCTTGTTCGGCTGGATGTCGAGCACGGGCTTGCCGTCGGCATCCACGTCGACCGTCAGGCGACCGCCGTCGACCAGGCGTCCGAACAGCAACTCGTCGGCCAGGGCACGACGAATCGTGTCCTGGATCAACCGCTGCATCGGCCGCGCGCCCATCAGCGGATCGAAGCCCTTCTTCGCGAGCTGCTTGCGCAGCGCATCGGTGAACGTGACCTCGACCTTCTTCTCGGCCAGCTGGCTCTCGAGCTGCAGCAGGAACTTGTCGACCACGCGCAGGATGATCTCTTCGTCGAGCGCCTTGAAGCTGACCACCGCGTCGAGCCGGTTGCGGAACTCCGGCGTGAACAGGCGCTTGATGTCGGCCATCTCGTCGCCCTGCTCGCGCGAGTTCGTGAAGCCGATCACTGCCTTGTTCATCGTCTCGGCGCCGGCATTCGTCGTCATGATGATGATGACGCTGCGGAAGTCGGCCTTGCGCCCGTTGTTGTCGGTCAGCGTGCCGTGGTCCATGACCTGCAGCAACACGTTGAAGACATCCGGATGCGCCTTCTCGATCTCGTCGAGCAGCAGTACGGCGTGCGGCTTCTTCGAGACCGCCTCGGTCAACAGGCCGCCCTGGTCGAAGCCGACGTAGCCGGGCGGCGCGCCGATCAGCCGACTCACCGCATGGCGCTCCATGTACTCGCTCATGTCGAAGCGGATCAGCTCGACGCCAAGGATGTAGGCCAGCTGCTTCGCGACCTCGGTCTTGCCGACGCCGGTCGGGCCGCTGAACAGGAACGAGCCGATCGGCTTGTCCGGCCGGCCCAGGCCCGAACGCGCCATCTTGATCGCGGCGGCAATCGCCTCGACTGCCGGCTCCTGGCCGAACACGACGCTGTTGAGATCGCGGTCGAGCGTCTTGAGCTTGCCGCGATCGTCGCTCGACACGCTGGCGGGCGGGATGCGCGCGATCTTCGCGACGATCTCCTCGACCTCGTTGCGTGTGATGGTCTTCTTCTGCTTGCTCTTGGGCAAGATGCGCTGCGCCGCACCGGCTTCGTCGATCACGTCGATCGCCTTGTCGGGCAGATGCCGGTCGTTGATGTACTTGGCCGACAGCTCGGCCGCGGCCTGCAACGCGCCGACCGCGTACTTGACGCTGTGGTGTTCCTCGAAGCGCGACTTCAGGCCCTTCAGGATCTCGACCGTTTCCTCGACCGACGGCTCGACCACGTCGACCTTCTGGAAGCGCCGCGACAACGCCGCGTCCTTCTCGAAGATGCCTCGGTATTCGGTGAAGGTGGTCGCGCCGATGCACTTCATCGCGCCCGAGCTCAACGCGGGTTTGAGCAGGTTGCTCGCGTCCAACGTCCCGCCCGATGCGGCACCGGCACCGATCAGCGTGTGGATCTCGTCGATGAACAGCACCGAGTTCGGCTGGTCCTTCAGGTGCTTGAGCACGCCCTTCAGGCGCTGCTCGAAATCACCTCGGTACTTGGTACCGGCGAGCAGAGCGCCCATGTCGAGCGAATACACGATCGACTCGGCCAGAATCTCGGGCACCTCGCCTTGCGTGATGCGCCATGCCAGGCCCTCGGCGATCGCGGTCTTGCCCACGCCCGCCTCGCCGACCAGCAACGGGTTGTTCTTGCGCCGGCGGCACAGGATCTGGATCACGCGCTCGACCTCGTGCTCGCGGCCGATCAGCGGATCGATCTTGCCGTCCTTGGCGAGCTGGTTGAGGTTCTGCGTGAACTGGTCGAGCGGCGAGCCCTTGCCGTCGCCCTCCTCCTTGTCGCCTTCACTGCCCGTGCTGCCGCCCTCGCCCGGCTTGGCCGATTCGGGCGGGTCGCTCTTCTTGATGCCGTGGGCGATGAAGTTGACGACGTCGAGCCGCGTCACGCCCTGCTGGTGCAGGTAGTAGACGGCGTGCGAGTCTTTCTCGCCGAAGATCGCGACCAGCACGTTGGCGCCGGTCACTTCCTTCTTGCCGCTGCCGGTCGACTGCACATGCATGATCGCCCGCTGGATGACGCGCTGGAAGCCCAGCGTCGGCTGCGTGTCGACCTCGTCCGCGCCGCCGACCGTCGGCGTGTTCTCCTTGATGAAGCCGAGCAGGCTCTTCCTGAGATCGTCGAGGTTGGCCGAGCAGGCGCGCAGCACCTCGGCGGCCGACGGGTTGTCGAGCAGCGCCATCAGCAGGTGCTCGACGGTGATGAATTCGTGGCGCTGCTGGCGCGCCTCGACGAACGCCATGTGCAGGCTGACTTCGAGTTCCTGGGCAATCATGCGGCCTCCATAATGCACTGCAACGGGTGGCCACCGCGGCGCGCGGCGGCCAGCACCAATTCAACCTTTGTCGCTGCAACGTCCTTGGTGTAGACGCCGCAGACGCCTCGCCCGTCATGATGAATCTTCAACATGATCTGGGTCGCGGTTTCGAGGTCGCGTTTGAAATATTCCTGCAACACCATCACGACAAACTCCATCGGGGTGTAGTCGTCGTTGAGCAGCACCACCTGGTACATGCGGGGCGGCTCGGTCTTCTGCGTCTTGCGCTCGGCCACGACCGCACCCTGCCCGTCATCGGGGCGAGGCTGCACCACGGGTGGCGTGGGCGGTGAAGCGGGTTCGTCGGGCATGAATTCATTCTATCGAGTAGACGCACCAACTGCGGTGACGGCAGTCACGTTAGCACCGTTCGCATATTGCACTGCGTTGCCATTTCGCAAGCCCTGAACAGCGCAAGGGCTGGCGTGCATCTGTTTGCAAGGATCGCGCCGGGCCCACCCGCGAGCCGGGGGTTCCCGTTCTTGACAGTCAATTTCCGGCGGCGGGAAAATGTGACGTGCGTCACGAACGCTGACGCGCCCGGGAGGACACCATGGTCACGGGTACCGTCAAGTGGTTCAACGACGCGAAGGGCTTCGGTTTCATCGAACCCGAGGCCGGTGGCGAGGATGTCTTCGCGCACTTCTCGGCCATCCAGATGGACGGCTTCCGCACCCTCAAGCAGGGTGGTCGCGTGAGTTTCGAGATCGTCCAGGGGCCGAAGGGCCAACTCGCCCAGAACATCGCGGCGATCGACGGGCCCGAAACGGCGCCGCCGCCCGAAACGCAGGCGGCAGCGGGGGGGCGGCGGTCGGCGCCCTGATCAGGCGGCAGCGGCCTTGCCGCGCATCGCATCCACGCTCCAGGCACCGCCGCCAGCTGCGCTGATGAAGAGGAACACGAAGCTGAACATGATCGCCAGCTCGCCCTGATTCAGGATCGGCGTGAGCATGTGACCCTGCGACGCGTGTGCCATGAAGTAGGCCACCGCCATGAAGCCCGACAACACGAACGCGACCGGGCGCGTGAACAGCCCGATCAGCAGCAGCGCGCCACCGACGAGCTCCAGCGCTCCTGCCACGCCCATCAGCGACGCGGCCTGGAAGCCGTCGAACATAGCGACATGCGGGGTGCCGAAGAACTTGGCCGTGCCGTGCTGGATGAACAGGAAGGCGCTGACGATGCGCAACAGCGCGAGAGCCTGAGAGGTGTAAGCGGTGGTGGAGATCATGGTCTGTCCTTGTGGTTAGAAGATCGATCAGCCGAAACGGAAGCCCGACACGGTCGCACCGAGCACCTGGTCTTCGAAAACCTTGACGCCCAGATCGTCTCCGGCGGCGCCAGCGGCGACCATGAGCGGCAGAAGGTGCTCCTCGCGCGGGTGCGACGCGCGTGCCGCAGGCGCCTGTTCCCACCCGATCAGCGCGTCGTTGCGCGCGCCGGCGCTGCCGGCGGTCACCGCCTGCGTCAGCCAGGCATCGAAGCGCTTCGAGGGTTCGGCGGCCGCCGGCCCGAAGGCGCGCATGTTGTGAAAACTCATGCCGGTGCCCACCACCATCACGCCCTCGTCGCGCAGCGGGGCAAGCGCCGCGCCCGCGCGCAGGTGGACGGCCGGGTCGAGGTCGGCGCGCAGCGAGATCTCGACGACCGGCACGTCGGCGTCCGGCAGCACCAGCATGAACGGGATGAAGACGCCGTGGTCCAGGCCGCGCTGCGAATCCTCGCTCGTCGCCAGCCCTGCGCCTTCGAGCAGGCCGCGCACGCGCTGCGCCAACGCCGGTGAGCCGGGCGCCGGGTACTTCAGGTGATAGGTGTGCTCCGGAAAGCCGTAGTAGTCGAACAACAGCGGCGGATGGGCCGCCGTGTTGACGGCGAACGCCCGCTCCTCCCAGTGGCCCGAGACGATGACGACGGCCTTCGGCTTCTCGGGCAGCGTGGCGACGAGGCCGCGCAGGAATGCGGCCATCGGATCCCACATGCCGGCCGCGCCGCGCGTGTTCTCCATGAAGAAGCACGGGCCGCCGCCATGCGGCAGATAGAAGGTCGGCTGTCGGGTGGTGTTGCTCATGGCGGAGCGAAGATTAGAGGTTTCTCGCCGATTCATCCATGGTGATACCGTTAATGCATCATCTCCTGCCAAGAAACCAAGCATGGACACCCTGACGAGCCTGCGCGTCTTTCGTGAGGTGGTCGAAGGCGGCAGCTTCGTCGCCGCGGCCCATCGGTTGAACCTGTCGACCGCCATGGCGAGCAAGCACATGGCCCACCTCGAGCGGCAACTCGGTGCACGGTTGCTCAACCGCACCAGCCGCCATCTGAGTCTGACCGAAGCGGGCACGGTCTACCTCGAGCAGTGCCGCGAGGCGCTCGACTCGCTGCGGGCCGGCGAGGCCGCGATCGGTCGGAGCCAGGAGGCGCCGCGCGGCGTGCTGAGAGTGACCGCGCCGGTCTGGTGCGCCACGCGCCGTTTTGCAGACGCCCTCACGGCCTACAAGGCCGCGCACCCGGAGGTCGTCGTCGACATCCGCCTCGAGAACCGCAGGGCCGACCTGGTCGAGGAAGGCTACGACCTCGCACTGCGGGTCACCCGCGATCCCTCGCCGACGCTGATCGTGCGACCGCTGTGCGTGTTGCAGTTCCATCTGGTGGCGACGCCGGCCTTCCTGAAGCGTGCGGGGCGCCCGAGGGGCCCCGCGGACCTCGAACGCCTCGGCGCGATCCTGCCGACTTACGTGAACATCGACGGGCTCGAGCTCATCGGGCCGGCCGGCAAGGTCAAGCTGCACCTCACCGCTGCGCTCAAGACCGACGACACGACGCTGAGCTACCACGCTGTGCACGCCGGTCTGGGCATGGCCTACCTGCCCGACTGGCTGGTCGGCGATGACCTGCGGAGCGGCGCGCTCAAGCCGGTGCTGCCGCAGTTCGATGCCCCGCCGCTGACGCTGTTCGCCGCGTACACCAGCCGCAAGTACATGACGGCCAAGGTGCGCAGCTTCATCGACTTCCTGTCCACCGCCTTGGTGGCGCCGACCGCGTGAGACGATGGCGACCATGGACCCCTCCGACACCCACGCCGCCTTCGCGCCAGCGTTCCCGATCCGCAGCCTGGCGGACGTGCAGCGGCTCGAGGCCACGCCGCTGGATCAGGCGATCACCGTGCGCAGCACCTACGAGCTCTTCTGCCGATCGGCCCACGCGTTCGGCGACAAGACTGCGTTGACCTTCCTGCCCGACGCCGACCCGGCCACGCCGCCGCTGCGCTGGTCCTACGCCGCGCTGCTGGCCGGTATCCATCGGACGGCGAACCTGTTGCATCGCCTGGGGGTGCAGCCTGAGGACGCGGTCGCGGTGCTCTTGCCGGGCTGCCTCGAGTACCACCTCGCGCTGTGGGGCGGCGAGGCCGCCGGCATCGTGCAGCCGCTGAACCCCTTGCTCAGCGACGAGAAGCTCGCGTCGCTGATGAACGCGTCGCGCGCGAAGGTGCTGATCGCCTGGGGCGACACCAGCGACGACGCGTGGTGGGCGAAGGCCCTGCGTGTGCGCCGTCTCGTACCCACACTGCGTGCCGTGCTGCGCGTCGCACCGCACGACGAGACCAGTACAGCGGCGCTGCCCGACGGTGCATTCGACTTCGCCACGCTGCTGGCGCGAGAGCCGAGTGATCGCCTCGTCAGCGCCCGCTCGATCTTGCCGACCGACATCGCCGCCTACTTCCACACCGGCGGCACGACCGGCGCACCAAAGCTCGCGCGCCACAGCCATCGCGCGCAGGTGTTCACCGCCTGGGCCTGCGTGCAGATGCAGGGCACGCGGGCGTCCGACGTGCTGATCAACGGCTACCCGCTGTTCCACGTGGCCGGCGTGTTGCCGGGCTCGCTGGCCGCGCTGTCGGCCGGCATGGAGGTCGTCATCCCGACGCCGGCTCTGTATCGCAATCGCGAGGTCATCGCGAACTACTGGCGCCTGGTCGAGGCCCATCGTGCGACCGTGCTGTCGGCGGTGCCGACCGTGCTGGCCGCGCTTGCGAACGTGCCGATCCTCGACGCCGACATCTCGACGCTGCGCTACTGTCGCACCGGCGCCGCGCCGCTCGCGCCCGAGTTGGCCAGGCGCTTCGAGCAGCTCATCGGGCTGCACGTGCACGAGAGCCTGGGCATGACCGAAATGGCCGGCATCTCGACGATCACGCCGCTGGGCGTGAACGCGCCGGCCGGCTGCGTCGGTTTTCGCTTGCCGTATTCGGAGCTTCGCATCGTGGCGCTCGACGAGCACGGCGGCGCGAGCGAACGCGAGCTGCCCGACGGCGAGCAGGGCATGGTGCTGTTCAAGTCGCCGAACCTGTTCTCGGGCTTCGTCGACGAGGCCGACAACGCGCATGCATTTACCAGCGACGGCTGGCTTGCCACCGGCGATCTCGGCTGGCTCGACGGCGAGGGCCGCCTGCATCTCACGGGCCGTTCCAAGGACCTGATCATCCGCAGCGGCCACAACATCGACCCGAAGGTGATCGAGGACGCCCTCGGCGCGCACCCCGCGGTGCAGCTCTGCGCGGCGGTCGGTGCGCCCGATGCCTATGCCGGCGAGCTGCCCGTGGTGTTCGCTACGCTGGTGCCAGGCGCATCGGTGACCGAGGAGGAACTGCTCGCGTTCACGGCCGAGCGCGTCGACGAACCGCCGGCGCGGCCCAAGCGTGTGACGATCATCGGGCAGATGCCGATGACCAACGTCGGCAAGATCTACAAGCCGGAGCTGCGCGCGATGGCCGCCGAAGCCGTGAAAGCCGCCAAGCCCTGACTCAGGCCAGCGCCGGGCCGCTCCCAAGCGGCCTGAGCACCCGCTCGGCGGGTGGCGGCGTATCCCGCCGCCGGGTGCATCGACTCAGGGCTTGTGCGTGTACAGCTTCCAGTCGGCGCGGGCCTTGGTGACCGACGCCGCGCTCATGCCGGTGATGCCGCGCTCGTTCAGGATCTCGGCCACGCGCTGGTAGGCCGTCGGCCCACCGACAGCCCCACCCACCAGCGGCAGGCCCTCGCGCACCGTCACCATCTCGACCAGTTCGGCGCACGCGCGGCACAACCACAGCGGCCGCTCGCGTTGCCGCGTGCGTGTCGTCTTCGGCGGGATCGACAGCAGCGCCTCGACGGCGGCACCCAACAGCTTCTGACGCTTGGCGTCAGGCATGCCGTCGACATGGACCGCGGCGGCGCAGCACGCCACCGCGTCCGCAAACGACAACTCACCGCCGGCGCAGCCCGACAGCACATGGGGCACGATGAACCGCGCCGCCTCTTCCGCGCTGACGGGCTGACTGGCCGGCGCTAGCGGGCGCTCGTCGTGCCGCTTCTGGTCGACGAGCCACTGGCCGCGCCGGGCGGGCGCGTCCGTCACATGTGGTCGATCATCACCTGGCCGAAGCCGGAGCACGACACCTGCGTCGCACCGTCCATCAGGCGTGCGAAGTCGTAGGTGACCTTCTTCGACGCGATCGACTTCTCCATCGAGCTGATGATCAGGTCGGCCGCAGCGAGCCAGCCCATGTGGCGCAGCATCATCTCGGCCGAGAGGATCTCGGAGCCCGGGTTCACGTAGTCCTTGCCCGCGTACTTCGGCGCGGTGCCGTGCGTGGCCTCGAACATCGCGATCGAATCCGACAGGTTCGCCCCCGGAGCGATGCCGATGCCCCCGACCTGCGCGGCCAGCGCGTCCGACACATAGTCGCCGTTCAGGTTCAGCGTCGCGATCACCGAGTACTCGGCCGGGCGCAGCAGGATCTGCTGCAGGAAGGCGTCGGCGATCACGTCCTTGACGACGATTTCCTTGCCGGTCTTCGGGTTCTTGAACTTCATCCACGGGCCGCCGTCGATCAGCTCGGCGCCGAACTCCTTCTGCGCGAGCGCATAGCCCCAGTCACGGAAGCCACCTTCGGTGAACTTCATGATGTTGCCCTTGTGCACCAGCGTGACCGACGACTTGTCGTTGTCGATCGCGTACTGGATCGCCTTGCGCACCAGGCGCTCGGTGCCCTCGCTCGACACCGGCTTGATGCCGATGCCGGAGGTGTTCGGGAAGCGGATCTTCTTGACGCCCATTTCCTCGATGAGGAACTTGATCAGCTTCTTCGCCTTGTCGCTGCCCGACTCGAATTCGATGCCGGCGTAGATGTCTTCCGAGTTCTCGCGGAAGATCACCATGTTGGTCTTCGCCGGCTCCTTCACCGGCGACGGCACGCCGGCGAAATACTGAATCGGGCGCAGGCAGACGTAGAGGTCGAGCTCCTGGCGCAGCGCAACGTTCAGCGAACGGATGCCGCCGCCGACCGGTGTCGTCAGCGGGCCCTTGATCGAGACCACGTAATCCTTGACCGCCGCGAGCGTCTCGGGCGGCAGCCACACGTCGGGGCCGTAGACCTTGGTCGACTTCTCACCCGCGAAGACTTCCATCCAGTGGATCTTCTTCTTGCCACCGTAAGCCTTGGCCACGGCCGCATCGACCACCTTGATCATCACCGGCGTGATGTCGGCGCCGGTGCCGTCACCCTCGATGAACGGAATGATGGGCTGATCGGGCACGTTGAGCGAATAGTCCGCATTGACGCTGATCTTCTGCCCGCCTTCGGGCACCTTGATGTGCTGGTACATGGATGTGGCTCCGCTCGCTGGAATGATGGGTCGGGATCGACTTTTGATTCTATGCCAGCGACTTTGTCAGCCTGCTGATTCATGTCACGCGTTGATAATCGAATCATCACTCCCGCGATGCCGACATGACCTCATTACTGACCCGCGCTGGCGCTGTGCTGGCCCTGGTGCTGGCGTGCACCCTCGCCTCGGCACAGGACGCGCCGCAACAACTCCCCGCGATCCGCATCAGTACCGGCATGCACGTGCTGCAGGTGCAGCTCGCCCAGACGCCGGAGCAGCAGCAGATCGGGCTGATGTTCCGCAAGACCATGGGCACCAACGAAGGCATGCTGTTCGTCTTCGACGAGCCGCGCCAGCAGTGCTTCTGGATGAAGAACACCTTGCTGCCGCTCTCGGTCGCGTTCATCGCGGACGATGGCAGCGTCGTCAACCTCGACAACATGAAGCCTCAGACGCTCGACAGCCATTGCTCGACCAAGCCGGTGCGCTTCGTGCTCGAGATGAACGTCGGCTGGTTCGACAAGCGCGGCATCAAGGCCGGCAGCAAGTTCACAGGCGAGCCGTTCAGGAAATGAAAAAGGGCCGGTCAATGACCGGCCCTTTCTTTCATGAGCGACGACCTTACGCGAAGTTCGCCTCGGCGAAGCTCCAGTTCACCAGCGACGTCAGGAACGTCTCGACCCACTTCGGGCGCAGGTTGCGGTAGTCGATGTAGTAGGCGTGCTCCCACACGTCGATCGTCAGCAGCGCCTTGTCGGCGGTGGTCAGCGGCGTGCCAGCAGCGCCCATGTTGACGATGTCGACGCTGCCGTCGGCCTTCTTCACGAGGAAGGTCCAGCCCGAACCGAAGTTGCCGACGGCGCTCTTCGTGAAGGCTTCCTTGAAGGCGGCGTAGCTGCCCCACTTCGCGGTGATGGCTGCGGCCAGTGCGCCGGTGGGCTCATCACCGCCGGCCGGCTTCATGCAGCTCCAGAAGAAGGTGTGGTTCCAGATCTGCGCCGCGTTGTTGTAGACGCCGCCGGTAGCCTTCTTGACGATGGCCTCGAGGGTCATCGATTCGAACTCGGTGCCCTTTTGCAGGTTGTTCAAGTTCACGACGTAGGCGTTGTGGTGCTTGCCGTAGTGGTACTCGAGCGTTTCCTTGCTCAGGTGCGGTGCGAGCGCATCGAGCGCATAAGGCAGGGCGGGCAGCGTGTGTTCCATGATGAACCTCCGGGGTGAGAGTGGCAGATTTTGCGGCATTGTAGGCAGCTCAAAGACCCACTGGCGCATCAAGGACGAAGACCCGTGACCTCCACATCGGCAGCGCCATCGTGCAGCACTGCGCGCAGTGGATCGCCGACCCTCATCTGCGTCACCGACATGACCGGCACACCGGCTGCATCGCTGAGCCAGGCGTAGCCCCGGGCCAGCACCTGGCTCGGGTCAAGCGCGCGCAAGCGCGCCGCCAGCGATTCGACGCGTTGGCGCTCCGAAGCCAGGCGCATCGCCACCCGGTGCTGCATTTCGTGCTGTACCTGCGCAAGGCCAGACCGCTGCGTCTGCAGTGCGCGCGGCGCGTGGCTCGCCAGGCGATGTGCGAGCAGCGTCAGGCGCTCACCCTGGCGGCGCACGCCCTGAGCCGGTCGCGTCAGGCGCAGCGCCGCGCGATCCAGGCGTTGCGCGTGCAAGTCGATCGCATCGTGGATCCGTCGAGAGATCAGCGACGAGTACGCCTCTAGCACCTGCAGGCATTCGTCGCGCGTCGGCGTCGCGAGCTCGGCTGCCGCGGTCGGCGTCGGTGCGCGCAGGTCGGCGGCGAAGTCCGCAAGCGTCACGTCCGTCTCGTGGCCGACGCCGCAGACGACCGGCATCGTCGCCGCGCAGATCGCGCGCACGACGCGCTCGTCGTTGAACGTCCACAGGTCCTCGAGCGACCCGCCGCCGCGGCAAACGAGCAGCACATCGACCTCGGCGCGATGCGACGCCTGCGCGACGGCTTCGGCCAGCAGGGCCGGGGCCTCGGTCCCCTGCACGAGGCTCGGGTAGACGACCACGCCGACGTGCGGTGCGCGCCGGGCCAGCGCAGTGAGCACGTCGTGCAGCGCCGCGGCGCCCAGCGAGGTCACGACCCCGATCGTCGCCGGATACGCCGGCAGCGCGCGCTTGCGAGCCGCATCGAACAAGCCCTCCGCCTCGAGCTTGGCCTTGATGCGAAGGAACTGTTCGTACAGCGCACCCGCGCCCGCGCGCTGCATCGCCTCGACGACGAACTGCAACTCGCCGCGGGGTTCGTACACACCGAGGCGGCCACGCAGTTCGACGAGCTGACCGTCGCCGGGTGCGAACGCCAGAAGGCTCGCCGCTCGCCGGAACATCGCGCAGCGGATCATCGCCGTGCCGCCGTCGGCATCCTTGACGTTGAAGTAGCAGTGCCCGCTCGCCGCTCGCGAGAAACCCGAGATCTCGCCACGCACGGTGCACGCGCCGATACCGGCACCGACCAGGTCGGCGACCTCGCGCACGAGTGCCGCCACGCTCCAGACGGAGCGCCGAGCGCTGGCCCCGGTCACGTCAATCACCGGCAAACCCAGTACCCGCGCGGGCCCGGAACTCCACAAGCGCGCCAGCACTGGCGCTGGCTGCCATGTTGCTTGTCACGTGCCCGTCATATTCATGCAACCTGTTGATTTTCAAGGAATTTCGCCTGCCTAAAGTTTGAGCAATCTGTCGCAAGCCGCGTGAATTCGCGGCTTTGCGGCCCGTCTCGCCAGGTTGCCCACAAAGTTATCCACACCAGCGGTGGATGTTCGCGGCCGCGATCCGCGGCGCTCGATGGTGCCGCTGCAACGGCGCATCGACAGGCATTCACCGAGGCCATCTTGGGGGCCATAATCGCGCGACCTGAAAATCCCGGCCGCCTCGATGGCAGGCCACCGAAAGGGCCCGATTGTTTTCGATCATACAAGCCGCCGGATGGCCGATCTGGCCTTTGCTCATGTGTTCCATCGTCGCATTGGCCCTCGTCGCGGAACGCTTCACCAGCCTGCGCCGCGCGCGCGTCGCACCGCCGAAACTGCTCGACGAAGTGATCTCGGTCACCCGCGCGAGCCTGCCGCCGGCCGACGTCGTCAACAAGCTCGCCGAGAACTCGGTGCTGGGCAAGGTGCTGGCGTCCGGACTGCGCACCGTGATCGCCGAGCCACGCACGAGCGAGCCCGCGTTGCGCGGCGTGTTCGAGTCGGCGGGCCGTGCCGCGGTGCACAAGCTCGAGCGCTACCTGAACACGCTCGGCACGATCGCCTCCGCCGCGCCGCTGCTGGGGCTGATGGGCACGGTGATCGGGATGATCGAGATCTTCGGCGCGCAGGCCCCGACCGGCAACAACCCTGCGATGCTCGCGCACGGCATCTCGGTGGCGCTGTACAACACGGCGTTCGGCCTGATGATCGCGATCCCGTCGCTGATGTTCTACCGCTACTTCCGCGGCCTGGTCGACGGCTACACGCTCGACATGGAGCAGGCGGCCGATCGCCTCGTGCCACACCTGATGCGCTTCGTAGTCGATCGCCGGCAACAGAGCTGAGGACCGCGCGATGGCCCTGAACTTTCGCAAGCCCAAGCTCGAGGAACCAGAGATCAACCTGATCCCGTTCATCGACGTGTTGTTGGTCGTGCTGATCTTCCTGATGCTGTCGACCACCTACTCGAAGTTCACCGAGCTGCAGATCACGCTGCCGGTCGCCAATTCCGACAAGTCGCGCGATCGCCCGCACGAGATCATCGTGTCGGTCTCGGCCGATGGCCGCTACGCGGTCAATCACAGGGCCGTCGAGGGCCGCAGCGTCGAGTTGCTCTCGGCCGAGCTTGCCGCCGCAGCCGGTGGCTCGAGCGACATGGTCGTGATCGTCTCGGCTGATGCGACCGCCGCGCACCAGACCGTGATCAACGTGATGGACGCGGCACGGCGCGCGAACCTGCCCCACCTGACCTTCGCGACCCAGACATCGGCCGGCGCCGAAGGGCGCTAGCGACTCCGTCGCGCGCCGTGGACGCGTCGTCGACTCCGAGCTGGGCGGGCCGGCTGCAGCAGGCCTGGCTGATGCGAGGCCTGCTGGCCCGTGCCTTGTGGCCCGCATCGGTTCTGTTCAGCGGCCTCAGCGCGCTCCGCCGCGGCCTGTATCGATGCGGCGTGCTCAAGGCCGAGCAAGTCGCCGTGCCGGTGATCGTCGTCGGCAACCTGATTGCCGGTGGCGCCGGCAAGACGCCGGTCGTGATGGCGATCGTGGACTTGCTGCGACGACACGGGTACACGCCCGGCATCGTCTCGCGCGGCTACGGCGGGCGTGCGATCGGCGTGCTCGCCGTCGACCGCACGCTGACGGCCGCCGAGAGCGGCGACGAGCCGCTGCTGCTGCATCTGCGGACCGGCGCACCCCTGATCGTGGGCCGTGATCGCGTCGCGGCCGTGCGGCATCTGATGCGGCTGCATCCCGAGGTCGACATCGTTGTCAGCGACGACGGGCTGCAGCATCTGCGCCTGGCCCGCATCGCGCAGGTGCTGGTGTTCGACGAGCGCGGTGTCGGCAACGGGTGGTTGCTGCCCGCCGGCCCGTTGCGCGAGGCCTTGCCGCTGCATGTCCCGCCGCGCAGCGTCGTCGTCTACAACGCGCCGTCGCCATCCACGCCGCTGCCCGGCACGTTGGCGCGGCGCTCGTTCATCGGTGCTGTCGGCCTCGCTGATTGGTGGCGCGGCGTGCCGGCTTCGGCCGAAGTGCTCGATGACCTGCGGGGCCGCGAGGTGGTCGCGGTCGCGGGCATCGCGCGGCCCGGGCGCTTCTTCGCGATGCTTCGCGAACGCGGGCTGCGATTCACGCCGCTGCCGCTGCCCGATCACCACGCCTACGCGACGCTGCCCTGGCCCGCCGCCGAGCGCGACGTGATCGTCACCGAGAAGGACGCGATCAAGCTCGACGCCGCACGCATCGGCGACACCCGGGTCTGGGTTGCGCCGCTAGACTTCGCACTCGACGCCGCCTTCGACGCCGCTCTGCTCGCCCTGCTCCCACCGCCCGGAACCCCGCCCCATGGAAACGCGCCTGCTTAACCTGCTCGTCTGCCCGATCTGCAAGGGCCCGCTCGAACACCTGCGCCCGCCGCAACAGGACCAGGTCGAACTCGTCTGCCGCGCCGACGGGCTCGCGTTTCCGGTGCGCGACGGGATCCCGGTGATGCTGGAGGCTGAGGCGCGCGTGCTGGACGCACCCGCTCCATGAGCTTCACCGTGCTCGTGCCGGCGCGCATGGCGTCGAGCCGCCTGCCCGGCAAGCCGCTCGCGGACATCGGCGGCGTGCCAATGATCGTGCGCGTCGCGCAACGTGCCGCGCTCTCGGCCGCGCGTCGCGTCGTCGTTGCGGCCGATCATGCGGACGTCCTGGCGGCATGCGCCGCTCACGGTGTCGACGCGCTGCACACGCGCGACGACCACGCGACCGGCAGCGATCGCCTGGCCGAGGCCTGCGAGCTCCTCGGCCTCGATGGCGACGAACTCGTTGTCAACGTGCAAGGTGACGAGCCGCTGATCGACCCCGGCCTGATCAACGCCTGCGCCAAACTGCTCGCCCACCACCCCGAGTGCGTGATGAGTACGGCGGCCCATGCGATCGACACGCTGGAGGACCTGGACAACCCCAACGTGGTCAAGGTCGTGCTCGATGCGGGCCGACGCGCGCTGTATTTTTCGCGCGCGCCGATCCCGTGGGCGCGCGATGCACGCGCGGCCGGTACGAATCCGTTGTCAGCGGCGTTGCCGCCGTTGCGCCACATGGGCGTGTACGCGTACCACGCCGGCTTTCTGCGGCGATTCCCCGCGCTGCCCATCAGCCCGATCGAAACCATCGAGGCACTGGAACAGTTGCGCGTCCTCTGGCATGGCCACCGCATCGCGGTGCACGTGAGCGAAACGCGGCCCGGCCCTGGCGTCGACACCCCGGAGGATCTGACCCGCGTACGCGCCCTGTTCGCCTGAGCCGGCAAGCGCTGCACAGGTGTTTTCCGTCAGTTTCGCGACGGGGTACGCATGTTATTCTCGACTCGATTCGCGCTTGGCGGGACCGCACTCGCGCAGCCAAAACTACGAGAACGAGGACACCATGAGACTGATCCTGTTGGGCCCGCCCGGTGCTGGCAAAGGGACCCAAGCGGCCTTCATCTGCAAGCAATTCTCGATCCCGCAGATCTCCACCGGTGACATGCTGCGGGCCGCAGTGAAGGCCGGCACGCCGCTCGGCGTGGCGGCGAAGAAGGTGATGGATTCGGGTGCGCTCGTCAGCGACGAGATCATCATCGGCCTCGTCAAGGAGCGCATTGCGCAGCCGGACTGCGTCAACGGCTTCCTGTTCGACGGCTTCCCGCGCACCATCGTGCAGGCCGACGCGATGAAGGCCGCCGGCGTGAACCTCGATGTGGTGCTCGAGATCGACGTGCCGGACGAATCGATCATCGAGCGCATGAGCGGCCGCCGCGTGCACATGGCGTCGGGTCGCACGTACCACATCAAGTTCAATCCGCCCAAGGTCGCCGGCAAGGACGACGTGACCGGCGAGGATCTCATCCAGCGCGCCGACGACGAGGAAGCGACGGTACGCAACCGTCTGCAGGTCTACAAGAACCAGACCCAGCCGCTGGTCGAGTACTACTCCAGCTGGGCCTCCGGCGCGAGCAGCGCGCCGCGCTATCGCAAGATCAGCGGCACCGGCAGCGTCGACGAGATCACCGCACGCGCGCTGGAGGCGCTCAAGTAATGGACATCGCAGGCAAGGTCTTCATCGTCACCGGCGGGGCTTCGGGGCTTGGCGAAGGCACGGCGCGCATGTTGGCCGCCCATGGCGCGAAGGTCGTGATCGCCGATTTGCAGGTCGACAAGGGCGAGGCGCTCGCGAAGGAGCTCGGCGGCGCGTTCGTCAAGTGCGACGTGAGCCAGGAGCCCGACGGGCAAGCCGCGGTCGCCAAGGCGGTCGCGATGGGCAAGCTCATGGGCCTGGTGAACTGCGCCGGGATCGCGCCGGCCGCGAAGACCGTCGGCAAGGAAGGCGCGCACCCGCTGCACCTGTTCGCCAAGGCCGTCACGGTCAACCTCGTCGGCAGCTTCAACATGATCCGGCTCGCTGCCGACGCGATGAGCAAGAACGAGCCCGAGCCCACCGGCGAGCGCGGCGTGCTGATCTCGACCGCCAGCGTGGCCGCCTATGACGGGCAGATCGGCCAGGCCGCGTATTCGGCGTCCAAGGGCGGCGTGGTCGGCATGACGCTGCCGATCGCGCGCGATCTCGCACGCAACGGCATCCGCAACATGACGATCGCGCCGGGCATCTTCGGCACGCCGATGCTGTTCTCGATGCCTCAGGAGGTGCAGGACGCACTCGCGGCCGGTGTCCCGTTCCCGAGCCGCCTGGGTACACCCGCGGACTACGCGAAGCTGGTGCACCAGATCGTCACGAACGAGATGCTCAACGGCGAAGTGATTCGCCTGGACGGCGCGATTCGGCTCGCGCCGAAGTAACGGCTAGCAGGCCTTCGCGGGCCGAGCGCCGGGCCGCTCCCAAGCCGGCCGGCATCCCCGCGGGGGATCGCTTGTCGTACTCGACGAGCGAGGGGTGGTCACTTCGCGCGCCGCGCGTACAGGGACCACAGCCGCGCCAGATCCGCGGTGCCGTCGTTGCCCGTCACGCCCTTGAGCGTGGCTTGCGCCTTGGCGTTCTCGCCGGCCATCAGCTGCGCGATCGCCAGATGCAGCTTCGCGTCTTCGGGGCGCTTCAGGCCACCCTTGGCAATGCCTTGCTGCATCAGTTGCAGGCCCTTGGCCTTCTGACCCTCGAAGACCTGGTTCATGCCGATCGTCACGAGGTCGTTGCCGTCCTTCGCGGCCAGCGCGGCCTTCTCGTCGTCGGCCGCCGTCTTCTTCGCTTCCTCGGTGCGCTTGGCGATCAGGTCGCGCAGGCGCTTGCTGCGATCGGCCTCGGCACCCACACCGAGCGCGCCCGCCGCGAAGCCCTTGTCAACGACCTGCCTGGCCTCGGCACCGGATCCTGCCTGCAAGGCGAGCTGCGCCATTTCGGAATAGTCGGCACCCGCCGTCATGCTGCCGGTGGTCAGCGACAGGCGATACGTGTCGAGTGCAAGCCGGTCCGAGAACCCGGGCTTGCGCTGCAGGCGATTGAGCAGCGTGACCCAGTACTCCTTCTTCGGGTAGTACATGACGAGGCGTTCGAGCGCGAACGCTTCGCTGCCGACGTCCTTCTGCTTGATCGCCGCGTTCATCAGCATGTTGATGCGGTCCTCGCTCGGCGTTGCTCCGCTGCGCTCGGCGGCCTGGATGTCGGCCATCAACTCCTTCGAGACGCCGGCCAGATCACCGGAGAGGTACTGCGTCTGGATCATCAGCGTACGGTTGGCGCCGTTGGTGCCACCCTCGCGGAAGTAGCGCTGGTACCACTGCTGCGCCTTCGCGTACTCCTTCGCGCGGTAATAGGTGCCGGCAATGGATTCGATCATGCGCAGCTTGTCCGGGCCGCCGACGCTGGGACCGACGGTCTCGAACGCCTTCGCCGCCGTGTCGGCATCACCCGCGCCCGAGGCCGCGGCCAGTCGCATGCGCTCGATCAGCAGGTTCTCGGCCGACGACTTGCCGCCGACAGCATCCGCCTCGCGCACCTTGGCCAGGGCCTCGCGGAACTTGCCACCCTTGATCAATTCCTGGGCGGCTTGCAGCGGCTTGCCCAGTTCCGGGCGCGTGCCACCCTGTGCAAAAGCCTGCGAGGCGCCGAGCGCGAGCGCCGCGGAAACGAAGGTCGCAGCCAGTGCGCGCCAGCGTAGTGTCGATGTCTTCATGGTCAGCATTTCACTTCACGAACTGCTCGTTGCCGACCATGCCCAGTTTCGACACGCCCAGCCGCTGCGCTTCGGCCAGCACCTCGGCCACGTATTTGTATTCGACGAGCTTGTTCGGCCGCACGTGCACCTCGGGCTGGTCCGGCAATACCGCGGCGTCGTGCAGCTTGCTTTGCAATGCCGCGCGGGTCGGCACGGTCTCGCCGTTCCAGAGAATCGTGCCGTCGAAGTCGACATCGATCGTCACGACCACCGGCTCCTTGAGCGGCGGCGGCGGGTTGCCCGCCGGCATGTTCAGGTTCACCGAATGCAGTTGCACCGGGATCGTGATGATCAGCATGATGATCAGCACCAGCATCACGTCGATCAGCGGCGTGGTGTTGATGTCCATCATCGCCTCGGGCTCGCCGGAGCTGTTGCCCCCGCCTACGTTCATGGCCATGGTCTATCCTTTCGGCGGGGGTTCCGTGACAAAGCTGATCTTCTGGATCGCCGCACGCTGACACGCGAACACGACGCGCCCGATCGACTCGTAGCGAGCCTTCTCGTCGCCCCGAATGTGGATCTCGGGCTGCGGGTTCAGCACCGCGATCTCCTTGAGCTTCTTGAACAGCGCGTCGTTGTCAGGCACGAGCCGCGCGTTCCAGAACACGTCGCCATCCTTGTTGACCGAGATCTCGATGTTCTCGGGCTTGGTCTGGCGCGCGA
>JBDTVC010000052.1:0-24515 GCA_040007475.1 Burkholderiales bacterium
TCCAGGATCATGCGCAGCACGTCGTTGAGCTTGAAGTTCTCGACCATCGAATTCGTGATGTCCTGGATGCCGGCAGCGAGCACCTCGGCCGCGTTGTCGAGCGCCGTGCGCGGCGGGCTCTGCAACACCGTCACGGTGGCCTGCAGTTCGTGAGGCGTCAGCGAATCGTGCTCCGCGGCGACCGTGGCCGGCATGGTGTCGGCCTGTGGCGTGACGAACAGGCGCCGCGCCGTCGACTGCGGCGACACCTGCAGGTTCATCGCCTGCGCCATCTGCGCCAGCCGTTGCTGCGCGAGCGCCGAGGCTGCCTCGATGCGGGCCGCGCTCACGCCGAGCGTGCGCGCATAGCGCTTCGCGATCTCGGCGACGCGCCCGGCGGCATGCTCGGGCGGCGAGTTCAGCAGCGTGTCGGCGATCTGATTCGACGCGAACGCTAACCAGCGCGTCTGCTCGGTACTGTCCTTGGGTTCGCGCAGTGGCGGCTCGCCCTTGGGCACCCGCATGCAGCTCTGCAAGGTCGCCGGCAGGCCCCAGGCCTTGGCCACACCAAGCCCCAACTCCTCGAAACTCAGGCCGAGCACGCTGTTGGATGCGGACTCCTCACTGACCGAGCCATCGGCACCGGCGAGCATGCCGCGCACCTGGCGCGCCTCCTCGGCGAAGTAGAACTCGGTCAGCAGCCGGCCCAGGTTCTGGAACATCGCGCCGAGAAAAGCCTCTTCACTTGCGCGCACCTGCCCACCGAGCTCGCTGGCCAGCATGCCGGCCATCAGCGCGCGCAGGAACTCCTCCTTCAGCTGGTTCGCATGCGCCTTGTCGTGCATGTGCTCGAGCAGCACCAGGCTGAGCGCCATGTTGCGGATGCCCGCGAAGCCGATCACCGCGACCGCGCGCGAGACCGTGCTGATGTTGCCGCCCGCGCTCGAGAAATGCGCGGTGTTGACCATGCGCAGCAGCTTGTTGGTGAGCGCCACGTCCTTCAGGATCTCGCCGGACAGGCTTGCGAGGCTCTCGTTCTCGGAGTTCGCGACACGCTGGATGCGCGCGACCGAATCCGACAGCGCCGGGAAGTCGCTCTTGTGGCGCATGCGGCGCAGCAGGAAATCCAGCGTTCCACCGCCGCCCTTGCCGCCATCGGCCTCCGCGGTGGGCGCCGGTGCGAGCCACAGCTTCAGCGCATCGCGAAACGCCGCGGCTGTCGGCCAGCGCCCCGCCGGGTCGCGCGCAATGGCGCGCAGCAACACGACACGCAATGCGTCGTCGACTTCGGACGACAGCCCGGCCGGCAGGCTCAGGTCTTCGCTCGCGACGCGGTGCATCGCGCGGTACGGGTCGCGCTCGGTGATCAGCTTCGCGCCGCTGAGCAACTCGATCAACACGATGCCGGCCGAGAACACATCCATCGCGGCCGTCGGCAGACCGCCTTGCGTGGCCTCGGGCGACATGTAGCCCGGCGTGCCGACCACCTGGTCGAGGTTGCCGGGATCGTGCAATCGTGCGGCGATGCCGAAATCCATTACCCGGGCGCGCCCTGCGCCGTCGACGAGGATGTTGGAAGGCTTCAGGTCGCGGTGCACCACACCGGCCGCGTGGGCCGCTTCGAGCGCATCGAGCACGCCGACCAACATCGACACGGCCTTGTGCGCGGGCATCGCACCCTGCGTCTTGATCTGCTGCAACAGCGTCGGCCCGGCCACGTATTCGAACACCAGGTACGGCTGCTGCCCGTGCACGTCGGCCTCGAACACCGGCACGATGTTCGGGTGCGTGAGCCGGCTCACGCTGCGCGCTTCCTGCAGCCACTGGCTCACGGCAGACGGGTCGGCCGCCGCGTCGGCGCGCATCAGCTTGACGGCGACCTCGCGTTCGAGGCGCGCGTCGAAGCCGAGCCAAACGGTCGCCTGCGCGCCCTCGCCGAGTTCGCGTTTCAACTCGAAGCGGCCGACCTTCATGAGGCGTCCGGCAGCGGCGCCGACACGGTGTCCGGGTCCGGCGTGATCGTGCGACCGCTGCCGGGCATCGGCGTGCCCTTGCGCAGGGCCTCGCGGGCGGATTGCAGCGCGTCGTTCACGTCGCGTGCGTTGATGTTCAGCGCGCGCGCATAGCGCACCGCGACCTGGTTGATCGCGTTGACGGTACGCGGGCCGGCCAGTGCCGTCGCGGCATCGACCGCTTCGTTCGCCGCACTCGCGGTGAGGCGCAGCACCTCGGCATCGGAGTCGGGCCGGCGCACCGGCGAGTCGGGTGGCAGCCGCCGCGCCATGTGCATCACGTCGTCACCCAGGCCCCACTGGCGCGCCACCGCAGTGCCGAGCGATTCGACGTCGACGCCGAGCACGGCGAACGCCGCGGCCTCTTCGCTCAGGCCCGGTTGCTCGGAGGCGCCGGTCTCGCGATTCGCGGGGTTGGGCTTCATCAGTTGTTCGATCTGTTCCGCCTCGTCGGCGAAGTGGTAGCGCAGCATCAGCCGGCCCAGGTTCTGCAGCATCGTGATCAGGTACACGACCTGCGGGTCGTAGCCCGCCGGGCGCAGGGCCTGCGCGGTGTGGCCGGCCAGCCGCACGCGGTTCAGCGCGGTCTGCAGCGCGGCGGCCTGCGCGTCGTTCAGCGGCCCTGGCCAGGCGCGCAGGGTGTTGGCCGCGAGGCGCACGCCGTTCACACCGATCAGCGAGATGATGCGACGCAGCGTCAACACCGGGCCGTTGCCCTGGATCTGCGTGCCCTGCACCTGCGCCGAGTTCAGCGTGCGCAGCAGCTCGAAGCTGAGCGCCATGTCGTCGAGCACCTGGTCGGCGATGTCGTCGGTGCGCTGCGTCTCCAGGCTCGTGACGCGGGCCACGCGGGCGCCCAGGCCGGGCAAGGCCGGCAGGTGGCCGACCGTGCGCAGGCGATCCAGCAGCAGGCCCAGTGGGCCGCCCCCATCCTGCGCCTGCGCGTCGAGCCAGCCGGTGAGCGCGCCCAGCAGTGTGCGGGCGTTCTGGTAGCGCAGCCGCTCCTGCCCTGAGGTGCAGCGGTTCGCGATCGCGCGCAGCGCCTCGGGGATCGGCAGCGGCGTGCTCCACGGCAGGCGCACGAGTTCGCGCCCCTCGGGCGGCATGCGCGCCATCGCGAGCGCGGTGTCGGGTTGATCGAGCGGGGCCTGGCCGGTCAGCAGATGCTGCAGCAGCAGGCCGCAGGCGAGCAGGTCGCGGGCGGCGGCGGCGCGCTGCGCGCGCAGCTCGCCCGGGTCCATCGCCATCGTGCGCTCGTTCGAGCGCGCGGCCGCCATCGCACGCTGCGCACGCGCGGCGTCGCCGGCCGCGGCGAGTGCCATCGCGCGCACGCTGCCACGCTCGTCGATCAGGATGTTGTGCAACTGCAAGTCGAGGTGCGCCACGCCGGCCTCGTGCGCGAAGGCCAGGCCGTGCATCAGGTCGCAGACCCAGCCGACGACCTCCTCGGGCGCCGGGTGGGCATGGGCAGCGATCCGCTCCTTGAGCGTGACGCCTTGCGCGCGGTCCACGGCGACGAAGGGCCAGTGATCCTGCACGCCGAACTCGGCCACCGGCGCCAGGTTCGGATGGTTCAGCCGCGCCGCCAGCCGCACCTCGTGCTGCCAGTGCTCGAGCGCGGCCGCGTCGGGCGGCTGCACGCGGGGCATCGTCAGCATCACGTCGTGGCCGCTGGTGGGGTCGAAGGCCAGCCACGTCATCGTGCCGGCGCACTTGCCCAGCAACTGGCGCAAGGCGAAACGGCCGAACGCCCGGGTGGGGTTCGTGGGAGCGGTGGGCAAGGCGTGGGCGACCATCTGGCAAAGGCTGAGTAGGCAGATTTGAACCCGCCGGCACGGCCGGCATTGCGTCGATCAGGCGGCGCATTGCCGGCCAATTGACCCGATGGCCACCCCGATGGCTCCGCCCGCGTCAGTCGAGCTCGACGAGCTCTCCGCCACCGGTGATGAAGGCGCAGCGCACCTCTGCACCGGGTTGCAACTGCTGCACCGCGTCACGGTAACGGCGCAGCTGTGCGCGGTAGTCGTCGAGCGCCTGCGGCGTGTAACCGAGCTTGTAGTCCAGCACCCACCACGCGTCGGCGAGCTGCACCAGCCGGTCGATGCGCAGCACCTCGCCGCCCGCGCTGACCGGCACCTCGTTGCCGGCCCAGCGCAGCGCCGCCTTGTCGAAGAAGCGTGCGCAGTCCGCGCTGGTCAGGATCGCTTGCGCGCGTTGCGCGGTCGCCGAGGCCGAGGTCGAGAACTCGGCGGCCGCGGCCTGCGCCAGATCGGCGAGCGGCTCGGGCGCCGCGCCGGTCGCCCACTCGAGCACGCGATGCACGGACTTGCCGAGGCGCGTGGCCTCAGTGTCGGGGCTGGGTGGGGCCGCGGCGGGCACAACACTTCGCGGAGGCAACAGCGGGAGCACCTTCAGCACCACGGGCATCGCGGCATCCGCGGCGACGGGCACCTCGGCCAGGCGCCACGGCGTCGCCAAATCCGCCACCCTCGTCCACCACGGATCGGGCCCGGCCGACCGTGACGGTTCGGTGGCGCTGAACACCAGGCGCTGCCGGGCCCGCGACATCGCCACGTACAGGCCGTTGAGCTCCTCGCGCTGGCGGGCCAGGACCTCGCGCGCCAGCAGCGGCGCCAGCGAGGGCGGACACGCGCTCTCGGCATAGACGAAGGCACAGCGCAGCGGCGCCTCGGCCTCGACCGGCCAGTCGACCAGCAGGGTCGCGGTGTCTGGGTTCTTGGGTTGCGGATCAGCGTCCATCACGAACACCGCGCTCGCTTCCAGTCCCTTGGCGCCGTGGATCGTCAGCAGTTGCACCGCATCGGCCTGCGCGACCGCGACTGCCTTGATGGACCGCCGCTTCAGCGCACGCACGAAGTTGTACGGAGTCGAGTAGCGCGCGCCATCGAGCATCAGCGCCTGCGCCAGCACCGCCTCGATCGCGGCCAGTGCCGCCGGGCGCTGCACGGCCGGCACGGTCGCGGCCACGCGCTCGCGCAGCTCGCCCTCGTGGACGATGCGGTCGAGCAGATCGTGCGGCGGCAGGTGTGCGGCGGCCGCCTGCCAGCGCGGGAGCCAGGTGCGGGCGCGCTGCATCGCGGGGCTGAGCGGCGCAGCGGGGTCGACCAGTGCGGCCCACCACTCGCCTGCTGGCGCACGCTGCGCCAGATCGATCAGATCATCGTCGCTCGCGCCGAACAGCGGGCTGCGCAGGGCCTGCGCGAGCGACAAGCGATGCGAGGGCGACACCAGCGCGTCGAGCAGCGCGACGAGATCGCGCGCTTCGGGCGCGTCCATCAGCGGCGCGTCTTCAGCCGCAGCGTAGGGCACGGCCAGGTGGCGCAACGCCTGGGCGACGAGGCGCAACGACTCGCGCTTGCGGCTGAGCACGAAGATGTCCGCCGGCCGCATCGCCCCCGACGCGACCAGGCCGTGCACGGCGCGCGCGACCAGCGCTGCCTCCTGCGCGCGCAGCACTTCTTCGGGCTCGTGGCGTGGCGTCTTCAGGCTGTCGCGCCACTCGGCCGATGCCGCAGCCCGCGCCGCACGCGGCGGCCGCCCCACGCGCGGCAGGCTGAACACGCCGGCGCCGGGCGTGTCGACGAGTTCGGTCGTGTGGGCGCGGAAGCCGGCGAACTCGCCCGCCGCCTCGGCCCGCGAGAACACGGCGTTCAACGCCGCCAGCACCTCGGGTGTGTTGCGGCGTGTGTGGTCGCAGGCGAGCGCGTCGCCCCCGAGCCCCTCGACCACGAACGCGCGGGCCGCCTGGAACACGCGCGGCTCGGCGCGGCGGAAGCGGTAGATGCTCTGCTTCGGATCGCCGACGATGAACACGCCCGGCGCGCGCTGGCCGCTCATGCCGCCGCCCGCGCCGGCATAGCCCGCCAGCCAGGCGTGCAGCGCGTGCCATTGCAGCGGGCTGGTGTCCTGGAACTCGTCGATCAGCACATGGCGGACGCGCGCGTCCAATCGCTCCTGCACCCACGCGGCGAGCGTGCTGTCGCGCAGCAGCGCGAGGCCGCAGCGCTCCAGGTCGGCCATCTCGGCCAGCCCGCGGCTGCGCTTGTACGCGGCGAGCTCGGCCAGCAGCACGCGCGAGAGGCGCACCAGGCGCAGGTGCTCGAGGTGCGCGTCCATCTGCCGCACCTGCGCGTGGATGTCTTCGAGCCCCGACTGCACCGCGCGCAGCAGGTCGATGTCGCCGAGCTTGCGCGGCTGGCCGCCCTTCGTGAACAGCGCCTCCCACAGGCCATCGAACACCACCACCGCATCGGTGTGCTCCAGCGCCAGGCCTACCCCTGCGGCGGCCTTGCGGGCCACGGCGCCGCCAAGCGCCAACGCCGCGATCAGGTCGTCGAGCGACGCGCGCCAAGGCAGGGTGCACAACGCGCGCGTCGGGTGCGCCGGCGCGCCGGGCGGGGCCTCGACGCTGGCCTCGAGCACGCCGGCCGCGTCGGCCAGCTCGAACTCGACGCGCTTGCCCCACACCGCATCGAACCAGGCCATCGCCTGACTGCGGCCGCGCTGCGCGACCAGCGCGGCGTGGTCCGCATGCAGCGCCGGGTCGCGCAGGATCGCCGCGTGAAAGCGCCGGAAGACCTCGGGGCGGTGATCGGCCAGGTCCTCGATCAGCTCCATGTCCTGCTGCAAGCCGAGCTCGTTGAGCAACTCCAGCGGCGCCGCGCGAAGCAACTGCGCGAACCACGCGTGGAAGGTGCTGACCTGCACCGCGCGGCCCTCGCGCAACACGCGCTCATGCAGCGTCGCCAACTGCGGCGCGAGCCGCTCGGCATCGGCCGGTGCCACGCCGCGCTGCATCAGCGCCTCGATTCGCGCCGCTGGCGACGCGTGCGGCGCGCCGAACTCGCGCAGCCACTCGTTGAGCCGATCGCGCATCTCGCCCGCCGCCTTGCGCGTGAACGTGATCGCGAGAATCTCCTGCGGCGCGGCACCCTCGAGCAGTGCGCGCAGGATTCGAGAGACCAGCATCCAGGTCTTGCCCGCGCCTGCACAGGCTTCGACGACGACACTGCGCCGCGGGTCGCACGCGAGGGCGTAGAAGGTCTCGCGATCGACGGTCTGCCCGTTGGCCTGGTAGGCCGCGCGCGTCATGCCTCGCTCCAGTGATCGCGCCGGCAGACGCCGCGCGCGGCGCAGAACTCGCAGGTCCTGCCCACGCCCAGCGCCGGCAAGCCGGCCCCGGCGCGCAGGCGCCTCAGGTCGTCGGCCAGGCCCGCGAGCAGCGTCTCGGCGCTGTCCTCGACGTTCGGGTGCGGGATCTCAAGGTCGACCGCTTTCGGGCTGTCGACCGCCAGGTAGCAAGCACTCAGTGGCAGATCAGTCTGCGTGCGCATCAGCACCGTGTAATAAGCGAGCTGCGTGTCTTCTAGCGGCTCGCGCACCTTCTCCTTCAGGCTTGCGACACCACCGGTCTTGTAGTCGATCGTCTGGATCGCGGGCCGCCCGTCGAGTTGGACGGCGTCGATGCGGTCGATGACGCCGCGCATCTCGGTGCCCTCGAGTTCGACGGGGGCGATCGTCAGGTCGAGCTCGCCGCGCTGCCAGCGTGCGCCGGCGGCGTCGCGCTCGTGCAGCCAGTCGATGTAGCGCGGTGCGAAGCTCGCGAACGATGCGGCGAAGGGCAGAAAGTCGGCCGGCGCAACGCCGTCGGTCTCGCGGCGGGCTTCGGCGAGTTGCAGCAGGCGCGCGGTCTCAACTGCGCTCGCCGAAGGTGCTTCACGCGTCGAATGAAACTCGAACAACACGGCATGCAGCCAGGTGCCGTAGTCACGCTTCTCGAGTTCCCTGTTGAGCTCGTCGTCTTCGCGCAGGCGCAGCATGTTGAGCGCGAAGAAGCGGTACGGGCAGGCCCGCAGCGCCTCGCACGCGCTCGCCGACAGCCGCGCCGGCAACAGGCCGGGCGCCACCGGCGCCGTCATGCGGACAGGCGTCGGCGCGAGCGAACGCTCGATACGCGGATCGACCCAGGGCCGCATCGCGGCGCCGCGCGCGGCCAGCGCAAGCGACAGGCGCTCGACCAGCGGGCTCGCGGCGAGCGGGTCGTTGCCGTCGGCGCGGCGGCGCATCAGCGTGACGACCGGCGCGGCCAACAACTGCGCGAACGCGAGCCGTTCGGCATCCCGGCGCTGCGCGAGCGTCGGCAGACCGAGCGAGCCCGCCAGCGCATCGCCGAGCAGGGCGTTGGGCATTGGCGCTGCACCGAGGTGCCGGTCGTCGGCGCCAGGCAGCACGACGGCGGCGAACGGTCGCAGCATCGCGCGCTGCAAGGGCGTGATGACGACTTGCGCGGTCTCGTCAGGTGGTGCAGGTGGCATGAACGCGGCCTGCTCGAGCACGCTGTCGACCCAGTCGCGGAACGCGTCGAAGCCCATCGCGATCTCGCTCGCGGCACCGGCGCCGCTCACGAGTCGCAGCGCGGCGAGCACCTGACGGCCGGCGTCGTCTGCCTGGAGTTGCTTCATCGCACCGCAGGCGTCGAGCGCGTCGGCAAGCCGTGTCAGCCACTGGCCCAGCGCCAGCCGCTTCGGCGCCGTCAGCACGGCCAGAACGGCCGACGCAGTCGCCCACAGGCGCGCCGGCGCCGGGTCGAGCGAGGCCCGGGACAGCGCCTCCACGCGGGCAATCTGGCTGCGGCGGCAGGTCGCTTCCAGCGCAGCGAGCGCCGCGCCATCGCCGGGCTGGCTCCAGACGGTACCGGCCTTGAACCAATCGAGCAATGCATCGGTGCTCGCGTCCGTGCGCGCCGCGCCGAGCAGGGTCATCACCTGTGCCGCCGCGCGCGTGGTCGACAGCTTCCAGCCGGTCTCGTCGAGCAGCGCGACCTGCTGTCGCTCGAGCAGCGCACGCACCCGACGCACCAGCACGCGATCCTGGGCGATCAGTGCGATGGGCGTCTCGCCGTGCTGCAGATGCGCGAGCACCTGGGCGGCCGCAGCCTGGGCCTCGTGCTCGAAATCGTCGCAGACGGCGACCACCGGAACGCGGCGCAGGTCGACGCGGGCCGCGAGATCGTCAGCGCCGACATCGGTGTCGATCACGAGACCGCGCGCAGTCGACGCGGCCAGCAGACGTTCGGCCAGCGCGTCCGCCCCGCCCGCCTGAACGACGATCCATGCGGACGGCGCCGGGGACGTGAACAGCCGATCCGTGGATGGGGCGGGTGCGAGGCACGCCCACTCCAGCGCGACGCGCGCCAGCAGGCGCTCGGCCGAACCCGGCCCCGCCAGCGGCGTCAGCCGTTCGCGCGCGTTGGCCCAGTAGGCCGCACGCTGCGGGTCGGGCTGGGCGAACGCGCCTTGCGCCAACACGTGCGCCGTTGCCGTCATCGCGCTCGCAGCCTGCTCGAAGCCGCGCGCATCGCGGCGCGCCCACGCCGCACCCCACGGCTGCGCGCGCAACAGCACAGCGGCACTGAGCGCATCAACGACCGCGTCGAAGGTGATCTGCCCCACCTGAGGCGGCGCTGCAGGCCCGAGGCTCGCCGCCAGGGTCCGCGTCGTCTCGACGCGCGGCTGCCAGCCGCCCGATCGGGCGAACGCGCGGCGCGCCAACGGCAGCAGTTGTGCGAACGGCACCAGCACGATCACATCGCGCAGATCCGCGGCCTCGGCGTGCGCCCACACTGTCACCTCGCGCACGATCTCTGCCCAGCGATCCCCGCCGGTGCCCGGGGTTTCAAGGGTCAGCCGTTCTATCGTTGCCATAGGAAGGAACACGGCCGAAAGCAGCCCCGCGGGCCACTGGAATGAGGGCGATGTGTCAGAATCATTGTGCCTTGCCACCCACTTCAAGCGGTGGCGCCTTGAGGACAAACCATGAGCAGCGAACTGATCAAACACACCTCCGACGCCTCGTTCGACACCGACGTGCTGAAGTCCAGCAAGCCCGTGCTCGTCGACTACTGGGCCGAATGGTGCGGCCCCTGCAAGATGATCGCGCCGATCCTCGACGAGGTCTCGAAGGACTACGGCGACCGCCTGCAGATCGCCAAGATGAACGTCGACGAGAACCGCGACGTGCCCGCCAAGTTCGGCATCCGCGGCATCCCGACGCTGATGTTGTTCAAGGACGGCCAGCTCGCCGCGACCAAGGTCGGCGCCCTCTCGAAAGCCCAGTTGACCGCGTTCCTCGACGGTCATCTATAATTCCGCCAAACGCGGCGGGAGCTGGCGCTTTACCCAAGCCGCCGGTCCCTGCCGTCAAGAATTCGCCCCCACGCCCTGAGGCTCGCTGAAACAGCGGCCTTGCCGCCCGACCCGGCGGTGCGCGGAGTCGGCACCCCACTCCCGTTGTTCCTTGCTCGCCTGCCGCGAGCCCGCGTGCCCTGTCTGGCACCCGATCCATCGCACTCACACCCCAGGGTCTTTCGCCCATGCATCTTTCAGAACTCAAGTTGATCCACGTCTCACAGCTCATCACGATGGGCGAGGAGCTGGAGATCGAAAACGTCGCCCGCATGCGCAAGCAGGAGTTGATGTTCGCGATCATGAAGAAGCGCGCCAAGGCCGGCGAGCAGGTGTTCGGCGATGGCGTGCTCGAGGTGCTGCCCGATGGCTTCGGCTTCCTGCGCTCGCCCGACGCGAGCTACATGGCGAGCACCGACGATATCTACCTCAGCCCCAGCCAGATCCGGCGCTTTAACCTGCACACGGGTGACGCGATCGAAGGCGAGGTCCGGGTGCCGAAGGACGGGGAACGCTACTTCGCGCTCGTGAAGGTCGACCGCGTCAACGGCGTCGCCCCCGAGGAGAGCAAGCACAAGGTCATGTTCGAGAACCTGACGCCCTTGTTCCCCAAGGAGCAGTTCAAGCTCGAGCGCGACATCAAGAGCGACGAGAACATCACGAGCCGCATCATCGACCTGGTCGCGCCGATCGGCAAAGGCCAGCGCGCGTTGCTGGTTGCGCAGCCCAAGACCGGCAAGACGGTGATGATGCAGCAGCTGGCCCACGCGCTGGTCGCCAACCACCCCGAGGTCTACCTGATCGTGCTGCTCGTCGACGAGCGGCCCGAGGAAGTGACCGAGATGGTCCGCACGGTGCGCGGTGAGGTCATCAGTTCGACCTTCGACGAACCCGCCGCACGCCACGTGCAGGTCGCCGAGATGGTGATCGAGCGCGCCAAGCGCCTGGTCGAGATGAAGAAAGACGTGGTGATCCTGCTCGACTCGATCACCCGCCTGGCCCGGGCCTACAACAACGTGCTGCCATCCAGCGGCAAGGTGTTGACCGGCGGCATGGACTCGAACGCGCTGCAGCGCCCGAAGCGCTTCTTCGGCGCAGCGCGCAATGTCGAGGAAGGCGGCTCGCTGACCATCATCGGCACCGCGCTGATCGACACCGGCAGCCGGATGGACGAAGTGATCTACGAGGAGTTCAAGGGCACCGGCAACTGCGAAATCCACCTGGATCGCCGTATGGCCGAGAAGCGTGTCTACCCGTCGATCCTGATCAACAAGAGCGGCACGCGCCGCGAGGAACTGTTGCTGCAGCCTGAAATCCTGCAAAAGACCTGGATCCTGCGCAAGCTCCTGTATCCGATGGACGAGATCGAGGCGATGGAGTTCATCCTCGACAAGATGAAGTCGACCAAGAACAACCATGACTTCTTCGACATGATGCGCCGGGGCGGCTAATCGGGGATTTCACGCTATAATCAAAGGCTTACCGCTGTCGGCAAGTGCGCCAAGTCGTTTGGCGTGGCTCCCGCAACACACAAGGCGACCCCATGAAAGAAGGCATTCACCCCACGTACCGCGAAGTGTGCTTCGTGGACCTGTCCAACGGCTTCAAGTTCGTGACGCGCTCGTGCGCGCAGGCCAAGGAAACGATCAAGATGGAAGACGGTCGCGAGCTGCCGCTCTTCAAGCTGGAAACCACCAGCGAATCGCACCCGTTCTACACCGGCACGCAAAAGAGCGTCGACTCGCTCGGCGGTCGCGTCGAGAAGTTCCGCAACAAGTTTGCGCACCTCAGCACCAAGAAGTGATTCTTGCGCCGCTCACCAAAAAGGCAGCTTCGGCTGCCTTTTTCATTGCCGTGCCGGTGGCATGATCCGCGCCAGTGAACTCGCCCAACCCTGCCCTTGTGACCCAGCGCGCCGCCCAGCGGCTGCCGCGCGTCGCACTGCTGCTGTTCTGTGCCGCGTACGTGCTGCCAGGGGTCTTCGGGCGTGATCCGTGGAAGAGCGCCGACATCACGGCGTTCGGCTACATGGTCAACATCGCGCAGGGCCACACGTCGTGGCTTTCGCCAACGGTCGGCGGCCTGCCCGCCGATGCCGCGCTGCTGCCCTACTGGCTCGGCGCCGTCTTCATCAAGCTGCTCGGCCCCTGGTTCGGCCCCGCGCTCGCGGCGCGCATCCCGTTCGCGCTGCTGCTGGTGCTGGTGCTCGTGCTGACCTGGTACGCGACCTACCACCTCGCGCGCACCGATGCCGCCCAGCCGCTGCCGTTCGCGTTCGGCGGCGAGGCCAACCCGGTGGACTACGCCCGCGCGATTGCCGACGGCGCGCTGCTCGCGCTGGTCGCCACGCTCGGCCTGCTGCAGCTCGGCCACGAGACGACGCCAGAACTCGCGCAACTCGCCAGCGTGGCGCTGTTTGTCTACGCCCTTGCAGCCAGCCCGTTCCGCGGCCTCGAACCCAAGCTGGCGGTGCTCATCGCGTTGCCCGCGCTGGCGGCCAGCGGCGCGCCGAGCATCGCAGTGGCACTCGGCATCGTCGGCGGCGTGATCTGCAATGCATCCACCTACGAGCCCGCGCGCCACTTCGTGCGCTGGATTGCATGCAGCACCGTGCTCGCCATCGCGCTCGCCACCGCGCTCGGTGCCTGGGCCGTGCGCGTCGATGCGTCCACGTTGTCGCCCGCCGGCGCGCTCGAGCTGTTGCGCATGCTGGCGTGGTTCACGTGGCCGGCCTGGCCGCTCGCGCTCTGGACCGTCTGGCGCTGGCGCGATCACCTGTCGAACCGGCACATCGCGATCCCGCTCGGCTGCGCGCTCGTGAGCCTGCTGGCCTGCATCGCGATGGGCGCCTCCGAGCGTGCGCTGATGCTCGGCCTGCCGCCGCTTGCCGTGCTTGCCGCGTTCACGCTGCCGACACTGCAGCGCAGCACCGCCGCGGCGATCGACTGGTTCTCGGTCTGTTTCTTCACGGCGTTCGCGATCGTCATCTGGGTCGTCTACGCATCGATGCAGACCGGTGTGCCCGCCCAGCCGGCTGCGAACATCGCCCGCCTCGCGCCCGGCTACGTGCCCAGCTTCTCGCTGCTCGCGCTGGCGCTCGCGGTGCTGGGCACGCTGGCGTGGCTCTGGCTCGTGAAGTGGCGCACCGGCCGCAACCGCCACCCGCTGTGGAAGAGCCTCGTGCTGCCCGCCAGCGGCGTCGCGCTGTGCTGGCTGCTGGTGATGACGCTCTTGCTGCCCCCGCTCGACCAGGCGCGCAGCTACCGCTCGCTCGTTCAGCGCGTTGCGAAGCAGGTGCCCGCCGGCTCATGCATCGCGGCACCCGGCGTGTCGCGAGCCCAGGTCGTCGCGCTGGAGTACCTCGGCGGCTTTCACGTCGATGCCGTGACACCCGCCGCAACCGCACGCTGCGAGTTCCTGCTGCAGATGCAGACGCGGCAGGCGACCCGCTCACCGGGCGCGGGCTGGAAACTGCTCGCGCGCGAGCGCCGCAACACCAGCGACGAAGAGATCACAGCGGTGTATCGGCGAGCGCTTCCCGCGGCTCAGTGACGCGACGCACGCGCACTGCGGGGAACACGAGCCGGAAGGTCGACCCGCGCCCGAGTTCGCTCTCGATCACGAGTTCGCCGCCATGGCGCTGCGCCACGTGCTTGACGATCGCCAACCCCAGGCCGGTGCCCCCCGTGTCGCGCGAGCGGCTGCCGTCGACGCGGTAGAAGCGCTCCGTCAATCGCGGAAGGTGCTCGCGCGCGATGCCCAGGCCCGAATCAACCACGGCGAGCTCGCCCGCCCCGTCGGCGAGCTGCCGCCACGTCAGCTCGATGCGCCCACCTTCGGGCGTGTAGCGCACCGCGTTGCTGACCAGGTTGGTGATCGCGCTGAGCAACTCGTTCTGCGCCCCGGCGATCTGAACGTCGATGCCCGTGGGGAACACCAGGGTGTGCCGCCGCGCCGACAACACCAGTGCGTCGGCTTCGACCTGCGCCAGCAGCGGGCCGATCGCGACCCAGCGATCGGCGTGCGGGCGCGGGCTGCCCTCGAGTTGCGCGAGCGTCAGCAGGTCGCTCACCAACGTGCCCATGCGGTCAGCCTGCTGCGTCATCAGCGTCAGCACGCGTTTGCGTTCGACCTCGGTGAGCGGCAGGTTCACCATCGTCTCGATGAATCCGGCGAGCACCGTGAGCGGTGTGCGGATCTCGTGCGAGACGTTGGCGACGAAGTCGCGCCGCATGCCGTCCGAGCGCTCGCGCTCGGTGATGTCCTGCGACAGGACCAGCTTCAGGTCTTCGCCGTAGCCTCGCACCAGCACCGACAGCGTACGCCGGCCACGCGGGTCCGGCATTTGGATAGCGTCGTCGAAATGGCCCGCCTGCAGATAGCCGACGAACGCCGGCGCGCGCACGAGGTTCGTCACGCGCTGGCGGCGATCACGTTGCGGATCGAGCCCGAAATGGTCGGCCGCCAGCGAGTTGCACCAGTCGATCTGGTCGCTCGCGTCGAGCAGCATCACACCGTTCGGCGAGGCTTCGATAGCCGACAGGAATTGCGTCAGGCGCTCACGCTCCAGCGACGCCGCCTGCTCGCGCAGACGGATGGACCGTTCGATGCGGTAGCCGAGTTCGCCCCAGAGCCCGGCATCGCGTGGTGCCAACCCCTCCTGCGACCCCCGAAGCCATTCGATCAATCGGTAGCCGTGCAGCGTGTCGCGCACGGCGATCACGCTCAACGCGCCGGCAAAGCCCAGCAGCGCGCCAAAGACAGGCGCATGCCAATCGGTGAGCATGCCTCCGAGCAGGCCGCCGGCGAGCGTGGCCACCGCGGTGGCCAGCAGCCGGGGCAGCAGCCAGTTCATCGGCGACCTGGCATCACGCCGACAGCGCCGGCACTGTCGCCTGCTGCGTCAGGCGATAGCCCGCCCCACGCACGGTCTCGATCATGTGCGCGCATTGCACCGGGGTCAGGGCCTCGCGCAAACGCTTCACGTGCACGTCGACGGTGCGCTCCTCGATGAACACGTGGTCGCCCCAGACGCGATCGAGCAACTGCGCGCGGCTGTGCACGCGCTCGGGATGCGTCATGAAGAAATGCAGCAGCCGGAATTCGGTTGCACCGACCTTCACTTCCGCGGTGCCACGGCTGACGCGGCGCGTGGCCGGATCGATCTTCAGCGCGCCGATCTCGACGGCCGAATCGAGCGCCTCCGGCGCCTTGCGGCGAAGCACCGCTCGGATGCGGGCCATCAGTTCGTTGGTCGAGAACGGCTTGGTGAGGTAGTCGTCGGCCCCGGCATCGAGCCCCGCGATCTTGTCGGCCTCGTCGGCGCGGGCCGTCAGCATGATGACCGGCAGCTCGCGCGTGCGCTGCTCACCGCGCCAGCGCTTCGCAAGGGCGAGGCCCGATTGCCCGGGCAGCATCCAGTCCAGGATGATCAGGTCGGGCAGCACGCCATCGACAGCTGCCTGCGCCTGCTCTGCCGTGGCCGCGATCGTGACTTCGAAGCCGGCATGCCGCAGGTTGATCGAGATCAGCTCGGCGATCGCCGATTCGTCTTCGACAACGAGGATGTGGCTCATCTCGTACCCCCCTTCATCGGACCAGGGACTCCACGTCATTCACCGAATTGTGGCGAACATCGGTGCCCTTGACGATGTAGATGATCTGCTCGGCCAGGTTCTTCGCATGGTCGCCGACGCGCTCGATCGCCTTCGCGACGAACACGAGGTCGATGCTCGACGAGATCGTGCGCGGGTCTTCCATCATGAACGTGATCAGCTTGCGCATCAGGCCCTCGAACTCCTGATCGATCAGGTCGTCCGCCTTCAGCACCTCGACGGCCTTTTCGACGTCGAGCCGCGCGAACGCGTCGAGCGCCTTGCGCAGCTGCGCCACAGCCAGCTCGGCCTCGTAGCCGAGGTCCTTGACCGGCAGGCGCAGCCGGCTCGACACGCCGGAGTTCAGCAACCGCTGCACAGTGCGGGCGATACGCGCCGCTTCGTCGCCGACACGCTCGAGGTTCGCGATCGTCTTCGAGATCGCGATCAGCAGCCGCAGGTCGCGCGCAGTCGGCTGGCGGCGCGCGATGATGGTCGAGAGGTCGCGGTCGATCTCGATCTCGATCTGGTTCACGCGCTCCTCGGTCATCAAGACCTCGGACGCGATCTCGGCGCTGAAGTTGGTCAGCGCATAGACCGAACGCGCCACTTGCGATTCGACGATGCCGCCCATCTCGAGCACGCGCGTCGAGATGCCGCTGAGCTCGGCGTCGAACTGCGTCGACAGGTGTTTGTCGCTCATCCGAATCTCCCGGTGATGTAGTCCTCGGTGTCCTTCTTCTTCGGCTTCATGAACACCTCGTTGGTCGGCCCGAACTCGATCAGATCGCCGAGGTACATGTAGGCCGTGTAGTCGGAGCTGCGCGCCGCCTGCTGCATGTTGTGCGTGACGATCACGACGGTGTAGTCGGTCTTCAGCTCGTGGATCAGTTCCTCGATCTTGCCGGTGGAGATCGGGTCGAGCGCCGAGCACGGCTCATCGAGCAGCAGCACCTCGGGCTTGATCGCGATGCCGCGCGCGATGCACAGACGCTGCTGCTGGCCACCCGACAGGCCCGAACCGCTCTGGTTGAGCTTGTCCTTGACCTCGTTCCAGAGCGCGGCCTTCTTCAGCGCCCACTCGACACGCTCGTCCATCTCGATCCGCGGCAGAGTCTCGAACAGCTTCACGCCGAACGCGATGTTGTCGTAGATCGACATCGGGAATGGCGTGGGCTTCTGAAAGACCATGCCGACCTTGGCGCGAATCAGCGAGACGTCGTCCTTCGAGGTCAGGATGTTCTCGCCGTCGAGCAGGATCTCGCCTTCGGCGCGCTGGTCCGGGTACAGCTCGAACATGCGGTTGAAGGTGCGCAGCAGCGTGGACTTGCCGCAGCCCGACGGGCCGATGAACGCGGTGACCTTGTTCTGCGGAATGTCGAGGTTGATGTTCTTCAGCGCGTGGAAGCTGCTGTAGTAGAAGTTCAGATTGCGGACCGAGAGCTTGGCCTTCTCGGTCACGGGCAGGTTGACTTTGGTGTCCATCGGGGCTTCAGTGTTTGTTGCGCAGAAAGGTGCGCGCCAGGATGTTGAGCACGAGCACACCCAGCGTGATCAGGAAGACCCCCGCCCACGCCAGCTTCTGCCAGTTCTCGTAAGGGCTCATCGCGAACTTGAAGATCGTCACCGGCAGGCTGGCCATCGGCGAGCTCAGGTCGCTGGTCCAGAACTGGTTCGACAGCGCGGTGAACAGCAGCGGCGCGGTCTCGCCGGCGATGCGCGCCAACGCCAGCAGGATGCCGGTGAGCACGCCGGCCCGAGCCGACTTCAGCGTCACCGTCATGATGACCTTCCACTTCGGCGTGCCCAGTGCGTAGGCGGCTTCGCGCAGCGCGTTCGGGATCAACGAGAGCATGTTCTCGGTCGTGCGGATCACGACCGGGATCACGATCAGCGCCAGCGCGAGAATGCCCGCCCAGCCGGAGAAGCTCTTCATCCGCGCGACGATCACCGAGTAGATGAACAGGCCGACGACGATCGAGGGTGCCGCGAGCAGGATGTCGTTGATGAAGCGCGTGACGCTGCCCAGCCAGGTCTTCTGTCCATACTCGGCGAGGTAGATGCCGGCGAGGATGCCGATCGGCGTGCCGATCAGCGTGGCCAGCGTGACCATCGTCACCGAGCCGAAGATCGCGTTCGCGAGGCCGCCGTCTTCGGACTGCGGCGGCGGCGTCATCTGCGTGAACAGCGACAGCGACAGGCCGCCGATGCCGAGGCGCACCGTCTCGACCAGGATCCAGATCAGCCAGAACAGGCCGAAGGCCATTGCGGCGAGCGACAGCGTCAGCGCGATCGTGTTCACACGCTTGCGCCTGGCGTGCTTGCTGACACGCGAGGCTTGCAGGGACTGCGCTTGCACAGACAGTGTGGTCGTGTTCATGCGCGCGCCCCTTCGCTCTTCTTCAGTTGCGCGAGCAGCAGCTTCGAGCAGGCGAGCACGACGAAGGTGATGAAGAACAGCACGAGACCGAGGTAGATCAGCGAGGCTTGGTGCAGGCCCTCGCCCGCCTCCGCGAACTCGTTCGCGAGCGCCGACGTGATGCTGTTGGCCGCCTCGAACAGCGACGCCGAGTTCAGCTGGTTCTGGTTGCCGATCACGAAAGTCACGGCCATCGTCTCACCGAGCGCGCGGCCGAGCCCGAGCATGATGCCGCCGACGACGCCGGTCTTGGTGTAGGGCAACACGACCTTGAACATGACCTCCCAGGTCGTCGAGCCCAGGCCATACGCCGACTCTTTCAGCAGCGGCGGCGTGACCTCGAACACATCGCGCATCACCGAAGCGATGAACGGGATGATCATGATCGCCAGGATGATCCCGGCAGACAGCAGCCCGATGCCCACCGGCGGGCCGGAGAACAGCGCGCCGAGATAAGGCACGCCGCTGAACAGCGACTGCAGCGGCTGCTGCACATAGCTCGACAGCAGCGGGCTGAACACGAGCAGGCCCCACATGCCGTAGACGATCGACGGGATCGCCGCGAGCAGCTCGATCGCCGTGCCGAGCGGACGCTTCAGCCATGCGGGCGACAGCTCGGTGAGGAACAGCGCGATGCCGAAGCTCACCGGCACCGCGATCAGCAGCGCGATCAGCGAGGTGACCAGCGTGCCGTAAATCATCACCAGGCCGCCGTACTTGTTCTGCACCGGGTCCCAGTCGCTCGTCCACAGGAACGACAGGCCGTATTCCTTGATGGCCGGCGCGGCACCGATGACGAGCGAGCCGATGATGCCGGCCAGCAGCGCCAGCGTCAGCCATGCCGCACCATGGGCCAGCACCGAGAACAGCGTATCGGCCCAGGGCGCGACGCGGCGCTTGGCCGGCGGGCGCCCGGGCACCTGGGTTCGTGCCATGGTGTCGGGCGGGTTGTACGGGGTTGCGGGGAGTGTAGCGGCCACGGCGATTCCCTCAGGCAGCTGAACGTCGTCGACTCACTTCGACGCAACGGTCTTGCCCGAGGCGTCCTTGATGCTGTCGGTCCAGAGCTTGTGCACCAGCGTCTTGACCGAGTCGGGCATCGGCACGTAGTCCAGATCGGCGGCCATCTTGTCGCCAGTGCCATAGGCCCAGTCGAAGAACTTCAGCGTGTTGGTCGCGTTGACGGGCTTGTCCTGCACCTTGTGCATCATGATGAAGGTCGCGGCCGTGATCGGCCACGAGTCCTTGCCCGGCTGGTTGGTCAGCACCTGGTAGAAGGTCTTGTTCCAGTCGGCATTCGCAGCGGCGGCCTTGAAGGTCGCGTCGTCCGGCGCGACGAAGGTGCCGGCCTCGTTCTTCAGCAGCGTGTAGGCCATCTTGTTCTGCTTGGCATACGCGTACTCGACGTAGCCGATCGAGTTCGGCAGGCGCTGCACGAAGGCCGACACGCCCTCGTTGCCCTTGCCACCGGCGCCGGTCGGCCAGTTCACGGCCGTGCCTTCGCCGACCTTCGTCTTCCACTCGGCGTTGACCTTCGACAGGTAGTTCGTGAAGTTGAAGCTGGTGCCCGAGCCATCGGCGCGGCGCACCGGGGCGATCGCCGCGTCGGGCAGCGCGACACCCGGGTTCAGCGCCGTCAGCGCCGGGTCGTTCCACTTCGTGATCTTGCCGAGGTAGATGTCACCCAGCACCTGGCCGGTCAGCTTCAGCTGGCCCGGGGAGATGCCCTTGATGTTGACGACCGGCACGACGCCGCCGATCACGGTCGGGAATTGGATCAGGCCATCCTTCGAGAGCACGTCATCGGTCAGCGGCGCATCGGAGGCGCCGAAGTCGACCGTCTTCGCGTTGATCTGCTTGATGCCGGCACCGGAGCCAACCGATTGGTAGTTGATGCGCGCGCCGGTCGCCTTGTTGTAGGCATCGGCCCACTTGGCATAGACCGGGGCGGGGAACGAGGCACCCGCGCCGGTCACGTCCTGTGCGAACGCGGTGGAGGCGCCGAGAGCGGCGATGAGGGCGGCGGATCGAGCGAGCGAAATCTTCACGGGAACACCTTTCTGTGCGTTGGTCTTCGATGCCCGAGACTCTATGGATGGCGTGTGACACGACTGTGACAGGCCCCTTCGGCTGTCACGCGCGATTCACGAAGTTGTCACGATGGCTGCATTGGCCGCGCGATGACTCGACATCCACTCACTGGCGGAAACCATGCAAAGACGCCTGTTGGTCACGTCGGCACCGCTGGCCGCAGCACTTCTGTTGAGCGCCTGCGCCGCCACGCCGGCCGCCACCACGGTCGCGCAGACCATCGCCGCGAACCCGCAGCTGAGCACCGCCAATCGGCTGATCCAGGAAGCCGGCCTGACCGACACGCTGAAGGGCGCCGGCCCATACACCGTGTTCGTGCCGACCGACGAGGCGTTCAAGGCGGTGCCGACGGCGATGGTCGACGCGCTCGGCAAGGACAAGGCACGCCTGAAGGCCGTCCTGAGCTATCACGTCGTGCCCGGCACGATGGCTTCTGCCGATGTCAAGAATGGTCCGATGAAGACCGTTCAGGGCGGCGATCTGTCGTTGTATCGCTCGGGCACGTTCGTGACGGCAGACGAAGCGCCGCCGAAGTGACCCGGCGCGGGCCGGTCAGCGCAGCGTCTGCGCCATCCGCTCGGCGCAGCGTTGCGCCTGCGCTGCATCCCGCGCCTCGACCATCACGCGCACCAGCGGCTCGGTCCCGGACGGGCGGATCAGCACCCGGCCCTGGCTGCCGAGTTCGCGCGTCACATCCACCTGCGCGGCGGCGAGCGCGGCATTCGCCTTCCAGTCGCTGCCCGGCTTCAGACGCACGTTGATGAGCGTCTGCGGGAACAGCGTCACGTCGGCGAGCAAATCGGCCAGCGTGCGGCCGCTGCGGGTCGCAGCCTGCAGCACCAGCAGCGCGCTGACGATGCCGTCACCGGTCGTGTGCTTGTCGAGCGCGAGCAGGTGGCCCGAACCCTCGCCACCGAGCTGCCAGCCGCGCGCGGACAGTTCTTCCAGCACGTAGCGGTCGCCGACCTTGGCACGCACGAACTCGATCCCGCGATCACGCAGTGCGACCTCGACGGCCATGTTCGTCATCAAGGTGCCGACCACCCCCGGAACCGGCAGGCCTTGCGCCAGGCGCTCGGTCACCATCAGGTAGAGCAGTTCGTCACCGTTGTACAGGCGCCCTGCCGCGTCGACCACCTGCAGGCGATCGGCGTCACCGTCGAGCGCCACGCCGTAGTCCGCGCCGTGCTGCTTCACGGCCGCGACCAGCGCCGCCGGCGCGGTGGCACCGAAGCCGGCATTGATGTTGGTCCCGTTCGGGCTGCAGCCGATCGGGATGACCTCGGCCCCCAACTCGTGGAACACGTCAGGCGCGACGTGATAGGCCGCACCGTGGGCCGCATCGACGACGATTTTCATGCCCTTCAGCGAGAGCTCGCTGCTGAACGTGCCCTTGCAGAACTCGATGTAGCGGCCTCGCGCGTCGTCGATGCGCCGGGCCTTGCCGAGGCTGGCCGAATCGACCCATTGCGCGGGCTGCTCGAGCACCGCCTCGACCTGCTGCTCCCAGGCATCGGGCAGCTTCTCGCCGCGCGCCGAGAAGAACTTGATGCCGTTGTCGCCGAACGGGTTGTGCGAGGCGCTGATCACGACGCCCAAGTCGAGCCGCAGCGCCTTCGTCAGGTACGCGACGCCCGGCGTCGGCAACGGGCCGGTCAGCAGCACGTCGACACCGGCCGACGCAAAGCCGGCCTCGAGCGCGGATTCGATCATGTAGCCCGAGATGCGCGTGTCCTTGCCGATCAGCACGGTGGGCTTCCTGTCGCCCGTGCGCAGCACCCGGCCGACGGCGTGGCCGAGCCGCAGCATGAAGTCGGGCGTGATCGGGGATTCACCGACCGTGCCACGGATGCCGTCGGTCCCGAAATAGGTTCTGTCGTTGCTCATGCTGGTGTGGTTGTTCCTGCGCCAAGGCTGCGGATTATCCGCGCACGAGGCCGGCCGCCTGCCAGACCTTCAGCGCATCCACGGTGGCCGCCACATCGTGAACGCGGACGATGCACGCGCCCGCCACGACGGCAGCCAGCGCCGCAGCCACACTCGCCGATTGCCGCTGCGACACGTCGCGGCCGGTGATCGCGCCCAGCGTCGACTTGCGCGACCAGCCGACGAGCAGCGGTCGGCCCAGCGCGAGCAGTTCACTCTGGCGCCGCAAGAGGTCGAGGTTGTGCGCCACGCTCTTGCCGAAACCGATGCCGGGATCGAGCACGATGCGCTCCTGGACCACCCCGAGCGCCTGCAACGCGCGCATCCGCTCGTCGAGGAACGCGCGCACTTCGGCGAGAACGTCGTCGTACTGCGGCCGCTGCTGCATCGTCGCCGGGTCGCCGCGCATGTGCATCAGGCACACGCCGCAATTCGGATGCGAGGCGACGACCTCGAGCGCAGCCGGTGCCTGGAGCGCCTGGATGTCGTTGACGATGTCAGCGCCACGCTCCAGCACTGCGCGCATGACCTCGGCCTTGCTGGTGTCGATCGAGACGGGGCAACCAAGCGTCAGCGCGGCATCGAGCACGGGCAGCACGCGGGCGAGTTCTTCGGCCAGCGGGACGGGCTGCGAGCCAGGGCGCGTCGACTCGCCGCCGATGTCCAGCATGTCCGCGCCCTCGGCGATCAGTTGTTCACAGTGCGCGATCGCCGCGGCCGCCGTGCGACCACCGTCGGAGAAGGAGTCCGGCGTCACGTTGACAATGCCCATGACCTGCGGGCGCGTCAGATCGATCCGGAAGCGGGTGGTTTGCCAGAAGATCATGGAAAACGGGGCCGAAGCCCCGTGTCAGTTGGCCCGGTGAAGGACCTCAGGCCGCAGCCGGCGCGCTGCCGGGCGTGACCGGCGGCACTGGCGGCACCGCCTTGTTGATCGACGGCGTCCAGTCCTTCGGCGGGCGGGGCGGCTTGTCGTTCATGATGTCGTCGATCTGCTCGGTGTCGATGGTTTCCCATTCGAGCAGCGCGTTGGCCATCGCGTGCATCTTGTCCTTGTTGTCCTCGATGTGCTTGCGCGCCACGGCGTACTGCTCGTCGAGGATGCGGCGGATCTCGTGATCGACCGCCTGCATCGTGCGCTCGCTCATCGACGTGGTCTTGGTCACCGAGCGACCGAGGAAGACCTCGCCCTCGTTCTCGGCGTAGACCATCGTACCCAGCGCGTCGGTCATGCCGTAGCGCGTGACCATGTCGCGGGCGATATGCGTCGCGCGCTCGAAGTCGTTGCTCGCGCCGGTCGTCATCTCGCCCATGAACACCTCTTCGGCGATGCGGCCGCCGAACAGGATCGCAATCGTGCTTTCCATGCGGATCTTGTCGGTGCTGTAGCGGTCGCCTTCGGGCAACTGCATCGTCACGCCGAGCGCACGGCCACGGGGAATCACCGTGACCTTGTGGACTGGGTCGGCCTTGGGCACCAGCCGCGCCACCAGCGCATGGCCAGCCTCGTGGTACGCCGTATTGCGGCGTTCCTCTTCGGCCATGACCATGGACTTGCGCTCCGGGCCCATCATGATCTTGTCCTTGGCCTTCTCGAAGTCGACCATCTCGACGACACGGCCGTTGCGGCGCGCGGCGAACAGGGCCGATTCGTTGACCAGGTTGGCGAGATCGGCGCCGGAGAAGCCCGGCGTGCCGCGCGCGAGGATGTCGGCGCGGATGTCCTGCCCGACCGGCACCTTGCGCATGTGCACGTTCAGGATGGCTTCACGGCCACGCACATCGGGCAGCGTCACATAGACCTGGCGGTCGAAGCGACCCGGGCGCAGCAGCGCGGGGTCGAGGATGTCCGGACGATTCGTCGCGGCCATCACGATCACGCCGAGGTTGGTCTCGAAGCCGTCCATCTCGACCAGCATTTGGTTCAGCGTCTGCTCGCGTTCGTCGTTGCCGCCGCCCAGGCCAGCGCCGCGGTGGCGGCCGACCGCGTCGATTTCGTCGACGAAGATGATGCAAGGCGCGCTCTTCTTGGCCTGCTCGAACATGTCGCGCACGCGGGCCGCGCCGACACCGACGAACATCTCGACGAAGTCGGAGCCCGAAATCGAGAAAAACGGAACCTTGGCCTCGCCAGCGATCGCCTTCGCCAGCAAGGTCTTGCCGGTTCCCGGAGGGCCGACCAGCAACACACCTCGCGGGATGCGCCCGCCCAGCTTCTGGAACTTCTGCGGGTCTTTCAGGAAGTCGACCAGTTCCTTGACCTCTTCCTTGGCCTCGTCGCAGCCGGCGA